>JANNYT010000201.1:0-6194 GCA_031410255.1 Novosphingobium sp. | reverse complement strand
AGCGCGGCGGCCAAGGCTGCCAGAAACGCCGGCTTGTCACCGACATGTTCCAGCACTTCGAGCGAGGTGACCAGATCGTAATCGCGCAGCCCCAAGCTGGCGACATCACCGCAGCGGTAATCGATGGTGAGCCCAGCCCCGGCGGCATGGGCAGAGGCCGCCGCGACATTCTCCGCCGCCGCATCAAGCCCCGTCACCGCCGCGCCCAGCCGCGCCAGCGGTTCGCACAGCAGCCCCGCCCCGCACCCGACATCGAGCGCGCGCTTGCCCGCCAGCGGCCGCACCGCATGCGATTCGCCCGGCCAATGAGCATCGATCGCCGCGCGCAGAAATCCCAGCCGGACCGGGTTCAAGCGGTGGAGCATCGCCGACGAGCCCTTGGGATCCCACCACTCGGCGGCCAGCTTGCCGAAATGCTCGGCTTCTTCGGGACGGATTGTCGCTGCGGTGGTTGCATTAGCCATGCGCCAACTCTAACAGGACGCCCGCTGCAGTGCGAGTAGTTCTGCGGGCAATATTGTTGCGTAAGGGGCAGAACGGCGCATGGGCCGGATCGTGATGAAATTTGGCGGAACGTCGATGGCCGGGTCCGAACGGATCCGCCGCGTCGCCAATATCGTGCGCCGCCAGCAGGCTGCCGGGCATGAGGTTGCGGTGGTCGTCTCGGCCATGGCGGGCGAAACTGATCGGCTGGTGACCTTCTGCCGCGAAGCCAATCCGCTGTATGATCCCGCCGAATACGATGTTGTTGTGGCCAGCGGTGAACAGGTCACGGCGGGCCTGCTGGCGATGACCTTGCAAGCGCTGGGCTGCTCGGCGCGATCTTGGCTGGGCTGGCAATTGCCGGTCCACACCGACGGCGCGCATGCCAAGGCACGGATCGAAGACATTGACAGCACCGCGCTGCTCGCCTCGATGGCGGCAGGTCAGATTGCGGTGATCCCGGGCTTTCAGGGTCTGTCCGATGATGGCCGCCTGACCACGCTGGGGCGCGGCGGATCGGATACTTCGGCGGTCGCCGTGGCCGCAGCGATCAAGGCCGACCGCTGCGATATCTATACTGATGTTGACGGGGTCTACACCACCGACCCACGGATCGTGGCCAAGGCGCGCAAGCTCAAGGCCGTGACTTACGAGGAAATGCTCGAGCTGGCCTCGGTCGGCTCAAAGGTCTTGCAGACTCGCTCGGTCAGTCTGGCGATGAAGGAGGGCGTGCGGGTGCAAGTGCTGTCCAGCTTCATCGACGATGATGCGACCCCGGCCGATGACATCCCCGGCACCATGATCGTCAGCGATGATGAACTAGAAGGACTCGATATGGAACGCCAGTTGATCACCGGCATCGCTGCCGACAAGAACGAAGCCAAGGTCATCCTGACCCGCGTGCCCGACCGGCCCGGCGCGGTCGCGACGATCTTCGGCCCGCTCGCCGCGGCCAATATCAACGTCGATATGATCATCCAGAACGTCGGGCGCGATAAGGGTGAGACCGACGTGACTTTCACCGTGCCGGGCGCTGACTTGCTGCGCGCGCAAACTCTGCTCGAAGCGCAGAAGGAAGCGATCGGCTTCAACCGGATCATCACCGATGCCAAGGTTGCCAAGATCAGCGTCGTCGGGGTCGGGATGAAAAGCCACGCCGGCGTCGCCGCCACGATGTTCCGCGCAATGGCCGATCGCGGGATCAACATCCAGGCAATCAGCACCAGCGAAATCAAGGTCTCGGTGCTGATCGACGAGGACGAAACCGAACTGGCCGTGCGCGTCCTGCATTCGGCTTACGAGCTGGATGCGGCCGACTGAGCGTCAGTTGCAAACTGGCCCCGAACTGCCGGCCACAGCCAGCAATCCGGGGCCTGTCTAATCAAGCCAGATCGAAACGATCGGCGTTCATCACCTTGGTCCAGGCCGCCACGAAGTCCTTGACGAACTTCACTTCATGGCCCTTCTCAGCATAGACTTCGGCGATGGCGCGCAGTTCGGAGTTGGAGCCTAAAACCAGGTCGGCCCGGCTGGCGCGCCAGCTCTCACCGCCGCTGGAACGGTCAGTGGCAACGTACTCTTCTTCGCTCTCGTCGCTAGCTTTCCACGCATTGGTCATGTCGAGCAAATTGACGAAGAAGTCGTTGGTCAGCTGCCCTGAACGCTTGGTGAAGTGGCCGTGGCCGCGCTCCCCGTGGTTGGCCCCGAGCACCCGCAGGCCGCCGACCAGCACGGTCATTTCCGGTGCCGAAAGACCCAGCAGCGACGCCCGATCGAGCAGCATTTCCTCGGTCTTCACGCGCAGCTTCTTGGGCAGGTAGTTGCGGAAACCGTCGGCCTGCGGTTCGAGCCAGTGGAAGCTTTCGACATCGGTCTGGTCCTGCGTGGCATCGCCGCGCCCGCCGGAGAACGGTACTTCGGCGGTGAAGCCTGCATCCGTGATCGCCTTTTCCAGACCAACCACCCCGCCCAGCACAATCGCATCGGCCAAGCTCATGTTGCCGCGCAGGCCGTTCAACGTTTCGAGCACTTTGGCCAGCATGGCCGGCTCGTTGACGTCCCAGTCTTTCTGCGGAGCGAGCGCGATCCGCGCACCGTTGGCACCGCCGCGATGGTCCGACTTGCGATAGGTACTGGCCGAGGCCCAGGCGGTCTTGACCAGCTGGCTGACAGTCAGCCCGCTACTGACGATCTTCGCCTTGACCGCAGCGACATCGGCGGCGGATGGGGCTGTGCCCGCCGGAACCGGGTCCTGCCAGATCAGAACTTCGGCCGGAACTTCGGGGCCGAGGTAGCGGACTTTGGGGCCCATATCGCGGTGCGTCAGCTTGAACCAGGCGCGTGCGAAGGCATCCTTGAACGCCTGATGATCGGTGCGGAACTTCTCACTCACCGCGCGGAATTCGGGATCCATTTTCAGCGCCATGTCGGCGGTGGTCATCATCGTCGGGACCTTGACGTTGCTGTCCCACGCCGCAGGGGCCATATCCTCAGGCTTCTGATTGATTGGCTGCCACTGCTGTGCCCCGGCGGGTGAGTGAACCAGCTCGTAATCGTAGTCGAGCAGCAGGCGGAAGTAGTTCTCGCTCCACGTGGTCGGCGTGTTTACCCACGATCCTTCGATGCCGCTGGTTACGGTATGCTCGCCGATGCCGCCGTGTTCGGCGCTGCTGAGCCAGCCAAAGCCAAGCGATCCGAGATCGCCGCCTGCGGGTGCCTTGCCGAGCAGCGAGGCATCGCCGTTGCCGTGCGCCTTGCCGAACGTGTGCCCGCCAGCGGTGAGCGCGACGGTTTCTTCCGAATCCATCGCCATCCGCAGGAAGGTCGCCTTCATGTCGCGCGCCGAGAGCAGCGGATCGGGATTGCCGCCCGGGCCTTCGGGATTGACGTAGATCAGCCCCATCTGGATCGCGGCGAGCGGTCCGTCGAGCTCTTCAAGGCCGCGCTCGGGATCGATGCGGGTCTGCACGCCTTCGTTGACCCACTTGTCCTCACTGCCCCAGTAGATGTCCTTTTCAGGCTCATAAACATCGGCGCGGCCGCCGCCGAAGCCGAACACCGGGCCGCCCATCGATTCGATTCCGACATTGCCGGCCAGGATGAACAGATCGGCCCAGCTGATCGACTGGCCATACTTCTGCTTGATCGGCCACAGCAGACGCCGCGCCTTGTCGAGATTGCCGTTGTCAGGCCACGAATTGAGCGGGGCGAAGCGCTGCTGCCCGGAATTGGCACCACCGCGCCCGTCGCCGGTGCGATAGGTCCCGGCGGCGTGCCAGGCCATGCGGATGAAGAACGGGCCGTAGTGGCCATAATCGGCCGGCCACCACGGCTGGCTATCGGTCATCAAGGCGGTGAGATCGGCCTTGAGCGCGGAGTAATCGAGCGCCTTGAAGGCCTCGGCATAGCTGAAATCGTCACCCATCGGGCTGGCTGCGCCGTTTGGAGCGAGCACGTCGACCGCCAGCGCATCGGGCCACCAATCCTTGTTCTGGCGCCCCAGCAGCGCGCGGACAGAGGTATCTCCGTGACCCATTGGACATTTGGCTTCGGCGTTCATGGCAAGCTCCTTGGATTTCGATTGGCGACTCTGGCGGTCTGCGAAACAATACCACAAACCAGCTGTGCTGGCAGAACCTCTATCAGCGCCGACAAATAGTCATAATAGATTATAGTCGACAGTCTGATCGCTTTAAGCGATTATCTCGCACTTTCGGTATAGTCGATCCTGATCCGCACCCATTCGCCATATTTGGACACCCCGCCCAGCCGCGGCGGACGCACGCGGAATTGCCAGGCTGCTGCAAGGACCGAGCGCAGAATGTGTGAGCCATCGGGATATTCATCGAGCCCGACGCAGTCATCGACCCGGTACTCGGGCACAGTGCGGCAGGCGATCAACGCCCAGCCCGGACCGTCGGCGGTTTGCAGATAGCCCGCCAGTTCGCTGTCATAGGGCTCGCGGTACCAAGCTGCGGCGTACATCGGCGCGCCATTGGGGGCTGACCCGACGCGTTTGCTGTCCCCCGGTACGCCCAGATCGGGCGGACCCATCTTGCCTTTGCCGGGCGCTGTGGCAGGGGTCTGACGGGGGACCTTGGACAAGTCGAAACCCGCCAGCTGGGTGTTCTTGGTAGGAATAATCGCGGGCGGTGGCGGCACAGCGGGCGGGGTGATCACCGGCGTTTCGGGTGCCGGTGCTTGGGGACTGCTGGGCGCCTGCATGCTCGGCAGGGCCTGCTTGGCTTCTGCCTTGGCGGGTTCGGGCGCTTGTTGCTCGTCTTGTTCGATGCTGATGCTGACCATCCGCGCGGGCGGCTTGGCCGGTGGCTCGGGAGTAAAATCGATCGACAGGAAGGCCAGTATCAGCAGCGCTTCGGCCAGCAAGGCGAGCACCGCTCCGGTCAGCCGCTCGCCCAGTTTCTCGCGCATCTGGCGCGGCGCGAGGTCAGCAAGGCGGCGGAAAGGTTGGGACACGAAGCCTCGATTGCAGCACAGCGACTCGGGACTTCGGGCGGCCCATCTGCAGCGGACTGCTCCTTGGCGTGTGAACGGCGCTGGAACAAGCGCAAAACCCCGGCGCAGCGCGCGCCGACGGCTGCGACTTGACTGCGCTGCCGCGACCGCCAATGATCGCCTCATCATGGCAGACGCTCCCAACCTCGATCCCTTTGGCCTCGCACGCACATGGGTGACGCAGTGGGAAAAGCTGATCAACGAACATGGCACCGAACTGCTGGCGAAGCCTGAGGCCGCCCGCGCGATGCAAGCGTTGAGCGGCGCGGCGGTGCAGATCAAAGCCGCCAGCGATGAAGCCAGCGGCAAGCTGCTGGCCGCCGCCAACCTGCCAAGCCGCGCCGATTTTGAAACGCTTGGCGCGCGATTGGGCGGGATTGAGGCAAGTCTGGCCCGGATCGAGCAAGTGTTGCGCGAAGTGGCCCCCGATACCGCGCCCAAGCGCCCCGCCGTCTCCCGCACGCGCAAGCCGCCGGCCAAGTCAGACTCCGGGGCCTGATGGCCACCGCGTTCCTCGATTCGGCGCAAACCGCAGTCGAGCGGACAATCCAGCGCAGCCTCAAGGGGCTGGGTTATCTCGGCTCGTCAGCCCCGGTGCTGGGGGCCAGCGCCAAGGACGTGGTGCTCAGCCGCGGGCCATTGCGGCTCTATCACTACCATCCGCTGACCGAGGAAGTGTACCGCGTGCCGGTGTTGCTGGTGATGGCGACCACCAACCGCGGCTACATTTTCGACATGATTCCCGGGCAAAGCCTGGTCGAATTCCTGCTGCTGCGCGGCTACGATGTGTTCATGGCCGATTGGGAAGCTCCGCGCCCCGAAGACCGCGCCTTGGCGATGAAGGACTACGTCGAGGACTTCGTCGGCGGATCTGTGGCCGAGGTCAAGCGGCTGACCGGCGAGAGCGACGTCAGCCTGGTCGGCTATTGCATGGGCGGCGTACTGTCGGTGCTGTGGTCAGGGCTGAATCATGCGGCTGGGCCAAAAAACCTCGCGGTGTTCACCACCCCAGTTGATTTTCATGCAATGACGCTGTTTCAGTCATGGTCGGACCAGCGCTATTTCGATGTCGACCGGCTGGTCGATACGCTGGGGCTGGCACCAGCCGAAATGCTTCTGACCGCATTCGACATGCTGCGCCCAGCGGGACGTGCGGCGGCCAATTTCCAGCTGCTCGACAATCTGTGGAACGACGA
>JANNYT010000200.1:0-3104 GCA_031410255.1 Novosphingobium sp. | reverse complement strand
GATGCGGATCGTGCGGGCCTGATCGGCGATGGAGCGGGTGATCGCCTGACGGATCCACCAGGTCGCATAAGTGCTGAACTTGTAGCCGCGGCGGTATTCGAACTTGTCGACCGCCTTCATCAGCCCGATGTTGCCTTCCTGAATAAGATCAAGGAATTGCAGACCGCGGTTGGTGTACTTCTTGGCGATCGAGATCACCAAGCGCAGGTTCGCCTCAACCATTTCCTTCTTGGCGATCCGCGCTTCGCGCTCGCCCTTCTGGACCATGTTGACGATCCGGCGGAATTCGGTGAGCGCCATGCCGGTGGCCGAGGCAATATCCGAAACTTCGGCGCGAATCCGCTCAACCGCGTCGATTTCGTTTTCAGCGAAGGCGGCCCACTTCTTGTCCTTGCCGGACTGCGAAGCGAGCCAGCCGTCATCAAGCTCATGCCCGACGTAGCTATCAAGGAAGTCCTTGCGGTTGACCTTGTGACGCTCGGCCAGGCGCAGCATCTGGCCGCCAAGGGCAGTCAGGCGGCGGTTGAAGGCATAGAGGTTGTCGACCAGATATTCGATCTTGGTGGCGTGAAACTGCACGCTTTCAACCTGCGCGGTCAATTCCTCGCGCAGCGCCTGGTAGTTCTTTTCCTTGGTGTTCGTGAACGCCCCGCCAGCGCTCATCACGCCGAGACGGTCGTTCTGGATCTTCTCAAACTTCTTGAACAAGGCGGTGATGTGGGCAAACTTCTCAAGCGCTTCGGGCTTGAGCTGGGCTTCCATCTGCGCGAGGCTGAGGGTGTTGTCTTCTTCCTCTTCCTCGACCGGGCGGCGCGTGCGCGGCTCGCCGTCTTCGTCTTCTTCCTCGGCCGCTGGTTCCTCTTCGACCTCTTCCTCTTCCTTGTAGGAAGGGCCGGCGGTCGCTTCGGTAATCTCGCCGCCATCTTCTTCCTCACCGTCTTCGGTCAGGTTTTCGGGCGGGGGTTCCTTGGACAGCATGGCATCAAGATCGAGGATCTCGCGCAGCTGCATTTCACCGGCGTTAAGCGCGTTGGACCACTGGATGATCGCGTGGAAGGTGATCGGGCTTTCGCACAGCCCCAGGATCATCGTATCGCGCCCGGCTTCGATCCGCTTGGCAATGGCGATTTCGCCTTCGCGGCTGAGCAGTTCGACCGCACCCATTTCGCGCAGGTACATCCGCACCGGATCGTCTGTGCGCTCGATGATTTCTTTTTTCTTGATCAGATCGGGCCGTTCGGCGCCCTGATCGGGCTCGTCGATTTCGTCGACGTCCTTCTCTTCAGGGTCGATCGCGTCTTCATCGCTTTCGACGATGTTTACACCCATCTCGCTGATCGCGGACATGATGTCTTCGATCTGATCGGTGCTCATCTGGTCCTGCGGCAGCGCCTCGTTCAGCTCGTCCATAGTGATCACGCCGCGCCGTTTGGCGCGCGCGATCAACTTCTTGATCGATGCTTCATTCAGGTCAATCAGCGGGGCATCGCTGTTTTCGTTGCCACCGGTGGTTTCGTCTTCGTCCATTATTCCGCCATAGGTTTGGCAAGGGCTTCTGAATGAGCCTCTGCTCGCGCGCTGGCCATTTGGCGCAAGCGCGCGTCAAATTCCAGCTTTCTCTTCAGCAATCGCTGTTGTTCGGCATAGGCCCCGTCTGAAAGGTCACGCTCAAACCGCTTGGTTGCCTCGGCCAGCGCTGCTTCCAGCGCAGGCCGTTCGACCAGCAAAGCCACCGCCTGAGCCAGATCGGCCCGGGCTAATTCAGTGGGCGCGGCGTCGTCCAGAAAGCCAAAACGCAGCGCAGCATATTCTTCAGGAGCCGGGGGTGCGAGACCCCGTCGGGCCAATATGGTGCCAAGATGCACAGTTTCAAGCACTTCGCCCGAATCAACCGCATCGAGCAATTCGGCAAAGCGCGGATCGGGCAGTGCGGCGTGGGCCAACGCATCGGCGTGGCGCGCCAGTTCGGTCGGATCGCGCATCAGCCCGGCCAGCACTGCGGCCGACAGCGCATCGCGTGAGCCGGTGCTTTTGCGCAGCCGGGCGAGGTGCGCGGGATCGCTGCGGCGCGCCACCGGCAAGCCGCGCTTGCCCGGTTGCCAGACGCGTTCCTCACGCTTGGGGAAGGCGAAGGCGGAGAACCGCTCGCTCAACTCGCGCCGGTACAGCGCCTGGATATCGCGGTCGGCAATCGTCTCGACCTGCGCCATCAGCCGCGCCTTGAGCCCGGCCTTGTCCTCGGGCGTTACCAGCGGCAGCGCGTCGCGCTCATGCTCCCACAGCAGATCGAGCAGCGAAGCGGGCCGGGCGAGCAGGTCGGTCAGCGCTTTGGCCCCTTCGCGCTTGATCAGATCGTCGGGATCGAGCCCAGCCGGCAGCCGCACGATGCTGAGCGAGTGGGCCGGGCGCAGCAGCGGCAAGGCGCGGGTCACCGCGCGCATTGCGGCGCGCTGCCCGGCGGTATCGCCATCAAAGCACAGCACCGGCACCTCGGTCATTCGCCACAACAGCTCGATTTGCCGCTCGGTCAGCGCGGTGCCGAGCGGGGCGACCCCGTCTTCGATCCCCGCCGCCGCCAGCGCGATCACGTCCATATAGCCTTCGACCACCACGATCCGCCCGCTCTGGCGGCTGACGGGGCCAGCGCGGTGGAGGTTGTAAAGCGTGCGGCCCTTGTCGAACAACGGCGTCTCAGGGCTGTTCAAATACTTCGGCGCATCGGTCTTCTGCGCATCCAGAATGCGCCCGCCAAACGCAATCACCCGCCCGCGCGCATCCTCGATCGGCAGCATCAGCCGCCCGCGGAACCGGTCATACGGGTCCTTGTCCTCAACCGCGATCCGCAAGCCCGCTTCAATCAGCATCGCCTCAGGAAACTGGCTGAGCGCGGCCTTAAGTGCCTGGCGGCCCTCTGGCGCGTAGCCAAAGCCGAACCGCTCGACCGTGCGGTCATTAAACCCGCGCGTGGCCAGATAAGCCCGCGCCTTCGCGCCCTCGTCCGAGGCGAGCCGCTCGGCAAACCACGCCTGCGCCGCCTTCATCACATCGTGGAGCGAATCGCGCTGTTCAGCCACCGCAGCGGCGCGCGGATCGGCGGCGGGGAC
>JANNYT010000199.1:0-47641 GCA_031410255.1 Novosphingobium sp. | reverse complement strand
GGCTTCCTGATTGAGCATATCAGCCAGCAGGAACGCCAGCTCGAGCGACTGCGCGGCGTTAAGCCGGGGGTCGCAATGGGTGTGATAACGGTCAGCCAGGCTTTCCGAGCTGATCGCCACGGCTCCGCCAACGCATTCGGTCACGTCCTGCCCGGTCATCTCGATTTGGATGCCGCCTGCGTGCGTGCCTTCGGCGCGGTGGACCGCGAAGAACCCGCGCACTTCGTTCAATATCCGGTCAAACGGCCGGGTCTTGTAGCCGCTGCTGGCCTTGATCACGTTGCCGTGCATCGGATCGCAGCTCCACACCACCGGATGGCCTTCGCGCTTGACCGCGCGGACCAGCGGCGGAAGACCCGCTTCGACCTTGTCATCGCCAAACCGGCTGATCAGCGTCATCCGCCCCGGCTCGCGGCCCGGATTGAGCACGTCCAGCTGGCGCAGCAATTCGTCCGGGGTCATCGAGGGACCGCATTTCATGCCCAGCGGATTGCCCACGCCGCGCAAGTACTCGACATGCGCCGAGCCTTCGAAGCGGGTCCGGTCACCGATCCACAGCATATGTGCGCTGGTATCGTACCAATCGCCGGTCAGGCTGTCCTGCCGGGTCATCGCCCGCTCATAGGCCAGATGCAGCGCCTCGTGGCTGGTGTAAAAGCTGGTACCCTGCAATTGCGGCACGCGCGTTGGATCGATCCCGCAAGCCTCCATAAAGTCCATCGCCTCACCGATCCGGTCAGCCATTTGCGCGAATTTATCCGCCCACGGACTGCGGCTCATGAAATCGAGCGTCCACTGGTGGACCTGGCGCAGGTTGGCATAACCGCCGGTCGAAAAAGCGCGCAGCAGGTTGAGCGTCGCGGCGCTTTGCGAATAGGCCTGCAGCAACCGCTGCGGATCGGGGATCCGCGCCTCAGGGGTGAATTCGATCCCGTTGATATTGTCGCCGAGGTAGCTCGGCAGTTCGACCCCATCGATCACTTCGGTCGGCGAGCTGCGCGGCTTGGAAAACTGTCCGGCCATCCGCCCGACCTTGATCACCGGCTGCTTGCTGGCGAAAGTCAGCGCGACTGCCATCTGCAGCAGCACGCGAAAGGTATCGCGGATATTGTTGGGATGGAATTCGGCGAAGCTCTCGGCGCAGTCCCCGCCTTGCAGCAGGAAGCCCTTGCCCGCCGCAACTTGCGCCAGATCGGCCTTGAGCGCGCGCGCCTCACCCGCGAACACCAGCGGCGGAAAATTGCTGAGTATGCCGGTCACCCGCTCAAGCGCGGCGGCGTCAGGGTAAGACGGCAAATGCCGGGCTTCCTTCGCCATCCAGCTGTCAGGGTTCCAATTGCTTGCCACGTGGTGCGCTCCATACCGCGAAAGCGCGCGCCATAGCGGCAAGCGGCGGCAATTGCAAAACCCGGCGGCTGCGCGAAATTATCTTGCGCAGCCGCGTGGGGTCTAGGGGTTTAACGGCCGCTGGGCGTCGGCAGCGGGCCGAGGGTCTGGCCTTGCGGCAAGACGGCGAGCCGCCAGCTGGTCTCGCGGGTCAGGTATTTGCGGGCGAGGATCTGCATCGCCGCCGGGGTCGTTTCGGTATAGTCCGACAGGATCGTGCGGACCGAACGGATCCGGGCGGGATCGGTGGTCGCGCCTTCGAGCAGGTACATGAAGAACGCGTTGCTCGAACCGGCGCGGGTCAGCTGCTGCTTCAAGGGCTCGGTCACCCGGTCAAGCTCGTCCTGGCTGACCGGATTGGCGATCAGGTCGGCGACGATCTCGTCCGCCGTGGCGAAGAAGGCGCTGACCGACCCCGCCTTGAGCTGCGCGATCGCCATGATCTTGCCGCCGCCATCAAGCTCGATCGGCCAGTCGTTGACCACTTGCGGCGAATAGGCCTCGCCCAGCTTTTCGCGCAATTTGTCGACGATCCGGTTGTTGACCAGCTGTGCCAGAATTTCGAGCTGGCGGCTTTCGCGGATCCCGGCGGTCCCGCCGCTGGTCGGCCAGGCCAGAATGGCGGCGGCCTGATCCTTGTCACCATTGTGGTACAGCAGCACGGGGGAAAGCGACGGCGCGAGCGTGTGCGCAGTAGCCGGCGCGGTATTGGCCGGCAAAGCGCCCCGCGCAGGCAAAGCGCCGAAAGTGCGCGCCAGCGCAGCCACCGCCGCATCACGCTTGAAATCGCCGAACAGCTGGATTTCGATTGGCCCCTGCTTGAGGATCGGCTCCCACACTGCGCGGAAGCCAGCCGCCGTGGTCGCGTCGATTTCCTGCGGCGTGGGGGTGCGGAACACCGGATCCTTGCCGCGTTCATAGAACCGCAGATCGCGCTGGATCACCCCTTGCGGGCTGGCGCTGTAGCTCGCGTAGTTGAGCTTGGCCGCAGCCTGCGCGCGCAGTACCGGGTTGGTATCCCAGCGCGGCGCGGCGAACTTTGAAGCGAACAGGTACAGCTGATCGTCAAGGTCAGCCGCACGGGTATCGGCAGAGAATGTGAACGTGCTGTCTTCGGTCTTGAAATTGAAGCCCATCTTGCGGCCGGTCATGCTCTTGTCGATTTCTTCCTGACCGAGCGAACCTGCGCCGGACCCGACCAAAGCAACATCGCCGAGCGACGCATACGGCGCGGTCGCGCCGTTGAACGCGCGGTACCCGGCCCCGAACCGCACCTTCAGCGTTACGCGCCCCGGTTCGTCTTCCGTCGGTAACAGCAGCACCCGCACGCCATTGGCGAAGTTGAGCTGTTCAATATCGAGCAGCCCGGTCGACTTGGTCTCAACCGGTTGTTGCGGGGTGCCGATCGGCGGCAAGTCGGCAAAGTTGATCGGGCCGGCATCGACCCGCGAATTGCCATTGGCTGAAACCGTGGTGGCCAAGGCCAGCTTGAGCGCCGGCGCGGTCGCTTCCTTGGCCTCGGGCGTGACGTAGACCGCGCGGGTTACCGTGCCGCGGAACAGCGCCCGGGTATGCGCCAGCACATTGGCGGGGGTGAACATCGGCTTGGACTTGTTGAAGATCAGCTGGACCGTTTCGGGCGAAGCAATCGTCTCACGAATATCAAGCGCGCTGACCATGTTGTCAGCCAAGCGCGCAGCGGGTTGCAGCCGGACCTGCTCGACCGAGCTATCAAAAGCGACGCCGAATTCCTTGGCCTCGCGGTCAATCTCGGCTTGAGTCGGCGGCTTGGCCATCGCATCGGCGATCACTGCGCGCGAATCCGCGAGCGCAGTTTTCCAGTCAGGCCCGAGCGGCGTGATCGACACAAAGGTCGCGTCGGTCGAGCGGCTGATTTTCTCCTGACTGACTTGCGCCACCAGGAAACTGCCGCCGGCCCGGGCGCGCGCTTCCAACCGGCGGTTGATGATCGCCTGCGCCAGCGAATCGACCATGATCCCCTGATTGTAGATGATCGTATCATGCACCGGGCGCCATGGCCGCATCACTGCATAAGTGATTTGGCGCGGCAGGCCAGGCTCGACGATGACTTTGGTCTCGCCGACCGGAGCGAGGCCCTTAGCCCCCTTGGGTGCCAGCGGATCGCCAAACGGCGGTTCAGGCGTGCGCGGACCCACACCCTTCCAGTCGCCAAACCAGGTCTTGATGCTGGCTTCGAGCTGCGCCGGGGTAATATCGCCAACCGCGACGATCACGCAGTTTTCAGGGCGGTACCAGCGCTGATGAAACGCGCGGACCGAAGCTTCATTGGCCGCGATCAGCGTTGCATCGGTGCCGATCACCGGGCGCGATCCGAACTTCTGCCCGGCGAACAGCGTCTGCTGTGTCTGTTCAAACACGCGCTCGGCGGTGCCGCCGCGCTCCCGCTTTTCGGCCAGCACGATCGGCACGTCAGTGCGGACGTTGTGTTCCGAAAGGGTCGGCGCGATCATCATGCCCGACAGCAGCTTGAGGCTTTCATCGGCCTTGGCGACGGTCACATTGGGCAGATCGAGCTTGAAGGTGGTGCTGATCTGCGAAGTTTCGGCATTGGTATCGGTACCGAACGCGGCACCCATCCGCTGCCAGGTCGGGATCGCTTCACCATCGCCCAAATAGCGCGACTGGCGAAACACCATGTGTTCGAGCAAATGCGCATAGCCCAGTTCGCTGGGCTTTTCGTACATCGAGCCGACATCCATGTGGATCCGGATCGAGACCTGATCGGGCGGCACGCCGTTATGGCGGACGGCATAGCGCAAGCCGTTCGGCAGTTCGCCAAACACCCATTCCTTATCCTGCGGAATATCGCTGCCGCGGTAAAGCCAGGGGGTGCTCGGATCAACCTTTGGGGCCGGTGAGCTGGCAACCGGGCGTTTGACCGTGGCAGCGCTTGCCGCGTCAAGCGCAGGCGGCGCCAGCATGGCCAAAGCGGGGAAAATAAAGGCGAGGAGGCGCGATGCGCGGGTCTTCAGTTGCATAGGGTGCGAACTATAAGCGGCCTCTATGTGACTGGCCAGTGAATAACGGCGAAACCGCCTCGAGCCGCGAAGCCCCGCTTGGCGCGCGCCAAGCATAAGCAGCCCTTGCGCCCCTTGACCGGCCCCGGCAGCACCCTACATGCCAGTTATGTTCATAGAAACTGAAACAACGCCCAATCCGGCCACGCTCAAGTTCCTGCCGGGCGAGCAGGTCATGAGCAGCGGGACCCGCGATTTTCCCGATGAGGAGACCGCTGCCGCCTCGCCGCTGGCCGCCGCGCTGTTCGATCTCGGAGATGTGACGGGCGTATTCTTCGGGCGCGATTTCGTTTCGGTCACTGCGGGCGAAGGCGTCGACTGGAGCCAGCTCAAACCCCAAGTCGTGGCCTTGCTGCTCGATCATTTCATCACCGGTATGCCGTTGTTCAGTGGGCCTGATGCCAGCGGGATCGCGGTGCCGGCCGATGCCGGCGACGAAGACGATGATCCTGCTGATGCCGAGATCGTGGCGCAGATCAAGGAACTGCTCGAGACCCGAGTGCGCCCGGCGGTGGCCAATGACGGCGGCGATATCGTCTATCGCGGCTTTCGCGAAGGCGTGGTCTACCTGACGATGCAAGGCGCCTGCGCCGGGTGCCCATCATCCTCGGCAACACTCAAGCAAGGGATCGAGTCGCTGCTCAAGCACTACGTTCCCGAAGTGCACGAAGTGCGCGCCGCCTGAGCACCCTAGCTTTTTCCCGGAGAATATGATGACCCAACCGCTCGGCGATGCTGCGCTCGACCAATTGTTCCGCACGGCCCGTACTTACAACGGCTACCTTGATCAGCCGGTCAGCACCGAGCAGCTGCACGCGATCTGGGACCTGCTGAAAATGGGGCCGACCTCGGCCAACTGCCTGCCCGCACGGCTGGTGTGGGTGACCAACGATGAGGCCAAGCAGAAGCTTGCCGCCTGCGCTGGCGGAGCCAACCCGCCCAAAATCCTGGCCGCACCGGTGACGGTGATCATCGGCATGGATCTCGATTTCCACGAACAGCTGCCGTGGCTGTTCCCGCACGCCGATGCCAAGGCCTGGTTCGAAGGCAACGAAACGCTGCGCGAATCCACCGCATTCCGCAATTCCAGCTTGCAGGGCGCCTATTTCATGATGGCCGCGCGCGCGCTGGGGCTGGATACCGGGGCGATGTCGGGCTTTGACAACGGTGCCGTCGATGCCGCATTTTTCGCCGATACCCCGCGGGTCAAATCGAACTTCATTTCGACCCTGGGCTACGGCGATCCGACGACCATTTTTGAGCGCAGCCCGCGCCCCGATTTCGGCACTTTCAATCGTATCGCCTGACGCGCTATTGCTCAGTCTATGAGAACTTTGGCAATCGAGTGCGCGACCGAGGCCTGCTCGGTCGCGCTGTTCGAGCACGGCACGCTGCTGGCGGGTGACCTGCGCGTGCTGGGGCGCGGCCATGCTGAGGCACTGGTGCCGATGATCGCCGCGCTGCCGGGCAAAGGTCAGGCGGGCCGGATCGCGGTATCGCTGGGTCCAGGCAGCTTTACCGGACTGCGCGTGGGCCTCGCCGCCGCGCGCGCACTGGCGCTCGCCTGGCAAGCCGAGCTTGTCGGCTATCCGACCATGGCGCTGGTCGCCGCGATGGCCCGGACGGCGCATGGTTCGGTGCCGGTCAGCACCGCGATGACCGGCGGACATGGCGAGTGGTTTGTGCAGGAATTTGATGCCGATGGCGTGGCGCGCGGCGCGTCCACCTCGTTCACCCCGGCAGCGGCAGCGGCTGCGCTGGCCGATCTGGTCGCAGGATCGCAGGCCGAAGCACTGGTTGCGCTGCGCGGGCGCGGCACTGCACTGGCGCTGCTGCCAGACGCTCGCGAACTGCTGTCATTGGCTGACGCCTGCTTCAGCCCCGACGTGACGCTGCGCTATGGCCGCGCGCCTGACGCGCGGCTGCCCGAGGGTGCGCGGTGACTTTGCCGACCGACGACCTCGACCGGATCATGGCGGTGATGGCCGCCGCTTTCGATCCCGCTTATGGTGAAGCCTGGAACCGCCGTCAGGTCGAAGATGCTTTGGTGATCGGCAACTGCCATTACGGTTTGGTCAGCGACGGCGAGCATTGCGCCGGATTTTACCTCAGCCGCGCCGGTGTTGAAGAAGAAGAACTGTTGTTGCTCGCAGTCTGCCCCGCGCACCGCAGTAAAGGTTACGGTCAGCAACTGCTGGCAGATTTTGCCCGCCACGCCGCAATCCGCGGCGCACAGCGGCTGTTGCTCGAAATGCGGCGCGGCAATCCCGCCGAAAAGCTGTACCGCGCCAATGGCTTCGCGCAAATAGGCGAACGGCCGAATTACTACCGCTCCGCCAATGGAGAGCGAATAGATGCGCTGACTTTTGCTTGCGATGTGGCTTGATGCAGCCCTTTCCGCGCCTGAATAATGTTCCTGTTTAGGGACGATTTGTTGAAAGTCGGCGGGGCCTACTTGCAACAGTGTCAGAAAGGGCATAGCGGATTTGTAACCGAAAAAATTCGGTTACCAAAATGGATCGCCATCAAGCTAGGAAGGATTTCGCCATGGATGCAACCCATGCCGATACGAATGAAATGCTTATCACGCTGACTTCGGACATTGTCGCCGCGCATGTCAGCAACAACGATGTCTCGGTCGCCGATGTACCGGCCCTGATCAGCAATGTTTACGGCGCCCTGGCCGGGCTTGGCCAAGTCGTGGTCGTCGAAGAAAAACTGCCCGAACCGGCAGTCACCATACGGGCCTCGATCAAGCCCGATTACATCGTTTGCCTTGAAGACGGCAAGAAGCTGAAAATGCTCAAGCGCCATCTGATGACGCATTACAATCTGACCCCTGATCAGTACCGCGCCCGCTGGAGCCTGCCTTCGGACTATCCGATGGTTGCCCCCAACTACGCTGAAAAGCGTCGCGAACTGGCCAAGAAGATCGGCCTGGGGCGCAAGCCTGGGGTGAAGCGCGGCCGCAAAAAGGTCGTGTAATTCAAGGCTGAGCCAATCGGTTGAAGAATCGCCCCACCGCTCTATGATCGGTGGGGCAATTCATTTTGGAAGTGGGCAAAGCGTGCACCAGCAGATCGATATTGAGGCGCTTTGTGCCGAACGTGGCCTGCGGATCACCGATCAACGCCGCGTCATCGCCCGGGTCTTGTCCGAAGCACAGGATCACCCTGACGTCGAAAGCCTGCATGACCGCGCGGTCGCGATCGATCCGCGCATTTCGATCGCCACGGTCTACCGCACCGTGCGGCTGTTCGAGGAGGCCGGGATCCTCGACAAGCACGATTTTGGCGATGGCCGCTCACGCTATGAAGCCGCGCCGGAGGCGCACCACGATCACCTGATCGACGTGGAGACCGGCAAGGTGATCGAATTTGTCGATCCCGAACTTGAAGCCCTGCAACGCCAGATTGCCGAGAAGCTGGGTTACCGGCTGGTCGATCACCGGATGGAACTTTACGGCGTGCGGCTGGAACGGGACACGTAAACCGGTGGGTGCCGCGCTGACCATGCCGCGCACCTTATCGCTGTCTGGGTGGCTGCGGGTCAGTGCGCGCGTTCTGGCGATGACGGCGCTGCTGCTGGCCTGCATTCCGCTGTATTACCTGTGCCGCCTGCTCGGCCTGACCAACCCCGCCCCGCGCTTGTTCTTGAGCGGGGTGACCGCGCTGGCCGGGGTGCAGGTGAACGTGCGCGGCCAGCGCGCCGCCGGACCGGTGTTCCTGCTCGCTAATCACGTCAGCTGGATCGATATTCCGGCGCTCAGCAAGATCACCGGCAGCGCTTTTGTCGGGCATGATGGGCTGGCCGCGATGCCGCTGCTCAAATGGTTGTGCAAGATGAACGATACGGTGTTCGTCGCGCGGCATGACCGCGCCAGCGTGGCTGACCAGATCGCGGCGGTGCGCTTTGCGATGACCGACATGCACGCGCTGACGATTTTTCCCGAAGGCACCACCAGCGATGGCACCGGCCTGCTGCCGTTCAAAAGTTCGCTGCTCTCTGCGTTCGAGCCGCTGCCGCCGGGGATTGCCGTGCAGCCGGTCGTGCTCGGCTACGGCGTTGAGGCCGCGCACCTGGCGTGGATCGGCGAGGAACACGGGCTCGACAACTTCCTGCGGATCATGGCGCGCCGCCGCCCGGTGGCAATGACCATTACCTTCCTGCCTCCGCTGACCGGATCGCAATTGCTCAACCGCAAGACCATGGCCGCCGCCGCACGCGACGCGATGTTGCACGAATTGATTTCTTGAGCCGTTATCCGGGGGAATTGCTCATGCCGGCAATTGCGTTTGATTCGCCCGAAGCGATCCGCCGCGCCAATGCGGGCGAGCCGGTGCCGATTGACTTGCTGGGCTGGTGGCGAATCTGTGCCCGCGCGGCGATGCTGCTGGCGATCCTGCTCATCATTGTCCCGCTGCATTATCTGTTTCGGCGGGTGAAGTACGGCTCACCCTTCCCGATGGTGTTTCTACGGATTGCGACTCGCGCGATCGGCGCGCGAGTTCGGGTGCATGGCGTTCCGCTGCGGCGTGATGTCTTTTTCATGCCCAATCACATTTCGTGGTTCGATATCCCGGTGCTTGGCGGGATAGCGGGATCGGCCTTTGTCGCCCGCGCCGAAATTGCCGAAATGCCGATGCTCGGCTGGATGGCCCGGCTCAACCGCACGGTGTTTACCCAGCGCCAGGCCCGGATGAACATTGCTGAGCAGATCAACGCCCTGCGTGAGGCCTTGGCCGATACCTGGTCCGTGGTGATCTTTCCCGAAGGCAGCGTGACCGACGGGCAATCGCTGTTGCCGTTCAAGACATCGATGCTCCGCGTGCTCGAACCACCGCCGCCTGGCATGCTGGTCCAGCCGGTGGTCATCGATTACGGGGCGGTGGCCGAATGGATCGGCTGGCTGGGGGAGGAAAGTGGGATCGACAATGCGCGCCGGATATTTGCCCGGCCCGGCACCTTCAAAGTCGATCTGCACTTCCTCGATCCGTTCGACCCGCACGATTTCCCCGGTCGCAAGGCGATCGCGGCCCAGGCCCGCGAGCAGATTGAAGAACGGCTGACCACGTCGCTGGGCAAACCGCTGCGCGCCTTTCGTTTCGACATAGCGGCGATCGGATACCAGGCACCCCGCGATGAGGCTTTGGATTCTGCCTGACCCGGCGCTATAGGCCGCCCCGCATGACCGCCACCCCGCCCCCCAAGACTTACCGCGTCAAAAGCTTCGGCTGCCAGATGAACGTCTATGATGGCGAGCGGATGGCCGAGCTGCTGAGCCAGCAAGGCATCGCACCGGCCGCAGAGGGCGAGGATGCCGATCTGGTCGTGCTTAACACTTGCCACATCCGCGAACGCGCGACCGAGAAAGTCTTTTCCGACATTGGCCGGCTGCGCCGCGATGATGGCACCAGCCCGCTGATCGCGGTCGCGGGCTGCGTGGCGCAGGCCGAGGGCGAAGAGATCCTGCGCCGCACCCCGCTGGTCGACATGGTGGTCGGCCCGCAAGCCTATCACCGCTTGCCCGCGATGGTCGCAGCAGCCGTGGCAGGCGCGAGGCCGGTCGATACCGATATGCCCGCGCAGACCAAGTTCGACACGCTGCCCGCGCGGCGCAAGGTTGGCCCCAGCGCCTTCCTGACCGTGCAGGAAGGCTGCGACAAGTTCTGCACTTACTGCGTGGTGCCCTACACGCGCGGGGCCGAAGTCTCGCGGCCGTTCGGCGATCTGCTGGCCGAAGCGCAGCGGCTGGTCGAGGCCGGGGCCAAGGAAATCACGCTGCTCGGTCAGAACGTGAATGCCTGGCGAGATGCTGATGGGCGTGGGCTGGAACTGCTGATCGAGGCGCTGGCGCAAATCCCCGCGCTGGCCCGAATCCGCTATACCACCAGCCATCCCAACGACATGACCGAGGGGCTGATCACGGCGCACCGCGACATTGAAAAGCTGATGCCGTTCCTGCATCTGCCGGTCCAGGCGGGCAGCGACCGGGTGCTCAAGGCGATGAACCGCAGCCACAGCATTGCCAGCTATCTGCGGGTGCTTGACCGGGCCCGCGCGGTCCGGCCCGACATTGCGCTGTCAGGCGATTTCATCGTCGGGTTTCCGGGTGAGACCGAGGCTGAATTTGCCGAAACCTTGCAGCTGGTCGAGCAAGTCGGATACGCCCAATGCTTCAGCTTCAAATACTCGCCGCGCCCCGGCACTCCGGCGGCGACTATGGACGGCCAGATCCCGGCCGAGGTGATGGACGAGCGGCTGCAACGTTTGCAAGCCGCGCTCCAGCGCAGCAGCCTGGCCTTCAACCAGTCCACCACCGGGCGGACCTGTCAGGTCCTGATCGAGCGCAAGGGCCGCTTGCCCGGACAATGGCTGGGCAAATCCCCGTGGCTGCAATCGGTCCATTTCACCGGCGACTGTGCGATCGGTGATCTGGTTCAGGTCGAGCTGCTCGAAGCTACCCCGATCTCGGTCGCCGGACGCGTTGTCGTCCAAGTGTAACAGAGCGGCTTGAACAGAAAGCGCATTTTCGCTTCGGGCCGCGTTTTTAACGCACATCCTTCTTGCACCCGGCGGGCGGCAAGCTATCTTGGTTGCAGCGTTGATCGCTGCCAGCGATGCGCTTTGCCCGAGAGGAGTGCGCCGCTCACCATATGTCCCGCAAACCCACCCGCGCCCATGAACCGGCGTATCTGCGCTCCGAAGGTCCGCCACGCGCCCGCAGCGAGCTTGAATTTGACGAAGCCTCGATTCTGGGATCGCTGTTCGGCCAGTTCGATGCCAATCTGGTCCAGATCGAAAACCGGCTGGGGGTGTTTATCTCGGCGCGCGGCAACAAGGTGCAAATTGAAGGTACGAATGAGGCCGTGGCGCGCGCCCGCGATGTGCTCAAGGGGCTGCACAAGCGCTTGATGCAAGGCCAGGAGCTTGATGCCGGGGCGATCGAGGCGTTGATCGCGATGTCGGCCGAGCCCACGCTCGAAGGGATCGTGGCCGGGGGCGATGGCGCGCCAACCGTGATGATCCGCACCCGCAAGAAGACCATCGTTCCGCGCAGCGCAATGCAGATCGAATATATGCAGGCGCTGGCCAGCCGCGACATGATCTTTGCCCTTGGGCCAGCCGGAACCGGCAAGACTTACGTAGCGGTGGCGCAAGCAGTCAGTCAGCTGATCACCGGTTCGGTTCAGCGTCTGATCCTGTCGCGCCCGGCGGTCGAGGCGGGCGAGCGGCTCGGCTTTCTGCCCGGCGACATGAAGGAAAAAGTCGATCCGTACCTGCGCCCGATCTACGATGCGCTTTACGATTGCATGCCGCCCGAACAGGTCGAACGCCGCATAGCCAGCGGTGAGATCGAGATCGCCCCGATCGCCTTCATGCGTGGGCGCACGCTGGCCGATGCCTTTGTGATTCTGGACGAGGCGCAGAACACCACGCCCGCGCAGATGAAGATGTTCCTGACCCGGTTTGGCCAGAACAGCCGGATGGTGATCTGCGGCGATCCCAACCAGGTCGATATCCCCGGCGGCGCGGCGATGAGCGGGCTGCGCGATGCAGTGGCCCGGCTGGAGGGGATCGAGGGCATTGCGGTGACCCGGTTTAGCGTAAGCGATGTGGTGCGCCATCCGATCGTCGGGCGGATTGTTGAGGCTTATGAGTGGTTTATTTCATGAACAGGCTGCTGCTGAAAATTGCCGCCGTAGCCATCGCGGCACTGCCCGTTGCCGCGCAGGCCGATTGGCAGGCGGTGAGCTGGGGGATGCTGCCCGCTGCCGTGATCGCGGCTGGCGGTGGCCAAATCCAGCCGACCGACGAGATCAAGGAAAAGCGAATCAATGACAATTACCGGCTCGCTACCGGTCAGGCGGTGATCGACGGGATTGGTTACACGCTCGACTACTTCTTCAAACCGGACACAACCAAGTTGGTGCAGGTCAATCATACTCCGGCAAAGACCGATTGCGACGCAGCGTTCGCCTCGCACAGCAAACGGTTTGGCGATGGCAAGCCCGAGGTGAAGACGATTCAGATGAAGCCGGGAAAGCCGCCCTTGGTCCAGACCAGATACAGCTGGAAAGACCCGGCGCGCGGCGATCAGATCGCGGGGATTGACTTGGCAGTGGCCGAATATGGCATCCGGTATTGCCAGTTTCTGCACTCGAATTGACCGAGGCCAGCGGCCCGGAGCTGCCCGACCTCGACTGCGCAATAGAGGCGGCATGGCCAGCATCGACCGACTGGCCTGCGCTGGCTCGCGCAGCAGTGGCGGCACTGGCCACCATCACTCCCGAATTGGCCAACCCGCGCCTGTCCGCCAGCCTGCTGTTCGTCGATGACGCCGAAGTTCACGCGCTCAACGCGCAATGGCGCGGCAAGGACAAGCCCACTAATGTGCTGTCCTTCCCGATGCTCGAGCGCGCAGAGCTGCTCACGCTGGCTCCAGCCCGTCCGCCCGAACTGCTGGGCGATATCGCGCTGGCGCTGGAAACCTGCACGCGTGAGGCGGCGGACAAAGGCGTCAGCCTGGAACACCACACCGCGCACCTGATCGTCCACGGCTTGCTCCACCTGGCGGGCTATGATCATGAGACTTCGCCCGCCGATGCCCGCGCGATGGAAGCGCTCGAAATAAAGGCGCTTGCGCAGATGGGCATTGCCGACCCATATGGCGACCACGATGAGCCCTAGGAATTGATGCGCCGCAATGTCTGACACACCAACCGGAGACGGCGACAGTAGAGGCTGGATCAGCCGCCTGATCCGCCGCCTGATAACCGGCCACGACGGCGACCAGTCGCTGCGCGCACAGCTCGAAGAAGCGATCGACGAGCACGAGGAAGACGGGGCCATTGAGGGCAACGGCGATCTCTCTCCGCTTGAGCGGCAGATGCTGCGCAACTTGCTCCACTTCAGCGAAAACGACGCCGACGACGTCGCGATCCCGCGCGGCGAGATCATCGCGATCCCGCAAAGCGCCACCTGGGATGAAGTCGTCACCGCCTTTGCGCAGCACGGCCATTCGCGCTTGCCGGTCTATGGCGACACGCTCGACGAAATTGTCGGCATGGTCCTGATCAAGGACGTGTTTCCATTGCTCGCGGCGGGCAAGCCGCCCAAGGACTGGACCACCCTGCTGCGCCAGCCGCTGTTCGTGCCGCATGCCCGCGGCGCGCTCGACGTGCTGAACGATATGCGCGCCAGCCGGGTGCACTTGGCCGTGGTGATCGACGAATATTCGGGCACCGACGGGATCATCACCTTCGAAGATCTGGTCGAGGAAATCACCGGCGCAATCGAAGACGAGCACGACGACGAGCCCGAAGCGATGCTGGTTCCGCTCGAACACGGGATGTGGGAAGCCGATGCCCGGGCCGAACTGGAAGAGGTCGGCCGGGTGATCGATCCCCGGCTGGGCGAGGTCGAGGAAGACGTCGATACGCTGGGCGGGCTTGCGTTTCTGCTGGCTGAAGCCGTGCCCGGGGTCGGCGCGATGCTGCACCATGACAGCGGCTGGAAGCTGGAAGTGATTGCGGGGACTGAAAAACACGTTACCCGTTTGCGGCTCCACCCACCTCCTCCCCTGGAAATACCGGAAGACTAAGCGCCTTGGCCATCCGCCGCCTGCCTCCCCTCCGCGCGATCGAAGCGTTCGTGCGGATTGTCCGCTTGGGCAGCGCCCGCGCCGCCGCTGACGAGCTCGGGCTCAGCCCCTCGGCGCTCTCCCGCCGGGTCGCCGCGCTGGAGGAATTCATCGGCAAACGGCTGTTCACCCGCCAGCATCAGGCGATGAAGCTGACCGACGACGGCCACGCCTTTTACGATGCGGTCAGCTTGCGCTTTGACGAGTTGGCGGCAGCTGTCGAAGGGCAGGTTGAGGATTCTAAGGTATTGCGGCTGCATCTGGGGGTACTGCCGCTGTTCGGCACCCAACGGCTGTTCCCGCGCCTGCCCGAACTGCGCAAGGCCCACCCCCGGCTGCACATCGATTTTGACACCGGCTCGCATCCCGAGGCAAGAGTCGGCGATACGCTCGATGCGGCAATCGTGCTGGCCAAGCAGCCTGATCCGGCGTTCCACGCGGTGCGGCTCGATCACAATATGGTCTATGCCTTCACCTCAAAGGCGCTCGCCACCGAGATCGGCAGCACTCCAAACGCCGAGGTGCTGGCGCGCCAGACTTTCCTGATCCACACCGAACTGCCCGACAGTTTCGTTGCGTGGAAGCAGGCGCTGGGCATACCCAAACTGGCCCCGACGGCGATTGACCACATGGATTCGGGCCAGCTAATCCTGGAGGCGGCCGCCAATGGCCTGGGCATTGCGATTATGCATGACGACCATTTCCACCGCAGCCACGACAACCGCCTCGCCAAGCTGTTCGAGGTTGAGGTCGAAAGCCCCTATTCCTATTGGTTCATCTGCCGCCCTCACGCGCTGGAACTGCGGAGCGTGCGGATTTTCCACGACTGGATCGCGGGCGCCGGGCTGTGAGGTCGCTGGCAGCCTTGTTCGCGCTGCTATTACTTGCCGCCACTGCCCCAGCTGTTCGACCCTCTTTTTCCTGCAGCGGAACGCTGACTTCTTCGGAGAAAGCCATCTGCGCCGATCCAGAACTGGCAGCTTGGGACCGCGCGGTGGCCAGGGTCTATCGAGTCCAGACGAGGGACGGCGGCGTATCGTTGGTGGACCAGCGCCGGTGGATCGCAGACCGAAACCGCTGCGGGGCGGACCGGACTTGCCTTCTCAAGGTCCACCGCGAATGGCTCGGTTGGCAAAGTCAGTCAGGCGGCTTTGGTACCGTTTATCAGCGCGCTGATTCAAACCGAAACGACTTTGCGGATCTTGAAGTGCTTCCTATCTATAATGGCTGGGTCTATTTCTCGATCAGCGCAATTCATATGCAAGGTTCTGAAACACTCGGGGTTCACGACGGGGAAGCGTGGGGTTTGATCGAACTTAAGGACGGCAAGGCTACCTTCGATGAAGAGCCGGGCGACGATTATGCTTGCCGCTTCCACATTGAACGGATCCGCCAAGGCCACTGGCTGATCGATGAATTTGGCGAAAACACTCAATGCGGCGGTCTCAACGTAACGATAACCGGCGAATACCGGCAAAGCGCCCATCGCCGCCATTAGGGCCGCACTTCAACACGCTGGGAGCGAGCTGCGCTTTGGCGTTAGCAGCGGTTTCCTACATGAAAAATTCGCGCTACTGCAAATCTTGTCGATCACGAGCGTGCTCAGACCGACCGCACCAAAACCTCTTGAATGTCATGTAACACTCGGACATTAAGTCATTTAATGCCAAACCGAGCTGAATTTGTGCAGCGTTTTGGCGCTCTACTTGGCGGCTCGTGCCATGGTTGTGGCGCTTGGTGCAGGGTTTGAACCACTTTGTGCATCAGTGCTGGCGCTGGCCGCAGCGATTGGGCAGCATTGCCCCATGAAACGCCGATTCGTCCTCGCCGCCTTGCCCGCAACTCTGCTCGCGCTGACTGCCGCGGCCAAGCCCAAGGTGCGGGCTGCCAAAACTCCGCCCCTGCCGCCGCTGGGCGATCTGGTGCTAGTGGAGCTGGTCACAGAATTCGGCCCGATCGTGCTCGAACTCGATCACAAACATGCGCCGATCACGGTCGAAAACTTCATACGCTACGTCGACAGCGGGCGTTACAACGGAATGGTGTTCTACCGCTCGATGCATTTCGGCTGGGGGCAGGAACCCAGCGGGCTGGTTCAGGGCGGTCTCAACCCTTTCCCGGCAAAGCTGATGCCGCCGATCGCACACGAACCGACCAGCCAGACCGGGCTGAGCCACAAGGCCGGGACGCTGTCGATGGCCCGCAACGCGCCGGGCACCGCCCGCGCGGACTTTTTCATCATGCTGAATGATACGCCCTCGTTCGACGCCGATCCCAAGTCCGCGAATGCCGAAGGCCGCGCTGGCTATGCTGCGTTTGGCCGGGTGCTGAGCGGGCTGGAAGTGGTGCGCAAGATCTACGATGCGCCGCGCTCTGCCACCAAGGGCGAAGGGATCATGAAGGGCCAGATGCTCGACCCCCAGATTAAGGTGCCGAAGGTGCGGCGGCTTGCCATTCCTCCCCTCTAGGGGAGGGGGGCCATGCGCAGCATGGTGGAGGGGCACGTGCCTAGTCGCCTTCACTCTCGGCGTCAGGGATTCCGGCATGTGCCCCTCCCCCACTACGTGGGTCCCCTCCCCGCCAGCGGGGAGGATATATCAGCCAACCGTCGCCTTGCGGATCACGCCCGGCTCGCGCGGGGGTTCGCCCTTGGGCAGCGCATCGACGTGGTCCATGCCTTCTTCGACAGTGCCCCACACGGTGTACTGGCGGTCAAGGAATCCGGCATCGTCAAAGCAGATGAAGAACTGGCTGTTGGCGCTGTTGGGCGCGCTGGTGCGGGCCATCGAGCAGACGCCGCGAACGTGCGGTTCGGCACTGAATTCGGCCTTCAGGTCGGGCTTGGACGATCCGCCCATCCCGGTCCCATCGGGGCAGCCGCCCTGCGCCATGAAGCCGGGGATCACGCGGTGGAACTTGACCCCGTCGTAAAAGCCTTCGCCGGCCAGTTCTTTGATCCGGTCGACATGGCCGGGGGCGAGATCGGGGCGCAGCTTGATCTTCACGTCGCCGCTATCGAGAGTCAGGGTCAGGTATTCGTCAGCCATCGGGCTATCTCCTTGCGATTTGGCACCCGATATAGGGCGGCGGCGGACAAAGTCACGCCCCGCGCGCCTGCCCGGTTGCTTTTGTGTTTTAGCGGCCTAGACACTCCCCGATGACTCCCGAGCAGCTCCTTGCCGAACGCCGCGACCCCGCCGAAGACGCGGTGCTTGAGGTGCGCCGGATGGACAGTCTGGACGACGAGAACACGCTGAAAAAGGATTTCGTCCGGCGCGTGCAGAGCGCGCTGGATGCGGGCGAGAACGATCAGGTCTATGATCTGGTCGAACCGCTGCACCCGGCCGACATCGCCGACCTGTTCGAACTGATCGACGCGGACGAGCGTCTGCCCTTGGCCAAGGCGATCACCGATCTGATGGGCGGCGAGGTGTTTGCCGAGCTCAACGATCACGTCCGCGAACTGCTGGTCGAATCGCTACCAGCCGGCGAAGTCGCCGATATCGCCGAACAGCTCGACACCGATGACGCAGTGGCGATGCTCGAAGATCTGGACGAGCACGACCAACGCGCCGTGCTGGCCGAGATGGAGCCAGCCGACCGCGCTGCGATCGAAGTGGCGCTGTCGTTCCCCGAGGAATCCGCCGGCCGCCTGATGAGCCGCGATTTCGTCGCGGTGCCTGAGCACATGTCGGTCGGCGATCTGATCGATTTCCTGCGCGATAGCCCCGAACTGGCTAACGAGTTCTGGGAAGTGTTCATCGTCGACACTGGGTTCCACCCCATCGGCACTTGCGCGCTGTCATGGGTGCTGCGGACCCCGCGCCATATCGCGTTGCGCGATGTGATGACCCGCGAACAGAGCCTGATCCCGGTCGGGATGGATCAGGAAGAAGTCGCGCTGCGGTTCCAGAAATACGCGCTGATTTCGGCTGCGGTGGTCGACGACGACGGGCGGCTGGTCGGCCAGATCACGGTCGATGATGTGGTCCACATCATTCAGGAAGAAGCTGGCGAGGATGCGCTGCTGCTGTCGGGCGCGGGCGATGGTGATATCAACGAACCAATTCGGTTCACCATTCAAACTCGGCTAACCTGGTTGGTTGTAAACTTGGGCACCGCGATTATCGCCTCGAGCGTCGTCGGGCTTTTCCAAGGCGCGATCGGGCGGTTTGCGCTGCTCGCGGTGCTGATGCCGATAGTCTCTGGGATGGGCGGCAACGCCGGGACCCAAACCCTGGCGGTGGTGGTGCGCGCGCTCGCCACCAACCAGATCACCAGTTCGAACACCTGGCGGATGATCGCCCGCGAATTTTCAATCGCCAGCGTCAACGGGCTGACGCTCGGGGTCCTGATCGGTTCTGGCGTCGGGCTGATCTTCCACAATCCGCTGCTCGGCGCGGTGATCGCGGCGGCCATGCTGATCAACAATCTGGTCGCGGGATCGGCGGGCATTCTGGTGCCGGTCACGCTTGACCGGCTCAAGATCGATCCCGCAGTGTCGTCGGCAGTGTTCGTCACGATGGCGACCGATGTGATGGGCTTCTTCTCGTTCCTCGGGCTCGCGGTATTGAGCGGGCTGGCCTGATGCCGCTGAACCTGACCAAGGTCGCATATGGCGCGCAATCGCTGGAAGAACTGCACACCTGGTTCCAGAACCGCGGCGTTGAGGCGCGGCTGACCACGCGCTATCTGCCCAAGCGCGCCGTTGAAATCGCGCCCGGCGATGGCACGGATCACGGCTCGCTGTTCTGGGTCTACAAGCACCAGCTGGTTGCGCGCAGCGAAATCCTGCGGTTTGAGGAAGCCGAAGGCGGGCGCACCAATATCGTCATTTCGACTGATTTGATCGGCATCTACCCGGTGCCCAAACGCGCGCACCAAGGCTGGCGCTATCTGGCCGGTGCCGATGCCCCGCGCGATCTGGCCGATGGCGAAGTGGCAGGCGATGTAATGCCCGGCAAACTGGCCGGCGATCTGGCCCGATTGGGACTGGTTTAGCCCCGCCTTACCAGGCAATCAGGCGCGGAATGACCAGCCGTCCGGCGGCCCCCGCCAGCACCACGGTCAGCCCATGCCATATCCCGATGTGCACCAGATCATTGTGCGGACAATAGAGCGAGACCGCAAAGATACCTGCTGCACCCCCGGCAACCCCGGTCAGCAGCCCAGCCCGGTCTGGACGGCTCGGCGCGCCGCGCCTGAGCCAGCCCACCAGCGCAGCGGCGGTCACCAAGCCCAGTCCGAGTCCGAATTGCATGCAATTGCCGCCGTCGAGGGCAAAGCCCGTCGGCTCTCCGCGCAGCCATGCCAATGCCATCAAGACCAGTGCCGCGCCGGGCAGCACGCCGGCCATCAACGCGGTCCAGCCCCAACCTTCACGGCGGATCCCCACATAGGGCCGCGCCTGATCAACCACCGCCCAGCTCGAGGCGAGCGCCAGTACCAGAAACAGTCCGGCACTGGTCAACATCATCGCATCTGGCTGGCCTGCGGCAAGATCGGCGCGTGGGCCAAATGGAACCAGCATAATGGCAATGCCGCCGCTCAGCGCCAGTACGGCCAGCGTCATACCGCCACGTTTGCGCAGCGGGGCCACCGGCTTCAACTCGGCGACCAGCCCGGCGATCAGGTTTTTTGTCTTGTCGGGCATAGCCTCAACCTCGTTCTACTAATGCGGCAAGGCGTTTGATGCCTCGGTGGATATTGACCTTGATCAGCGATTCGCTCTGGCCGGTACTGGCCGAGGCTTCGCTGATCGTAAGGCCGGAAATCTTGACCAGTTCGATTGCCTGGCTCTGCGCTGGCGGCAAAGCTTCGAACAAGCGTTCAAGGCTGATCCGCGCGATAATTGCGGGTTCGGCGGGGTCGTCGGCGTGGAAATCGGTGTCGAGCTCGTCCTCGGCGCGGCGATAAACCAGCCGCAGGTGATCGATAAAACGGTAGCGCGCGATCGCCGCCAGCCACGGGGTAAATGGCTGCGAAGGCTCATAACTGGCGAGCTTGCGGTGAACCGACAGCAGCGTGTCCTGGACCAGATCGTCGAGCTGGCTGGGCACCACCCGGCGCCGGTAATACCGCACCAACCACGCCTGCGCGGCGCCAAGCAAGGCGCTGTAAGCCTGCTTGTCGCCGCCCTGGGCAAGACCCGCGAGCCGGGTCAGGCTGGTTTCGTCAGCGATCATTGGCGTCCGCGCGTCAGCATGGCATCAGCCGATAGCATCCCGCCGCCGCGCAGCACCAGCACCAAGGCCAATGCCGCCCACAGCGAGTGTTCGGTCCACCAGGAATCGGGATAGACAAACAGCTGGATCACCAGCGTCATCCCCAGCAGCCCCAGCGCCGCGCCCCGCGTGAACAAGCCGGCCAGCAGCAGCGCGGGCAAGACATGCTCGGCGGTGTTGGCCATTACCGCTGCGAATTCGGGCGGCAATGGCACTGCGGCATATTCGGTGCGGAACAGCTCATAAGTCGTGTCGGACAGCTGGAACCAGGTCCCTTCGACAACTTTGGTCTGGCCCGAACGCCAGAAGATCCCGCCCAGCACAATGCGCACGAACAGCAGCAATATGCTCTCCGGCAGCGCGCTGCGCAGCCAGCGCACTGACGCATCGTAACGCGAAATGACGGCGGCGGCCGCGCTCACCCTTGTGGCTCGAGCATACCGTGACCGCGCGGGGTCTTGGTGGTCAGGCAGGTGCCAGCGGGAACCAGCTTCCAGGCGTTGGTCTGAAAGTCGCGGGTGGAAGTCCCGGCGCAGCTGGTGCCCGCACCGGCCTTGCAATCATTCTTCCCGGCCTTGGCGATCCCATAGCATTTTTCCATCGGCTTGGCCGGCGCGTTGGCGGCGCTGGCGGCGGTAGCGAGTGCAGCGATCGCCAATGCGGCAATCGCGCCAGTCGTTTTTGTGATGGTCATAGCAGTCTCCCGAAAAGGTTTTATGCCGCCGCAGCTGCAGCAGACATCGATCAATTCGCGATGGTCCCGCGCAAGGTTACAAGTCGCCCGCCAAAAAGGTTTCGCCGCAAAGTGTAACCGCCCGGCTTTCCGCGGCGAACCAGCAAGTGCCAGTTCGGCACGAAACAATTCTGGAGAGCATCCATGTCCAACCTTAAGCCTGCATCCACCCTTGCTGCAGTTGCCGCCTCACTGGCGTTCGCTGCACTCGCCAGCGCCGCCCCCGCCCCCGCCGGGAGCAGCGGCGCTGCGCTGGGCGCGAACGACACCGTACATTGCTATGGTGTCAACAGCTGCAAAGGCAGCGGTGACTGCAAGACTACTGCGCATGAGTGCAAGGGCATGAATGAATGCAAGGGCCATGGCTTCAAGGCGCTGGCCGCTGGCGCATGCCTGACCAAGGGCGGGACCATCGGCGACCTTGCCGCCGGCTGATCCTGCCTTCGGCCCGGCCGGTTCGGTTGAACCCCCCTCCCACTCGGCCGGCCGGGCCACACATTTTCTGAAGAGCGAGCCAATGTCAGAGACAATCCGACCCTTTACCGGCTTTGGTCTGGGCCTTCGCAAAGAGCATCACGCCGCGATCATTAGGCATCCGCAGCCGCTCGATTTTGTCGAGATCATCTCGGAAAACTTCATGGCCTGCGGTGGCCAGCCAATGCGCACGCTCGATGCGGTGCGCGAACGCCATCCGATCGCCATGCACGGCGTGTCACTGTCGCTCGGCTCAGCGCACGGGCTTGACCCGGACTATCTGGCCGAGCTCAAGGCGCTGGCGCAACGGATCGACCCGCTATGGGTCTCCGACCATTTGTGCTGGACCGGCACCGCCGCGTTCAATTCGCACGATCTGCTGCCATTGCCCTACACCGAAGAGTCGCTCGATATCTGTGCCCGGAACATCGCCCACGCGCAGGATCTGCTCGAACGGCCGCTGCTGGTCGAAAACCCCTCAAGCTATGTCAGCTTTGCCAACAATCGCTTTAGCGAATGGGCATTTCTGGCAGCGTTGACCGAACGCACCGGGTGCTACCTGCTGCTCGATGTCAACAACATCTATGTCTCAAGCGTCAATCATGGCTTCGATCCGCGCGCTTTTATTGCCGGGATTCCCGCTGACCGGGTGCGCCAGATCCATCTGGCCGGGCACAGCCATGGACCGGAAGGCATGCTGATCGACACCCACGATGCCCCGGTCTGCCCCGCTGTATGGGATCTGTATGGCCATGCGGTCGAACGCTTCGGATCCTGCGCCACGATGATCGAGCGCGACGATGCAATCCCGCCGCTGGCCGACCTGATCGGCGAGCTCGATCAGGCCCGCACCGCCGCCCTGGCGCTGGCAGCATGAACCTGGCGCCGCAGCAGCTGGCATTCGCGGCCCAGCTTTGCGCGGACGATGACACCCCCCGCGACGGCGCGCCGGGGATGGAGATTTACCGTAACGCCTATCGCGCCCGCCTGCTGGGCGCGCTTGAGACCAGCTATGAATGCACCCGCACGTGGGTGGGCGATGCGGCCTTTGCTTCGGCGGCCTGCCACTATGTGATCAGCCAGCCGCCGCGCAGCTGGACGCTCGATCTTTACGGCGCGGATTTTCCCGATACCTTGGCCAGCTTGTTTGCCAGCGACCCCGAGGTGGCGGAACTGGCCTGGCTCGAATGGCACCTCCAGCAAGCGTTCGCCGCGCCTGATTGCGGCGAGCTGGACGTGGCGCAACTGACCGGGGCCGGGTTGATCGATGCTGACTGGGAGCAGCTGCGCCTGACCATGGCCGCCGGGTTCGCCGCCCACGCCGTCCGCCACGATAGCACCAGGTTATGGCAAGCTTTGCGCAGCGGCGATGCCACGGAATTCGTCCTTGAACCGGCTGAGCCGGGCTGGCTGATCGTTTGGCGTCAAGGCCTGACCCCGCACTACCGAGTTTTGAACGACGCTGAATTTGCGGCGCTTCAGTGCCTGATGCGGGGCGAGCCATTTGGCGCGGCGGCCGCATTGGCAGCCAAAGACGGCGGGGCTGCGCTGGGCAACTGGTTGGCGCAGTGGCTGAACGAAGGCTTGTTTGCCGGGTTTGATCTGAAGCCTGCGCTTTGCAGTGAATAGTCAGGCGGCAGCCGTCTCACGCTGGGCCACCCGGCGCAAGGCGCTGGCATAGACCTCTGGTTCCTGCGCGCCGGGAATCATGTATTTGCCCGCCACGATCATCGCTGGCACGCCGGTGATGTTGAGATCCATCGCCTGCGCCTCTTCATGCCGCACGATCTGGCCCAGCGCCTCGTCGGTCAGCGCCGCTCGCGCACCGACTGGATCGAGCCCCTGCGCGGCCGCGAGTTCGACCAGCACATCAGGATCGGAAACATCACGGCGCTGCTGGAAATGGGCATCGAACAGCGCCAGCTTGAGCTTGGTCTGCACCGCCGCCCCGGCCGCGATCAGCGCCCATTTAAGCAATTTGTGGGCGTCAAAAGTATTGCGCATCATCCCCTCGGGCGCTTCGCCGGGGCCGGTATAGCCAAACGAATAGCCAGCGCGTTCACCGGCGCCGTGCATTTGCTCACGCCCGGCTGCGGCCTGCGCAGGCGTGCGGCCATATTTGCGCGCAATGTGCTGCAATTGCGGCTCGCCTTCGGGCGGCATATCCGGGTTGAGTTCGAACGGCAGCCAGCGCACCTCGGCTTCAATCTCGCCGTTCAGTAGCGCCAGCCCCTTTTGCAGCTGGGCGTAACCGATGATGCACCACGGGCACATCACGTCGGAGTAAATGTCGATTGTCAGTTTGCGCGGCTGAGTCATTTCTCGATCCACCATTTGAGCAAGTGATGGGCAATCGCAAATTTGGGCGGCGCGATAAACCGCCCACTTTCGTCGCCCGACATCGCGAAGACCACTTCGTCGCGCGTGAACCAGTCGGCCTCTTCCAGCTCGTTGGTATCGAGCGTGATCGCCGGGTCATCGGTGAACGAATGGCATCCGATCATCAGGCTGGAAGGGAACGGCCACGGCTGGCTGCCGACATAACTGACATCGCGGACGGTCAGCCCGGCTTCCTCCATAATCTCACGCGCGACGGCTTCCTCGACGCTTTCGCCCGGCTCGATAAATCCGGCCAGGGCCGACAGCCGCCGGGGCGGGAACCGCGGCTGGCGGCCGAGCAGCACCTTGCCATCGTGTTCGACCAGCATGATCGTGACCGGATCGACCCGCGGGTAATGTTCCGCCGCGCAGGCGCTGTTGCTGCAATTGCGCTGCCAGCCGCCCTTGGCGAGCTTGGTGGCATTACCGCAGCGCGCGCAAAAGCGGTGACGGGCGTGCCAATCGACCAAGGCCTTGGCCGCGCCGTAGGTCGCCAGCTGCTGGCTATCGAGCGCCGCCATCGCCGCCCACAATCGCGGATTGGCGGGCGCGACAGTGCCGTCAAGACTGGCAGGAACCTCGGCAAAACAGGCCTTGCCCGCCGCCAATCCCAGAAACACCAGATCGCTTTCGGGCGCGGCATCGGCCAAAGTCCCCCAGCTCAGATCGCCTTCAGGATCGATCACCGGATCGAGCCCATCGAGCTTCAGCAGCCGCGCCCGCCAGTCCATCAGGCCGGCCATCTGGTCGGGGTCAGAGCGGATGTGGTCGGCCCGGTCGAGCCCGGCCCCGGCAAAGGCAATCGCGCCGATGCTCATGCCTTCTTCGCCGCCAGCGCGGTCAGATCGGCGCCGACCGCCTTGGGAAATTCCTTGAGGATCGGCAATTTGTTGGATGGGATATACTGCACGAACAACCCGGTCCGCAGCCCCAGCTTCATCTGCGCAAAACCGACCGTCCCGGCTGCGCCTGACCACCCGAACAGCCCCTCATCCTTGCCGGTGCCGACCACGCCGCCCGCGCCAAAGTGCTGCCCGGCGACATAACTGCCAGTCAGCTCGGCGCCTTCGGGCAGCAAGTTGGAGGTGGCCAAGGCAACGGCGCTTTCGCTCATCACGCGCTTGCTGCCGCTCATGCCGCGATTGACCAGCATCGCCAGGAACCGGTCGTAGTCAGTCGGAGAAGTGACCAAGCCGGACCCGCCGAACGCGAACGGCGGTGCACCTTCATAGACCGAGCTGCCGGGCCGGTCGATCGGGATCGGACGGCCCAGAAAGAAGCCATAATTGGTGGTCAGGTGACCCGCAGCGCTGGCCGGGACCTGAAAGAAGCTGTTGGTCATGCCGCAAGGGCCGAAGATCCGCTCGGCCAGAAACGCTTCGAAGCTCGTCCCGGCGGCGCGGCCGATCACCAGCCCGAGCACGTCGAGCCCGATCGAATAGGACCACTTGGTTCCAGGTTCAGCGACCAGCGGCACCGAGGCGGCGCGGCGCAGGAATTCATCCGGGCCGGGGTTGGGCGGGCCATCGTTGACGCCCTTGATCTTGCGCCTGGAAATCGCCCCGGGGTTGACCCCCAACAAGCGCAGCGCCTCGCTAACCCTGTCTTTGCCGACCACCGGATAACCCAACCCGCTGGTATGCGTCAGCAAATGCCGGATCGTGATCTGGGTGGTTGCCGGGCGCGCGGCGAGGCTCTTTTTGGGATCGATTGCCACCTGCATCTGGGCAAATTCCGGCGCGAAATCGGCCAGCGGCTGGTCCAGCTTGAGCTTGCCCTCGTCAATCAGGATCATCGCGGCCATACCGGTGACCGGCTTGGTCATCGAATAGGCGCGGAACAGGCTGTCGGGCCCGTCGGCATCTTTGTCATCGAACCCTTCGAGCCCGCGCGCGATGTATCCCGCTGGCTGATCGCGCCAGCCCAGCGCGGCAATCATGCCCGAGATCTTGCGGCTGGCGACATATTTGTCGATCATCGCGGTGACTGCCGGCCACTGCCCTTCGATCCCCGCCAGCTCACCCGCGAAGGCAACTGAACGCCCCAGCGGCAAGTTCGCCAGTGCTGCCGCGCCGCCTAGAAATGCCGAACTGCGCAACAGATCGCGGCGGGAAAAATCGAGCTCGGTCACGTGTGTACTCTCCAATCCTAAAGCGGCGCTACCAGCCGGGCAGCCTTGGCGAACAAGCTGGGCAATCCCGCCTGTTCGAGCTGCTCAAGCGGCCACCATTCACCGTCTTCGCCGCTCAGCCTAGCCCAATTGCTTCCCGAATAAAGCATCAATTGCAAATCAAGATCGAAATGGGTGAAGCTGTGGCGGACGCGGCCGCAGCTATGCCACGGCCCTGCAAGTGGCGGCGGCTCAGCGCCATCCCCGCGTGCGCTCCAGCCATCATCGGGCAGTGCGCGCATCCCGCCGAGCATCCCGCGCGCCGCGCGCCGCACCAGCCAGACCATGCCCTCGGCGGCGACCCAGTAAGCGCGGCCTTGGCGCTGCGGTTTGGGCGGCTTGGCCAACTTGACCGGAAAGCGCTCAGCCCCCATGCGGCGGCCTGCGCATTCCTGCGCCAGAGGACAAAGCTGGCAACGCGGCGCGCGCGGGGTGCAGACGGTTGCGCCCAGATCCATCATCGCCTGCGCAAAATCACCGGGGCGGCTGGCTGGGGTCAAGGCGTCGACCCGCGCGCGGATAGCGGCGCGGGCCTGCGGCAGTGGCGTGTCGATTGCATAGAGCCGCGCAATCACCCGTTCAACATTGGCATCAACTACCGCCGCGCGCTCACCAAAGGCGATCGCGGCCACGGCGGCAGCGGTATAGGCGCCCAGCCCCGGCAGCGTGCGCAGTTCGGCCTCGGTCGTTGGAAACTGCCCACCGCGGACCGCCACTGCTTTGGCGCAGGCGATCAGGTTGCGGGCGCGAGCGTAATATCCCAGCCCGGCCCAGGCCGCCATGACCTCGGCCTCGTCAGCGGCGGCCAGCGCCGCCACATCGGGCCAGCGCGCGAGGAATTTGGCATAATATGGCGCGACCGCCGCCGTGGTGGTCTGCTGCAGCATCACCTCGGACAGCCAGACCCGGTACGGATCGGGGGGCGGCGCGCCCGGCGGGCTGCGCCACGGCAGGGTGCGGCGGCTGACATCGTACCAGGCGAGCAGGTCCTCGGGAATCGTCTCGGCGCTGGCATCCATCCCCGGCCTATGGCATTGGCTGGCCCGCAATGGAACGGGACAAGCCACCAGCCAAATCCTCCCCGCGCCGCTATGAGCGGCCGCGCGGCATGGGTGCGCGCCCGATTGCCGAGCTGATGCCCGAAGTGGGCCGCACCGCGTTTCGCAAGTTCGGCTTTGTGCAATCGAGCGTGGTCAGCCGCTGGCCCGAGATTGTGGGTGAGCGCCACGCCCGGGTCTGCACCCCCGAATCGATCCGCTTCCCCCCCGGCGAAAAGAGCGAGGGGATCCTGCAGCTGGTGGTGGTCCCCGCACATGCCCCGCTGATCAATCACGTGGTGCCCGAGATTATCGAGCGGGTGAACCGCTTCTTCGGCTACAGCGCGGTCGCGCGGGTCAAGCTTCGGCAAGGCGAGGTTAAGCCGCCGCCTGCCAGTCCCCGGCCCAGCGCACCGCCTTCGCTCCGGCCAATCCCGCTGGAACTGGGCGAAAGTCTGCGCGATATTGGTGATCCTGAACTGCGCTCGGTGCTCGAATCACTGGCGCGCAGTCTGGGCAATGCGGGTGGGGACGGTAAAGAATGAAGGCGCATAAGATACTCGTTGTCATGGCCGCAGCAGCGCTGGGCATCAGCGCCGCGCCGCCGCCGGGCGGCTGGAACGGTGCCATGGCGCTGGGCGCCGATGGCAGCCATGTGCTCGGCAACCCGCAAGCCGCAGTGAAGCTGACTGAATATATCAGCTATACCTGCCCGCATTGTTCGCAGTTCGCGATTGAAGCCGATGGCGCGTTGCAACTGGTCTATGTCTCGCGCGGGCGGGTTTCGGTCGAGGTGCGCCATATGCTGCGCGATCCGATCGATCTGACCGCCGCAATGCTGACCAATTGCGGACCGAAGGAAAAATTCCTGCAGAACCACGCCGCCTTCATGCGCCGCCAGGCCAAGTGGATCCTGCCCATGGCCAAGTCCACCGAGGCGCAGCGCCAGCGCTGGGTCAGCGGCACGCTCAGCCAGCGCAATCGGGCGATTGCCAGCGACTTTCACTTTTACGATATCATGGCCTCGCGCGGCTATGACCGGACTTCGGTCGACCGCTGTTTGAGTGATGCAGCGATGGCGCAGCGGATTGGCAAGCAGACCAAGGATGCCTATACTCTGGGGGTGCGCTACACCCCCAGTTTCACGATCAACGGCAAGCTGCTGGACGATACCTCCGAATGGTCCGAGCTGCGCCCCCAACTCGATGCGAGCCTCTGACCCTATGAAGAAGATCCTGAACGCCGCTGCGCTGGGCCTGTTGCTGCTGGCCGGCCAAGCCGCCACCGCGAAGCCGGTTAAGCGCAAGGCCGCTGCTGCGGCCCCCGCCCCCGGCCTGTGGGGTAACAAGATCACGCTGAGCGCCGATGGCACCGCGGTGTTGGGCAATCCTGCGGCGGCGGTCAAAGTGACTGAATTCATCTCGTTCACATGCTCGCATTGCGCCGATTTTAATGCGGAGGCTCACAGCGAACTGCGTGGCAGCATGATCCGCACCGGTCGGGTCTCGGTTGAACTGCGGCCATTTCTGCGCAACGACTTCGATCTGGTCGCTTCCTTGATGGTGATGTGCGGCTCCAAGGAAAAGTATTTCGGCAACAGCGATGCGGTGCTGGCCGCGCAGAAGGCCTGGTTCAAGGAACCCGCCGATCCGGCCTATAAAGCGCGCTGGACCGCGCTGGACGGTGACAAACTGGCGCAGCGCAAAGTGATTGCCCGCGATCTGGGGCTGTTTTCGATCATGCAGGCGCGCGGGTATACCGCAGCGCAGCTCGATACCTGCCTGACCGACGCGGCGATGGCGGCGCGGCTCGAAGCCATGACCAAGACGGCATCCGAAACCGACAAAGTGCTCGGCACCCCCAGCTTCAAGATCAATGGCGTGCTGCAGGAAGTCTATGGCTGGCCCGAGCTCAAGCCGCTGATCAATGCCGCGATGTCGAAACGGCCATAGTCAATCAATTGTGGAGAAGCCTGCCGCCGGGCGGGCCAATCCTTCATCACCACCCAGATCCGGGCTAAGTTTCCCGACTCACGTTGCAAGGATATCGAGGCATCATGACTGACGTTCGTCCCCCAATTCTGGCACGCCACCTTTTGCTCGCCTTCGCCGCCGCCCCACTCGCGCTGGGCCTCGCTGCTTGCAAGAAGGATGACGCCGCTGTTGCGGCCGCGCCATCCGGCAATGCCATCGCCAAGATCGCCGCCCCCGCCGGGCAGAGCTGGACCGACGTGGTCACACCGACCGCCGCTGGCGGGATGCTGATGGGCAATCCGCAGGCCCCGATCAAGCTGGTCGAATACGGCTCGCTGTCGTGCCCGCACTGCGCCAGATTCGCGGTCGAAGCGATGGAGCCCCTCAAGACCGAATTCGTCTCCTCGGGCCGCGTCAGCTATGAGTATCGCAGCTTTGCGATCCATCCGCAGGATATCCCGCTGACCATGCTGGTCCGCTGCGCCCCCAAGGAAGCCTTCTTCCCGCTGGTCGAGCAGATCTATGGCAACTTCGAAGCGATGCAGGTTCCCTTGCAGGATCCAGCGGTACAAAAAGCTGCCGAGGCTGCTGGCAGCCTGCCCCCGGCGCAGCGCTTTCCAGCCTTGTCCGATGCGTTGAAGTACACCGATTTCTTCGCCGCGCGCGGAGTGTCGGTCGATCAGTCGCATGCCTGCCTGGCCAAGGTCGAGACCGCCACCGAAGTCGCCAACAACGCCAAGAAGTACGGCGAATCCGGGATCAATCAGACCCCGACCATGGTGCTCAACGGCTATCAGCTCCCCGCCGAGGAATCTGAGTGGCCCAAGGTGGCCGCGGCGTTGCGCGCAGCCGGCGCGCGCTGACCGTAGCGCAGCGGGGGGATCACAGGCCAGCCGATGCGGATCAAACGGCTCAAGCTCAGCGGGTTCAAGAGCTTTGTCGAGCCGGCTGAACTGCGCATTGAGCAAGGGCTGACCGGGGTCGTCGGGCCCAACGGCTGCGGTAAATCCAATTTGCTGGAGGCGATCCGCTGGGTAATGGGCGAAAGCTCGCCCAAATCGATGCGCAGCGGCGGGATGGAAGACGTGATCTTCGCCGGGACCGAAAGCCGCCCGGCACGCGACTTTGCCGAAGTGGTGCTCCACGCTGACAGCGGCGGAGCCGGCGACATTGGGGACAGCGAACTAGAAGTCGTCCGCCGGATCGAACGCGGTGCGGGCAGCGCGTACCGGGTCAATGGCCGCGATGTTCGCGCAAAAGACGTCGCGTTGGTTTTCGCCGATGCGGCGACCGGGGCGCACTCCCCCGCCCTTGTCAGCCAGGGGCGGATCGCAGCCGTAATCGCGGCCAAACCAGCCGAGCGCCGGATGATGCTGGAAGAAGCCGCCGGGATCGCCGGGCTGCACGTGCGGCGCAAGGACGCCGAGCAGAAACTGCGCGCGACCGAGGCCAATCTGGCCCGGCTTGAGGATCTCAAGGGCCAGCTCGACCAGCAGATTGGCGCGCTGCGCCGCCAGGCCCGCGCGGCTGAACGCTACAAGGGCCTGACCGATAAGATAAAGCTGGCCGAGGCGCGGCTGGTCTTTGCCCGCTGGCGCGATGCCGCCGCTGCGGCGGAAGCAGCGCGCGCCGAAGCACATGGCGCAGAAAGCCGCGTAGCCGCAGCCCAAACCGCCATGAAGGCGGCGCAGCAGGCCCAGCATACCGCAGCTACGGCGCTGGCCGAAGCGCGCGATGACCTCGCTGACCGGCGCGACGATGCCAGCGCGCACGGCCACCGCATGGCGACGCTGACCAGCCAGCTCGAAGCCGCCGAACAGCGCTTGACGGATCTTGATCGCCAGCACCAACGGCTGGAGGAAGATTGCGGCGAGGCAGATCGGCTGACTCGTGACGCTGCCGACGCTCTCGCCCGGCTGGAGCGCGAACTGGCGGTGGGCGAGCAGGCCCTCAGCGCCGATGAAGTGCGCCGGCCATTGGTGGCCGCCGCGCTCGATGTAGCTGACCGGGCCTTGCGCAGCGCCGAGCTGGCCCTGGCCAAAGCGACCGCCGATCAAGCCGGGGTCGAGGCCGAATGGCGTGTGGCCGAAGCTGAACTCAGCGCCGCACAGCAGCGGCTGATGCGGCTGGACAGCGAGGCACAGCGGCACGCAGACTCGCGCGCCGCCTTGGCTCGCGAAGGCGATCCGCTGGCCGCACTGGCCGCCGCTGAAACGGCGCGCGAACAAGCCAGCCTTGCCATCGCATCAGCGCGCGCGGCGCTCGAGGCACAGCAATCGCGCAAAGCCGAGCTGCAGTCCGCGCGCGATGACAGCGGCGCAGTGCTGGCCGCCGCCAAAGCCGAACTGGCCGGGATCGAGCGCGAGCATCAGGCACTGTCGCGCGACCGCGAAGCCCGGGCGCGGCAAGCCAGCGGCAAGCATAGTCTGCCGCAAGCGCTCGACTTGGTTCGCGCCGTGCCGGGCTGCGAACGCGCGCTCGCCGCGGTGCTGGGCCGCGACGCCAAAGCGCTGCTCGGCGGCGCTCCTGATGGCAGCGACGGCCGCTATTGGACCGGGGCCACCGCGCCGCAACCAGTCACGGACAGCCTCGCTGCGCAAGTCAGCCAATGCCCGCCGCAGCTCGCCGCGCGGCTCGCATTGGTCCACGTTGCCGATGCTGACGATGGCCGCTCTCTCGCGCCCGGCGAATGGCTGGTAACCAAAGCCGGACACTTGCGCCGCTGGGACGGTTTCGTCGCACGCGGCGAAGGCGCGGCCGAAGCGGCGCGGCTGGAGGCGGAGAATCGCTTTGCCGCGCTCCAAGCCGAACTTCCCGCGCGCCGCGCTGCAGTGACCCAGGCGGACACTGCGGCCAATGCCGTGCAGACGGAACTGTCGGCCTTGCAGCTGGCGCTGATCGCCGCTGAACGCGTAGTCTCCAGCGCCTCCGAAGACGAACGCAGCGCCTTGCGCGCCTGCGATGCCGCCGAAGCCGCCAAGGCCCGGCTTGAGCAGCGCAGGGCCGAACTGGCTGAGGCAGCTGGCGATCTGGCCGAGCAGCGCCGTCAGGCCGAGGCTGAGCGCGAGTCCGCGCTGGCCCGCCGCGCCGCCCTGCCCGATCCGGCCGGCGGCCGCGCCCAGCTCGCCGCCGCACAGACCCGCCACGATGCCGCGCGGCAGGGCCTGCAACATGCCAGCGCCGCGCTCGCCGCCCACGATCAGGCGCTCGCCGTCGCACGTGAACGGACCAGCGCCCAGCGCGGCGACATCAAGGGTTGGCAGGCCCGGGCTGGCGATGCCGCCAATCGCCTCGCTGGGATGGAGCGCCGCTTCGAAGAGATCGCAGAAGAACGCAACGTCGTCGCCGCCAAACCCGCCAGTCTGATGCGAGACATCGAAGCGGGCGACAGCATCCGCGCTCGCCTGACCGCCGAGCTCAGCGCTGCCGAAGCCAAGGTCACCGAAACCACCGAGGCCGCGCGCCAGATCGAAAGCGCCTTTGCCTTGGCCAACGAGGCACTCGCCAGCGCGCGTGAACTGCGCGCCGGGGCTGCCGCGCGGGCTGAGAACGAGGAGGCGCGTCGCGCCGAGATGGCGGGGATTTCGGGCGAGCGGTTCCAGTGCCCGCCGCCGCTGCTGCCCGAACGCTTCGCCTTCGACGCCGCCGGGGTCGCGAATGCCCCGCACGAAAGCGCTGATCATGACATGCTGGTCGCCGACCGTGAGCGGCTCGGCCCGGTCAATCTGGTCGCCGCCGAGGAATTGGCCGCCGCCGAGGAGAAGCACGGCACCAGCCTGGTCGAACAAGCCGAATTGACTGAGGCGGTCCACCGGCTGCGCGGCTCAATCGGCAATCTCAATCGCGAGGGTCGCGAGCGGCTCCGCGCGGCATTCGAAGCGGTCGACACCCATTTCCGCCACCTGTTCACCCGGCTGTTCGAGGGCGGACAGGCGCATCTGGCTTTGGTTGATTCGGATGATCCGCTTGAGGCGGGGCTGGAGATCTACGCCCAGCCGCCGGGCAAGCGACTGCAATCGCTCACCTTGCTATCAGGCGGTGAGCAGGCATTGACCGCGATCGCGCTGATCTTCGCGCTGTTCCTGACCAATCCCGCCCCGATCTGCGTGCTCGACGAAGTCGACGCGCCATTGGATGATGCCAACATCGAGCGTTTCTGCGACCTGCTCGACGCGATGGTGACCGAGACCGACACCCGCTACCTGATCGTCACTCACAATGCCGTAACGATGAGCCGGATGCACCGCTTGTTCGGGGTGACGATGGTCGAACAAGGCGTCTCGCGCCTGGTCAGCGTGGACCTTGAGAGCGCCGAGCAGCTGCTTGCGGCGGAGTAGCCCTAACCCAGCACATACCGCGGCCCCGGACCTGCGGCCCCAGCGCGATCATCGCGGTTATACAGCGCGCAGCGTTGCAGGCTGAGGCAGCCGCAGCCGATGCATTCATCCAGCTTCATCCGGGTGCGGTTAAGCAGCGCGATCCGGGTGTCGATCTCCTTGCGCAGCGAGCGGCTGATCTTCTGCCAGTCGTTGACTGTGGGGGTGCGGCCTTGTGGAAGTTTGGCCAGTTCAGCCTCGATCTCCACCAATCCCAGTCCCAGCTTCTGTGCGATCAGGATGAAGCTTAGCCGGCGGATGTCGCTGCGCAGGAAACGCCGCTGGTTGCCACTGGTGCGCAGCGCCTGGACCAAGCCCTTGTCTTCGTAAAAACGGATCGCCGATACCGCGAGGCCGGTGCGCCGCGCCAGTTCGCCGATCGGCAGCAGGTCGTTCCGGTCCATGTGTGCGAATCCTCCACAAAATGCTTGACCTCAAGTTAGCTTGAGGTTGCACAAGGGTAAAGCGCGATTCGCAAGACCTGCGATAAAGCACTAAAAAGGATATCTAATATGGCAAACGGCTTTCTCGAACACGTCAACATCACGGTCAGCGATCCCGATCGTTCATCGACCCTGCTGCAAAATTTGTGCGGCTGGCACGAACGCTGGCGCGGGCCTTCACAACTGGGAGGACGGACCATCCACGTCGGGTCGACGCGCGATTATGTCGCGCTCTACACCCGCGATGGCGCCGCCGGACCTTATCCCAAAGGCGCTCCGCTCAACCATGTCGCGCTGGTTGTCGATGACCTCGATGAAGCCGAGCGGACGGTGATTGCGGCGGGGCTCGAACCGATCAATCACGGCGACTACGAACCCGGCCGGCGGTTCTATTTCTTCGACTGGGACGGAACCGAATTTGAAATGGTCAGCTATGAATAAGGCGCGCTAGATCAGGCTCGGCTGCACAGGCATCGGCGCGTCATCGACCCACCGGCCACTGGTGTGGTCGGCGGTCAGTTGTCCGGGCCAAGTCTGGCATAGCGCCAGCGCATCCTCAAACCCGCCGTCAGTCCAGCGCGCCCAGTCTGCTTGCCGCAGGATCACCGGCATGCGGTCATGTACCTCGGCCATTTGTGGCGCGCTCTCGGTCATCACCATCGTATAGCAATCGGCCCATTCGGCAGTGCGCCGCCAAAGCCCCGCGACTGCGAACAGATCGCTATCGGGCAAGCCGTACCATGACCGGGTCATTCGCCCAGCTGCCCCGCGCGGTTCGGCCCATTGGCCGACCGGGATCAGGCAGCGCCGCCGGGCAAAACTGTCACGCCAGAACGCGGTATCGAGCTTGTCGGTGCGGGCATTGGTGACCGGCTTGGGTTTGAGCGGTTGGCCGTGCTTGCCCTTGAGCACCAGCGGAAAGCCCCAGGTCATCGCCCGGGCCGCCCCCTCGGCCACGACCAGCCCGGGATAGCCGGGATAGACGTCGCTGCCGAAATTCGCCCCCACATCGCCTTCCACCGCGAACAGCCTGGCGACTTCGGTGGTGCCCTTGGTCATGCGGTAGAGGTTGCACATCCCCGCGCTACTCGGCGCGGGCGCAACCGCGCAGGGTCTGGGGGCCAAGCGTGACGACCGCACTGTAGGGATAGCGCCGGTCGGACATGCCATCGCTGCAGACTCCCGGAGCCAGCAGCAGGGTGACCGCAGTGCCGTTCATCGACCCGGTAAAGCGCAATCCGTCGGCGCTGGTCGCGGCGAATGTCACCCCGTCAGGCTGGTCGGGCGAGTTATAGCGCAACTGGCCTGGCAGCACTTCGATCCCCCAGAACGGTTCGGTCCCGGTGGCGCGCATATGCTGGTAAGGCGCTGTCGGCGGTGGTGTCGGAACCGGCGGCGGTGTGGGAGTGGCTCCGGGCACTTGCGGCGCGGGAACGGCCGATGCGGCATCGTTGAGCACGACCGTTTCAGCCTTGTCCTTGGGCTGCGTTTGATCGCATCCGGCCAGCGCAGCCAGACCCAGCAGGACTGCGCTACGAATTCCCCACCGCCCAGCAGGCCAGCGCAACCAGCAGGCCGAGGAATCGGTTGGCGCGGAAGCGGGCGAGCGCGTTGTCGGCATGATCTGGTTCCAATGTCAGGACTTGCCAGCCAAGATGCAGCGCCGCCGGAAGAAGCGCAAGCAGCACCAACGGATCGGGCCGCAGCCACCAGAAGGCCAGCGCCCACAGTGCCAGCGCGGCACCGTAAAATCCCGCCACCCCGGCGCGGACAAGCTGCCCCAGCGTCAGCGCGGATGAGCCGATCCCGATCAGCGCGTCGTCCTCACGGTCCTGCAGCGCATAGATGGTATCATAGCCGATGCACCAGCACAGCGACCCGGCATAGAGCGCCGCCATCACTTCCAGCCGGTCAGACCGCAGCGCCATCCAGCCCACCGGTGCGCCCCAAGTGAACACCAGCCCCAGCCACGCCTGCGGGAAGCCGGTGATCCGCTTCATGAATGGATAGGCCGCGACCAGCGCCAGACTGCCCAGCGCAGTAAGCTGCGCGATCGGCCGCAATTGCAGCAGCACCACCAGCCCGATCAGGCAAAGCAGCGCGAGCCAGATCCACGCCGCACGCTTGCTCACCCGCCCGCTGGCGATGGGGCGCAGCGCGGTGCGCGCGACCTTGCGGTCGATCTCGGCATCGACGATGTCGTTGTAGACACAGCCCGCCCCGCGCATCGCAATTGATCCGAGCAACAACCACCCGAGCAACCGCCACTCACCCTGCCCGCTGGCCAGCAGCAGCCCCCAGGCGCAGGGCCAGAACAGCAACCACCAGCCAATCGGCCGGTCGAACCGCGCCAACTGCGCATAATCGCGCCAGGGTTGCGGCAGCGCGGCGACGAGGCCGCGATGCTCGGTATCGGGAACAATTTCAGCCAAAGTCATGGTGCAGTATCTAGCGCGGTGCGCGAAATGCGCTAGAGCCAGTGCATGTCCGCCACCCCCGCCTGGCCGCCCAAAAGCGCACCACGACTGTTTGTCGGGCAGGAGCTAGCCGCGGGCGCGGCGCTGACCATCGAGGGACCGCAGGCGCATTATCTCGCGCGGGTAATGCGGGTCGCGCCCGGCGATGCGGTGATCCTATGCGATGACCTGACCGGCGAGTGGGCCGTGCGCGTCACGGCGGCGGACAAGCGTGCGGTTGCGCTCACCGCCGAAACCTTGCTGCGGCCGCGCGAACAAGTGCCCGATTTCACGTTATGCGCAGCGCTGCTTAAGAAAGACCGGTTTGATCTGGTGCTGGAAAAAGCTTGCGAGTTGGGCGCGGCGCGGATCCAGCCAGTGCTGACCAGGCGCTGCGTCGCCGACAAACTCAACCTTGAGCGCGCCCGCAGCATTCTGACCGAGGCGGCGGAGCAATGCGCGCGTACCGCGCTGCCGCAATTGCTGGCGCCGGTGAAACTGGAAGCCATGCTGCGCGACTGGCCGGAGGAGCGCGCGCTGTTCTTTGCGGACGAAAATGGCGGCGACAATGCTGCGCAGCATTTTGCAGCATTTTCCGGGCCCGCCGCATTGTTGATTGGCCCCGAAGGCGGGTTTGACGAGGCCGAGCGAACTGCGGTCCGCGCGCTCCCACAAGCTCGCGCCATTACGTTGGGCCCGCGCGTGCTGCGCGGCGAGACTGCGGCGATCGCGGGTCTGGCGTTGTGGATGGGCCTGCGCGGCGATTGGTGAACCCGGCGCTAAATTTGCTGGCATCGCCGCGCGCTTCGCATTAACTCCGCGCGCATGAGCACAAGACAAGTTTCGAATCGCAACGATCCGGTGATTGAACACCGCGACCAGTTGCTGGCGCCGATGATCAAGGGCGAAAAGCCGCGCGAGGCCTGGCGGATCGGCACCGAGCATGAAAAGCTGGTGTTCAACACCGCCGATCATCACGCCCCCAGCTACGATGAGCCCAACGGCATCCGCGACCTGCTGATGGCCCTGACCGAATACGGCTGGGAGCCGGTGATCGAAGGCGGAAATGTGATCGCGCTGTCGGGCAGCGACGGTGCGGTCAGCCTCGAGCCGGCCGGGCAGCTCGAACTGTCGGGCGCGCCGCTGGTCAACCTGCACCAGACCTGCGCCGAGACCGGGCGGCACCTCGATCAGGTCAAAGCGATCGGCGCCAAGACCGGCACCGGCTTTCTGGGGCTGGGGATGTGGCCCGACAAGACCCGCGCCGAGCTGCCGATCATGCCCAAAGGGCGCTATGCGATCATGCTGAACCATATGCCGCGGGTCGGCAGCATGGGGCTCGACATGATGCTGCGGACCTGCACGATCCAGGTCAACCTCGACTATTCGAGCGAGGCCGACATGGTGCAGAAATTCCGCACCTCGCTGGCCTTGCAGCCGCTCGCGACCGCGCTGTTCGCCAATTCGCCGTTCACCGAAGGCAAGCCCAACGGGTTCGTGTCATACCGCAGCCATATCTGGTCAGACACCGATCCGCACCGCACCGGCATGCTGCCGTTCGTGTTTGAAGACGGGTTCGGCTATGATCGCTACGTCGAATATATGCTCGATGTGCCGATGTATTTTGTGTTTCGCGACGGTAAATATATCGACGCGGCCGGGCTCAGCTTCCGCGATTTCCTGAAGGGCCAGCTGGCGGTCTTGCCGGGCGAACTGCCCACCGCGAGCGACTGGGTCGATCACCTCTCGACCGCCTTCCCCGAAGTACGGCTCAAAAGCTTTCTGGAAATGCGCGGTGCCGATGGCGGGCCGTGGAATACGATCTGCGCGCTGCCCGCGTTCTGGGTCGGGCTGCTCTATGATCAGACCGCACTGAATGCGGCCTGGGATCTGGTCAAGGATTGGGACATGGACGGGCGCGAGGCTTTGCGCGCTGCGGTGCCCAAACTGGGGCTCGATGCGCCGCTGCCGGGCGGCGGCAAGCTGAAGGATGTGGCCGCTGAGGTGCTGGCAGTCAGCCGCGCCGGGCTGAACGCGCGCGGGCAATTGAACAGCTCGGGCGACAACGAAAGCGGCTTCCTCGCCCCGCTCGACGAGATTGTCGCCAGCGGCAAGGTCCCGGCGCAGCGCTTGCTCGACAAATTCCACGGCGAATGGAATGGCGATCTCAGCCGGGTCTACGAGGAGAGCTTCTGATGATCGTGGTAATCGGCCACTTTCGCCTGCGGGCGGAGCGGATGGACGAAGCGCGGCCCATCATGGCCAAGGTGATACTGGCCACCCGCACTGAGGCCGGCTGCGTCCAATACAACTACGCCGAAGATGTGCTCGATCCGGGCCTGATCCGGGTCAGCGAACTATGGGACAGCCGCGCGCAGCTGGCCGCGCATCTGCAGACCCCGCACATGCAGACCTGGGTGCAGGAACGCATGGGCCTGGGGCTGAGCGGGCGGGACATTGCAGTTTACGAGGCGGATGGCGGCACGGCGCTTTAACTACTCCGCTGGCTGCACAATCTGCCGCCGCCTCGTGAGTACGCTGAACAACCGGTGCAGCCGACTGGTCACCAGCCCATGCTGCTCCATCCAGTCTGAATAGGCGCGGTATTTGGGGTCTTCGGCCAGCAAGTGCCGTTCTTCGGTCTTGGCCCGCCAGAAATAGATCGCGCTGACGCAGCCGAGGAAGAAAGTGTTGCGCACCGCATCGACTGCCGAGCCGTTCGAAACGAAGAACGGCATCGAGGCGCACCACCAGAACAGGTTTTTGGACAGATACGCCGGGTGGCGGGTGAAGGCGTAAGGCCCATTGGTCAGCACACCGCGATAAGTCAGGTTGGAAAAGCGGATCCCGAACGCGAGCGTCGCCCAGGCGTAAACCCCGGTCAGGAACACCAGCAGCGCAGCCCAGACCCGCAGCAGCGCGTCCTGCCCATCCAGCAGGTGGAACCAGTTGTCATCGCCAAAAGTGTTCGTCAGATAAAACAGCGGGCGATCGGCCGGGTTCATAATCTGGAACGGCGGATAGCACAGCAATGCAGCAACCCAGCCCGCAAGGTATGGATTGGCCGAGCGGATCTGCGCATCGAGCGGCTTCATCGTCAGGATATAGCCGACCGTGCCGATCTGCTCGTCAATCACGAACATCAAGGTGATCAGCAAGGCAGCGATGCCCGGCGGCGAGGTAAAAAAGCTGCCCCAATCGGGCGCGACCAGGTTAGCGAACCCACCCGGCACGATCGAGATCATGAAGGCGGTGAAAAAGCCCTTCACCGCCCAGGCCCGCAAATGGATCCACACCTTGGCTGGATCGAACGGCTCACGCCCGATCAGCATTGCGCCAAAATGCCAACAGGCATCGCGCGGTTCGACCAGCACCCGGTCAAGCCACAGCACGTACGGGATCGACAGCACAAACAGCACCGGCGCGGCGGAGCCCAGCACATGCATCGCGATCAGATACGGGTCCTGCCAGTACCACCGCGCAATGCAGTAAAGGAACCCGATCAACGCCCAGGTCGCCCACAATCCCGCCAGTTTGGTGACCGCAACATCGACCACGCTGGCCAGCGGGCGCGGCTGGTCCCAGTCGATTCCGGTCGAGGCGCGGCGGTGCACTTTGCTCACGAAAATTTCGTAAGTCACCATCGGCGCGGCCGCGACGACCAGCCCGGTCAGTGCGGCGTAAGGCCCGGTCAAGCGCTCGGCGCGGCTGGAAAGGCCAAGCGCCTGGACCAGTTCGGGCCAGAAATGGCACAGCATGATCCAGCCAGTCAGCGCGATCAGGCCGAGCAGCCCGGTCAGCGCCGAAACGTCGCTGGCGGGCCGTTGCTCGGCGGGAAGAGGGCTGACGGTCATATGCCCCCGGCCCTAGCTCAAAAGGGTTAAGGGCCGGGTAACGCAGTTACTTGAAGGCGGTGATCCGCCCGCCGTCATCGAGCACATAGAGCGTCGATCCGGCCACGACCGGAGCGAGCGTCACCGGCGCCTTCAGCTCGGCCATCAGGCTGGGCTGGCCGTCCGCCGCCGCGGCCGAATAGACCCCGCCGAGCGAATTGACGAACCACAGCCGGTCGCCCGCCAAAACCGGACCCGACCAGAAGATCGGATCGCTCTTTTTCTTGGCATTACGGAACGCATCAAGCTGCGTCAGCCACCGCACCTTGCCGGTCGCGCGCGCGATGCACAGCAGCCGCGCATCGTCGGTCAGCGTAAAGATCCAGTTGCCCGCCACCGCCGGGGTTGAAATTCCGGCCAGGTTGAGCTCCCAGATGCGCTGGCCGGTGACCAGCTCATAAGCTGCCATGCGGCCGCCCTGCCCCAGCGCATAGACCCGGCCGCTGTCGATAATCGGATCGGCGTCGATATCGGTCAGCACGCCGACCGAGGTTGAGAGCGAAGTCCGCGCCAAAGCGTCCGACCACAATTCGCGTCCGTTTTCGTAACGATAGGCGATCAACTCGCCGGTCGAATAGCCCGCGATGATCGTGCTTTGCCCGGCGGCCGGAGCCGCCACGCCGAACACCCCGGTTTGCCCGACCGACGCACCAGCGTTCCACACTTGCGCGCCATCGGCCATGCTCAGCGCGATGATCTGGTTAGCCTGCGTCATCACGTAAACCGAACCGAACGCGGTCGTTGGCGATCCGCGCAGCGGTCCGGCTGGCTTGACCTTCCACAACTGCGCGCCGTCAGCGGCCTTCAGCGCTGCAACTTCGCCCACGCCGGTGGTGATGAACACGCGGTCTTCGGCAAACGAAACCCCGCCGCCGTAAACCGAGCTGGCCCCATCACCCTTGATCTGAAAGCTTTTCTGCCAGCGTTCGGCGCCAGTCTTGGCATCGAAAGCATGAACGATGCCGTTGGTGTCCATCACGAACAGCTGCCCGCCGCCGATCACCGGAGCCGCGGCCAAACGCTGCTTTTTGGTCGAACCAGCGATTCTGGCGGTCCACACGCGCTGCGGCGCAGCAGCCATGGCGAGGTTGCCATAGCTCTTGCTGGCGGTGCCGCCGGCTTGCGGCCAATCGGCGTTCTCAGTCGCGGGCGGCAGCACCACGGCCACGCTGGCGAGCTCAGGATCGACCTTGGCGCTGGTATCGATCTTGCTGAGGATCGGCACGCGATTGCCCACGGTCGGGGTGGCGGGCTTGTCCTTGCCGCCCAGCACACCGCATCCGGCAAGAGCCAGCGCAAGCGTTACTGCCAGCGAAGCGGAAAGGCGGCGGTCAGAAGTGATCGAGGGCATTAGGCAGGTCCTTGGCTTGGGCCAGTAATTACTGGCCAGCATTTACTGTTTTGCAGCAGGAGGCGGCGGCGCAGCGCCGGCCGGAGCAGTTTCAGGGGTATCGCTGGGCAGATCGACCCCGGCGTCATAGCCCAGTCCGCCGGCCAGCATCCGGGCGCGGCCACGGATCGAATCGGGCACGGTCTTGTCCTGGCCAATCTGTGCGAGCAGCGCACCCGCCAGCTGGGGCTTGCCGGCTTCGAGGTAGGCGAGCGCGAGCAATTCGCCCGCGCTGCCGAAAAAGGCGTTGCCCGGCACGGCCAGCGGCTTCAGCTTGGCGATCACCGCATCAGGGGCCATCGCATCAAACCGGATCGTTACTTCGCGGATCGTAGCCAGATCGCGGAACGGTTTGGGCATTGCGGGGTCAGCGGCAATGGCGGCAAATTGCTTGGCAGCATCGTCGGCCTTGCCTTGCTCAACCGCGATCGCGGCCAGGTTCATCGCGGCGACCGCGCGGCTGCCGTCGGTCCCGTCCTTGAGCAACGGGGCCAGATCTTTGGCCGCTGCATCCAGTTGACCGGCCTGCATTTTATCAAACGCCAGCACGGATCTTTCACTGCGTTCGCCAGCCGCCGATTTGACCGTGTGATCCCAATACATATAGCCGGCCAAGGCGAGCAGACCGACTGCAATCGCCGCGCCAACCGGCTTGGCATAACGCTTGAATGCGGTAACCAGCTGCTCTTCACGCAGCGCCTCGTCCACCTCGCGCAGGAAGCCGTCCTGCTGGGCAGCTTCGCGTTCGGCGGCTTTGGAAGACGGGACGGGAGACTTGGGAGGTTCGGTGGCCAAGGGTGCTGCCTTCGCTGGCTGGTTACGGTTCTGCGGGGCTGTTTAGCGGATGAAGCGGCCAATTCAACGCAGCATTTGTGGATATGCCCCGGTGAAGCTTCGCTGAACGGCTCGATTCAGGGAAAAGACGCCTGCCCCAGCGCCGCACCATAGGTGCTGCGATAGGCCGCGACCATCGCTGCTTCATCGTATTCGGCCAAAGCACGCTGACGGTTGGCCTGGCCGATTGCCGTGCGCAGCGCAGGATCGCGCGCGGCGGCGGCCAGCACCGCCCCGATCGCCTGCTCGTCAGCCGGCAAGGTCAGCCACGGGCGATTTTGCGGGGCGACCATCGCCGCGACGTCACCCACCCGCGGGCTGACCACGGCGAGCCCGGCCGCCATCGCCTCAACCACCGAGATCGGGAATTGTTCGCTATCGGATGACAGCGCGAATAGATCGAACAGTCCGGTCACTTTCGCCGGATTGGGCGCAAAGCCGGGCAGGTGCACCCGGTCGGCCAGCCCCAGCCGCGCTGCCTCAGCCAGAATTGCATCGCGTTCGGGCCCTTCGCCAACGATAACGAGCTGCCATTCAGCCGGCATGTTGGCAAAGCCGCGCACCAGCCGGGGCAGGTTCTTGATCGGCCGCAGTCCGGCCAAAGTGCCCAACCACAGCTCACCAGCGCGCTTGGTCAGTCCGGGCAAGGCAGCGGGTTCGGCGGGCTGACCATAGTCGGCCAGTGGAATACCATTGGCGATTCGGCGCAGCTTTGCCGGGCGCACGCCCCATGCCTCAGCCGCGATCGCCTCAAGCCGCTGCGACGGGACGATCAGCGTACTCGCCCCTGGTAGCGCCAGACGGCGAAAGCGATTGCGCGCGGGGTTGAGCCGGACAATCTCATCCTGATTGAACCCGTCCTCGTGATGGATCAGCGGTGGCAGGCCCAGCATCCGCCCAAACAACCGGTGCGCGGCTACCCCGTCCATCGCGCCCCAGTTATAGGTCAGCACCAGATCGAACCCGCGCATTCCGCGCGCCAGCCGGTACAGCCGGGCGGGCCAGGGCTTGCCCGACAGCGCCGGAAAATCTTCGGGGTAGCTGACCGAAATCGCCGGATCGATCGCGCTGGCCGCCGCCAGCTCGCCGGGCACGCCCGAGACCAGCACGTGATCCACCTCGGGGCCGAAAGCATTCATCAGCTTGGCCGCGCGCAATTCCTTGCCGCCGGGCGAAAAACTGGAGTGCAGGTGCAGCACGCGCAGGCGGTGCGCGGTGCTGCTCATTCCACCCGCGCCAGCAGCCGGTCGAGCGCCGCCACTGCCGCGGGTTCATCCAGCATCGGCGCATGGCCGACCCGCGGCACAGTCACCAGATCAGCGCCGGGCAGCATGTCAGCCATCTTGCGGTGCACCGCCGGACTCAGGATGATCGACAATTCGCCGCGCAGCAGCGCAGCGGGCCGACCTGCCAGCGCCGCTAGCGCGGGCCACAAGTCTGGAGCAATTTCCGGGGGCGGCGCGGCCAGCGGCTCGGCAATCTTCATGTCGTAATCGAACACGATCCGCCCGTTGCCGCCCACCACCATCGCGCGTTTGGCCATGCTCAGCCAATCAGACACCTGATAGTCCGGAAAAGTCTCACCCTGCAATTCTTCGACCATCCGCGCGGCGTGCATCCAGGTCGGAAAACTGCGGCCCTGGCCGACATAGCTGCGAATCCACGCCAATCCCTCGGGCATCAGCTCGGGCCCGACATCATTGAGCAGCGCTCCGGCGATCCGTTCGGGCATGGCCGCGCCGAGCAGCATCGTCAGCAGTCCACCCAGTGACGTGCCGATCGCCACGAACCGGTCAATCTCGGCCTCAGCCAGCAACAACGCCAAATCATCAGCATACTGGACCGGATTATAGCTGGCAGCGTCCTTGGCATAGGCGCTGTCACCGCGCCCGCGCAGATCGGGGCAAACCACGCGCCAGTCACTCGCCAAGCGCCGCGCCACATGGCTGAAATCGCGCGCGTTGCGGGTCAAGCCGGGCAGGCACAGCAGCGCCGGACGATCACTTCTCGCGCCGTAGTCACGGTAATGCAGCCGCAGCCCGTCGCGGCTGGTCCAATACCGGTCAGCAAATGCAGCGTGATCAGGCACGGTTGGGGAGGCAGGCTGCGCGGTCATGTGTTGAACGCTCTATTGCCCGATGCCCGCCTCGGTGCAAGCGAACCTGTCATTTTACACAGGTTGGCGACCCTGTATATTTCACCTAGAAGCGTGCGGGGAACAGGAAAACTTTCTATCTAGTTATACAACGACTAAGGCGCTGCAAGCCGCCTAGGGATCGCGTCACACAAATTGATGGAACCGTACAGTTGAGCAAGCAGCAGTTGATCTCAATCGAACCGGCCACCGGTGCTGAAATCTGGCGCGGCAAGCATGGCAATGTTGATGAGGTTGTCGACCGGGCGCGCCGGGCCTGGCCGGCCTGGGCCGCGCAGCCGCTGGCTAACCGGATGGAGCTTATGCGCCGGTTCGCCAACGAAGTGCGCAAGGAAGCCGAAAAGCTTGCCACGCTGATCGCGCGCGAAACCGGCAAACCGATGTGGGAAGCCCGCACCGAGGTTGAAAGCGTCGTCAACAAGGTCGAAATCTCGATCCGCGCCTATGCCGAGCGGACTTCGCAGCGCAAGCTCGACAATGCGATGCAGGGCACCGCCTCGCTTCGCCACAAGCCGCACGGCGTGATGGCCGTGCTGGGACCTTACAACTTCCCCGCGCATCTACCCAATGGCCACATTGTGCCAGCGCTGATCGCGGGCAATGCCATCGTGTTCAAGCCAAGCGAAAAAACCCCCGCAACTGGCGAACTGCTGCTGCAGTGCTTCCACCGCGCCGGGGTTTCGGCCGCCGTAGTCCAGCTGCTGGTCGGCGGGGTTGAGGAAGGCCAGGCCCTGGTCGGGCATGACGGGATCGACGGGGTGCTGTTCACCGGATCGGCGCATACCGGGATCGCGATCAACCGGCGGCTGGCCGCGCGGCCCGACAAGATCGTCGCGCTGGAAATGGGCGGCAACAACCCGCTGGTGGTGTGGGATACCCCAAAGATCAGCGATGCCGCCGCACTGGTGATCCAGTCAGCCTTCACCAGTGCCGGTCAGCGCTGCACCGCCGCACGGCGGCTAATCGTAAAATCATCGATGTACGATGCGTTGATCGCGGACGTGAAGAAACTGGCCGACCGGATCATCGTTGGCGCGCCATTCGATGATCCCGCCCCCTTCATGGGCCCGGTAATTGACAATATCGCGGCTGATGGTCTGACCGAAAGCTTTCTCTACCTGCTCAGCCATGGCGGCAAGGCGATCAAGCACATGGTCCGCCCGCGCGACGATCTGCCGTTCCTGTCGCCCGCGATTATCGACGTAACCGCAGTCAAGGAACGCCCCGATGTCGAACTGTTCGGACCGCTGCTGCAGATTGTCCGGGTCGATGACTTTGATGAGGCGATTGCCGAGGCCAATAGCACCCGCTTTGGCCTGTGCGCCTCGCTGGTCGGCGGCACCCCGCAGGAATACAACCGCTTTTGGGCCAATGTCCGCGCCGGGGTGATCAACTGGAACCGTCCAACCAACGGCGCCTCATCGGGCGCGCCGTTCGGCGGGGTTGGCTTGTCAGGCAATCACCGCCCCAGCGCTTACTATGCAGCCGACTATTGCGCCTATCCGGTCGCCTCGAACGAGCTCGAACAGCCGCGCGCGATGATCGGCGTAGGGCTGCGCGACGCTTAGAAGCCCGCTGTGATCAGATCGACTTCGGTCAGCCCGTCGGCGCGCTGGCGGGCGAACACCGCGTAGCCTGACGAGCCTTGCCGTCCGCTGACCACCTCGTCATCTCCTTCGCGGCTGTGCGTGGCAGGCAGCTTGGCTTTGGCCGCGCTGGTGAAGTAGAAGTTGACCACGTCCGCTGGGCTCACCGGCGTGACAAAGCGGACTGTCCGCAGCTTGCAGCCTGCTGCATCGGTGCCGCCAGCCATCACTGCATGACCGCGCGGAAAGATGTTGAGCCCCGCCGGCAGCTTGGCCGCCCAAGCCAGCGTATATTCGGTCTTGTCGGCGCAACCCGGCGGCGCCATTTGTGACGCAGCAGCGATCGCTTGCGCTGTCAGCATCCCGGCAAGGCGTGAGACCTTGACGGTCTCGCTAGCTGCCGGGGCAGCCACAATCCGCCCGCCCAGCGCTGTCTCAGCCGCCGTGCGCGCAGCATCGGCTTCTTCCGGGCTACGGTTGAATGCCGGCAAATCACCATTGGCCGGACCGCCCCCGGTCAAGGCCGAGTTACCGCGGTTTTGTGAGGCGAGATCGGGATCCGCCATGATCGGATCGTTCAACGCCGCCGCCACCGCTGGATCACGCTCGACATTGCGGTCAGCCGCTTGCTCGGCCTTGGCACAGGCGCCCAGCGAGGTGAGCAACAAAAATGGTAACAGGCATCGAAGCATGGGCGCGGCGACTCCATTGGCGCGGCAAGTGCTGCGCGGCATAATGCCCAATGGTTGCGATCGTGCAAAGCCTGCCAGCAGGTCTGCGGGTATGAGGGTGCCTCCTGTTGTGGAGGAGGCACCCTCCGCAGCGCACTTGGCGCGACCCGGCGCTGCGTTTCCCGTGAATCAAAGAGCGATACGCTCCGATTCGAACCGCGCCCGCCTAGCGATGCAGGTATGAACGCTGCGCAACGCTGCGCTTGTCGTGCGGCAGGCTGAAGGCTAGGCGCGGCAGATATGCACGGTACCCCTCCTCAAAAGCCCCACGGCGGGCTGGCCATGGCGCTGGGCGCTTATCTGATCTGGGGCTTCATGCCGCTGTACCTGCTGCTGGTCCATACGGTCCCCGCCTATGAATTCATCGGTTGGCGGATCATCTGGACACTGCCGCTGTGCCTGGCAATCGTGCTGGTGCGTGGCGAAGGCGCGGCCTTGTGGTCTGCTATGCGCAACCCGCGGGTACTGGCGCTGCTGCTGCTGAGCGCGGTGCTGATCGCGATCAACTGGGTGGTCTATGTCGCGGCGATCCAGTCAGGCCGCGTGTTTGCCGCCAGTCTGGGCTATTACATCAATCCCTTGGTCAATGTGCTGGCCGGCACGGTATTCCTGCACGAACGACTCAGCCGGCGGCAATGGCTGGCGGTCGCATTGGCCGCGCTAGGGGTGTCACTGCTCGCCTGGGATGCGCGCGACATG
>JANNYT010000198.1:0-6091 GCA_031410255.1 Novosphingobium sp. | reverse complement strand
AGCGCAGTCAGAATTACGCGGTTTGAGCCTTCTGCGGACATCTGATCGTTTCCCTGTTGTTTACGGCAAGCGCAATGGCACGGCTTGCGATTGGCGACAATCACGATAGCCTGCGCCAATGAACCGCATGATCACCGCGCTCGTCGCACTCGCCTTGTCGCTGCAGCCCGTGCTGGCCGCTGCTGCCCAGCCGCTCCAGCCAATTGAAACCAGCGCAATCGATGCGGCGGTGACCAAGGCGCTGAAGGACACCGGCGTGCCCTCCGCCGAAATCGCAGTCGTGCGCAGCGGCGAGCTGGTGTTGAGCCGGGCTTGGGGGCGGCCATCGGAAAGCATCCTGCAGCCCGACGCCAACCTGCCCTATCAGATCGCCTCGAACTCCAAGCAATTCCTCGCCGCGCTGCTGCTGCTGCTGGAAGATGACGGCAAGATCAGCCTTGATGACAAGGTCTCAAAGTGGCTGCCCGAACTGCCCAGCGGCGACAAGATCGTGGTCCGGCAGCTGCTGTCGCATACATCAGGGCTGCAGGATTTCTGGCCGCAGGACTATTCGTTCAAGGCGATGGAAAGCCCGGTCGCGCCGATCGACATCGTCCGGCGCTGGGGAATGAAGCCGCTCGATTACGAGCCCGGCACGCGCTGGCAGTATTCGAACACCGGTTACGTCGTGGCCGGGATGATCGCCGAAAAAGCTGGCGGCAGGCCGCTGTGGCAGCAGCTGGAGGCGCGGATCTTCAAGCCGCTGGGGATCCATCCTTACGACATCGACGACACCAATGGCGCGGCCTTCCCGCAAGGCTATCACCGCAGCGCGCTCGGCCCGATCCGTGTGGCCAAACCGGCGGCGCGCGGCTGGCTGTGGGCGGCGGGTGAGCTGAGCATGACTGCGGCTGAACTGGCCAAGTGGGACATCGCCCGGATCAACCGCACGCTGCTGCCGCGCGAGGACTGGGAAGAAATGGAACGCCCGGTGCGGCTCGCCGATGGGACCACCAACGGCTACGGTCTGGGGGTCTCCAAAAAGCTGGCTGGCGGGCGCTGGGTGATCGATCACGGCGGCGAATCGGTCGGGTTCCTGTCACAAAACAGCGTCTGGGTGGATGACCGGGTCGCGGTGGTGGTGCTGACCAACGGCGATTTTGCCGGGATCCAGGATCAGCTGACCGCGCAAATCGCCGAGATCGTGTTGCCCAAATCGGCGCAGGCCGACATTGGCGAGGCGGCGCGGGTGGATGATGTGCGCGCCACCCTGGCCGGGATCACCACCGGGCGGTTCAACCCGGCGCTGTTCACCGACAACGGCCGGTACTATTTCAGTCCGCAAACCTTGGGCGACTACCGCACCAGCCTGCGCGCGCTGGGTCCGGTGACCAAGATCACCGCGGTCCGCCCGCCCCGCCTGCGCGGCGGCTTCGTCAACCGGGTGTTCCAGTTGCAATACGGCAAAAAGACCCTGGTGCTGATCACTTACGCTGAACCCGGCGCGCATGGCCGCTGGGAACAGTTCATGGTGATGCCGTAAGCGCTACAACCACCCGATCCGCTTGAACCGCAGGAACAGCCCGCCGCAGATCGTCAGGATTACCGTCCAGACCAGCGGATAACCCCATTTGTGGTGGAGTTCGGGCATGTATTCAAAGTTCATGCCGTAAATTCCGGCAATCGCGGTGGGTACGGCCAGGATCGCCGCGTAAGCTGCCAGCTGCCGGGTCATGTCGCCCTGGCGGTGCTGTTCGAGCAGGCTGGCGGTTTCAACAATGCTGGCCAGCGTCTCACGCAATGCACTCATCCGCCAAAGCGCGCGGCGGACATGATCGAGCACATCGCGAAACCAGATCCGCGCGCCCGGATCGATCATCGGCAGCTCGGTGGTGGATAGCCGCTCGCAGACTTCCTGCATCGGGCCGATGATCCGCTCAAACCGCCGGAACTGGCGGCGCAAGCGAAAGATCCGGCGCAGCGTCGAAGGTTCGGGGAACGAATCGATCGCGCGCACTTCCATCCCCTGCACCGCCTCTTCGTAAGTTTCGAGGATCGGCTGATAGCCATCGACGATGAAGTCGAGGATTGCGTGCGCGACATAGTCTGGTCCCTCGGCCAGCCGTTCGGCATTGCCTTCCAGGCGGCGGCGCAGATCATGGTGGGCGCGAGTGGAACCGATCCGCACCGTCACCACAAAGTGTGGCCCGAGGAAGATCGCGGTCTGGCCGTAAGCGATGTGATCGCCCTCTTGCGCCGCCGCCGTGCGGGCGACGATGAACAACTGGTGGCCATAAATGTCCACCTTGGGCATCTGGTTGGGGCTGAGCGCGTCCTCGACGGCCAGCGGATGCAGCGCAAATTGCGTGCGCACCAGTTCCATCTCGGCCGCGGTCGGATCGGTCAACCCGATCCAGTCAAATTCGCGCGGCCCCGGCGCGGGTTGCTCATGCCCATCGACCAGAAGTTCATGGTCTGAAGGTTTTCCCCCCGAATAGCGGCGTGCGGCTGTGATCGACATCGCGCGGGTGTGGCAAAGTGGCGCGGTGCTGGCAATCCATCTCGATATTTGTTAGGCGACCGATTAAATACTGACAGCCATGTCAGCCAGCCGGAGATGGATCCCATGAACGCGGTCACCCCTATCGAAGAATATGTCGACATGATCATCGTCGGGGCCGGGATTTCCGGGATCGGCATGGCGGTCCACATGAAGCGCGAATGCCCCGGAAAAAGCGTCGCGATCCTTGAACAGCGCGACAATCTGGGCGGCACCTGGGACCTGTTCCGCTACCCCGGGATCCGTTCGGACAGCGACATGCACACGCTGGGCTTTGCCTTTGCGCCGTGGAAGCACGAAAAGGCGATCGCTGACGGCCCTTCGATCCTCTATTATCTGCACGAGATCACTGCCGACTATGGCCTGAAAGAGCAGATGCGGTTCGGCCAGAAAGTAGTCGCGGCGGCGTGGGACAGCACGGCAGCGCGCTGGACCGTGACCATTGAAGCGAGCGACGGCGCGCGGCGCCAGCTGCAAGGCGGGTTCCTGTTCCTGGGCAGCGGCTACTACGATTACGACGCCCCCTATGACGCCGGGTTTAAGGGCCGCGACAAGTTTAAGGGCACGATCATTCATCCGCAATTCTGGCCCAAAGACCTCGACTATACCGGCAAGAAGGTCGTGGTGATCGGCTCGGGTGCCACCGCCGTAACGATCGTTCCAGCGATGGCACAAGCCGGCGCCGGGCACGTGACCATGCTGCAACGGACCCCAACCTGGATGGCCAGCCGCCCGGCCAAGGACGCGATCGCCAATGGCCTGCGCAAGATTTTGCCCGAGCGCGCGGCCTACAAGCTGACCCGCGCCAAGAACATCTTCCTACAGGACCTTATGTTCAAAAACGCCCGCAACAAGCCGGAGAAAGCCAAGGAGTTCCTCTCCGGTAAGGTCAAAGAGCATCTGGGAGATAACTACAACGCCGCCGATTTCACCCCGCCTTACGATCCGTGGGATCAGCGGCTGTGCCTGATCCCCGACGCCGATTTCTTCACCGCGATGAACGCGGGCCAGGCCTCAGTCGTCACCGGCCAGATCGACAGCTTCGATGCCACGGGGATCAAGCTGGCCAATGGCGAGCACATCGGCGCTGACATCATCGTGACCGCCACTGGGTTAACGATGAGCTTTGCCGGCAAGATCGCGGTCAGCGTAGACGGTGCCCCAGTCGATTTCAGCAAAGCCTATTTCTACCGCAACTGCATGTTCTCCAACGTGCCCAATATGGCCGGCGTCTTCGGTTACCTCAACGCCAGCTGGACGCTGCGGGTCGATATTGTCGCTGAATATATCACCCGGCTGCTGCGCCAGATGGACCTTTACGGCGCAGTCGCGGCGACCCCGGCCATGGCCCCCGGGACTGAGCCGGCCGAGGACGATATCTTTGATTTCTCCTCCGGCTATATCCAGCGCGGCAAGGACCAGATGCCGCGCAATGCGGCCAGTCTGCCGTGGCGGCTCAACCAGGAATACCGCAAGGACCGCAAGGATATGCGCCACGCGCTGATCGATGACGGGGTGCTGGAATTTCAGCGAGCGAGAGATTTGGTGGCCGGGTAAGCCTTTCGCTGCGCGCCGGTTTCGCCTAACGGGACGGCATGGACACATCCTCCCGCATCTGGAAAGCCGCGCTGCTGGTCATCGGCGACGAGATTCTCTCAGGCCGCACGCATGACAAGAACATCGCGCAAGTCGCCAGCTGGCTAGGGGTGCAAGGCATCCGGCTGAACGAAGTGCGGGTGGTCGCGGATGACACGGCTGCGATTGTCGCGGCGGTCAACGCGCTGCGCAGCGCCAACGATTACCTGTTCACCACCGGCGGGATCGGTCCGACGCATGACGACATCACCGTTGATGCAGTGGCCGAGGCCTTGGGCGTGGCGGTGGTGATCCATCCCGAAGCGCGCGCGATCCTTGAGCGGTATTACGAGCCGCGCGGCGGGCTGAATGAAGCGCGGCTGCGGATGGCGCGGGTGCCCGAAGGGGCTGCGCTGATCCCCAACCGGATGTCAGGCGCGCCGGGGATCCAGATCGGCAACGTGTTCCTGATGGCCGGCGTCCCCTCGATCACCGCCGGGATGCTCGATGCGCTGACCGGCGAGCTGGAAGGTGGGCTGCCGCTGCTCAGCCAGACCGTGGGCAGCTGGGCGATGGAAAGCGAAGTGGCGGACTTGCTGCGCGAAACCGAAAAGGCCCACGAAGAATGCGTGATCGGCAGCTATCCGTTCTTCCGCGAAGGCCGGGTCGGCGCGAACTTCGTGGTCCGCTCGGTCGATGCGGCGCAGTTGGAAGTGTGCTGCGAAGCGCTGGTCATCGGGCTCAACGCGCTCGGCCGCGAGGCGGTAATGGGTGGGATTTGAGCGCTTTGGTCTGGTTCTTGCGGTCATGAGCAGCGTAGCCCTCGCCGCCAGCGCGCCGCAGCTGGCCAATGCCGCGCCGCGGATGTCAGGCTTGCCCAGCGTGACCGAGTTTGAAGCGGAGCTGGCGAAGCATGACAGCGCCACCGAGGCGCTGCGCCAATGGTGCGAGGCGCGCCACATTGCCAATCCGGCGCAGATCATGGCGCGCCCACGGCTCGGGCCAGAGGGTCGCAAGCCGCCGCAGCTCCGCCGCCTGCTCGGCATCGGTGCGCGCGACGCGATCGGCTATCGCCACGTTGAACTAACTTGCGGGGACCGCGTACTGTCAGTCGCGCACAACTGGTATGTGCCCAGCCGCCTGACCGCCGCAATGAATACCGCGCTGGCCACTTCGCACGTCCCGTTCGGGCGAATCGCCGCGCCGCTGGGCTATATCCGCGAGCCGCTGGAAATCCTGTCCAAGCCCCCCGGCGGTTGCCCTGAAAATACCATTTCGGCGCACCGCGCCTTGCTGCGATTGCCCGATGGCCGGGTGCTGGCCTATGTGCTGGAATGCTACACCGCTGAAAATTTGCGCTAATTTCGTCGCGGGCCATGATCCGCGTAGGTGCGCCGCAGTTTAACTTAACCATCCCCAGCAATCCCAAGGTGAGACAGCGGCGTTCGCGCGCTTGTCCGTTCGCTCGGGGCAGGTCACGCCCGGTTCCAAGAGGTCGCACTTGGACGGGAGAGCCCGTCATTACCATTTTAGGGGCACGACCTTGGCCATCAGTTTCGAACGCAAGACCGATTTCACCGAACGGCGGCGGCAGGCCCGCGCCCCGCTCAGCATCGCGGCGGCATTGCGCGAACGCGGCCGCAGTGCGCTGTCGGCGCAGCTGCTGGACTTTTCGGCACTGGGCTGCCGGGTCGATGGCTTGATTAGCGGCACCGGTGAGACGCAGGTCTGGCTCAAGCTGCCCGGACTGGAAAGCCTTGCTGCGTTGCGGGTCTGGAGCAACGGCAACGTGGCCGGGCTGGCGTTCGATGCCCCACTTCACCCCGCCGTGGCCGGGCGGTTCATGCCCGCCCCCGGCAGTCACGCCGCAGAAGCCTTGGGCACCCCGGCCGGCGGCCTTGATCCGCTGCTGTCACGCCGCGAACAGATCATCGCCGGGATCGCCGCCACGGACAATTCGCCACTGCAGCGGCGCAA
>JANNYT010000197.1:0-3056 GCA_031410255.1 Novosphingobium sp. | reverse complement strand
GCTGGGGCTGTCGGGCCCGGTGTTCGGGCACCGCCTGCTGCCGATCGGCACGGTCTACGATCCGTTCATCGCCCGCGGGCTCGATGCGCTCAACTACGCCTGCTATCAGGATGCGCGCTTCCTGCTGGTCGCCACCCCGGCCGGGCTGACCTTGGGGCCAGAAGGCGGGGCGCACCAATCGATCAACACGCCGCTGATCGGCATGGGCCAGCCGGGTCTGACCTATTTCGAACCGGCCTTTGCCGATGAACTCGCGCTGTTGATGCATTGGGCGTTCGGCCATCTGCAGGCGGAGGATGGCGGCTCAGTCTATCTGCGGCTTTCAACCCGCACGCTCGAACAACCGGTGCGCGCCGACGACGGGTGGAAAGCCGATGCGCTGCGCGGGGGCTATTGGCTTCGCGCGCCGCAGCCCGGAAGCCGGCTGGCGATCGCTTATACCGGCGCAATCGCGCCCGAAGCGCTGGCCGCCTGGGAGGCACTGAGCGAGGACCTGCCCGGGCTGGGGTTGCTCGCGATCACTTCGCCGGATCTGCTCCACCGCGATTGGTCGGCCGCCAATGCGATGCGCGGCGGCGGCACCCGGCGCGAGCCCAGCCACATCGAGACACTGCTCGCGCCTTTGGCCAGCGACGCTGGCATCGTCACCCTGATCGATGGTTCACCCGCCGCCTTGTCGTGGCTGGGCGGGGTGCGGGGTCACCGGATCAGCCCGCTGGGGATCGACCGGTTCGGCCAGACTGGCGATTTGCCGGACCTGTACCGCACGTATCGGCTCGATCCCGAAGCCGTGTTTGACGCTGCGGCTGAGCTCATTCTGGCGCAGTAGCGTCGCGCAGGGCGGCGAACCGGCCGATCAGCCAGCTTCTGAACACCGCGATGGCTGGATCGGCCAGATCGTCGGCATGTAGTTTGAGGTAATAACCGTAGCCCTCTTCAATCACCGCGTCATACGGCATGACCAGCTGCCCGGCGGCCACTTCGGCGGCAAACATGTCAACATCGCCCAGCATGACCCCGCCCGAAGTCATGGCATATTTGGCCGAAGCAACCGCCGTATCGAACGCCAGTCCGCCCATCACCGGCAGCGCAATCGCATTGCGCTGCAAGTAATCACCCCACAGCAAATCACGCGGCTGGCCATCAAGCTTGAGGTGCAGCAGTTCTTGCCCGGCCAGGAATTCCTCCAGCGTTTGTCCGTCGGCCGCAGCGGCAGTCTGAGGCGAGCATAATGGCGCGACGCGCACTTTCCACAGCAGGTCGGTAATCCGGTCATCGACATTGGGCCGGTCATATACAATCGCCATATCGAGCTCGGTCGGCGGCAGTCCGGTGACATTGGCGCTGGACACGTCGATCCGGAATTCGGGATGATCGCTGCGGAATTGCCCCAGCATCGGCATGAAAATTTGCTGCAGCAACGACGGCGGAACGTGCAGCCGCAGCGCGCGCCCGCGCACGTTTTCATCGCGGATTGCATTCATGGTCTGCTCGATCCGCTCAAGCGACTTGGCCACTGCAGCGAGCAGCTCCTCACCCGCCGGGGTCAGTGCCAAGCGGCCCGCGTCACGCTCGAACAGCTGCTTGCCGAGCAGGCTTTCGAGCGCGCTGACGTGGCGGCTCATCGCGCTTTGCGACACTGACAGCGCGGCCGCGCCGCCGGTGAAGCTCAAATGCTTGCCGACAGCTTCGAACGCCCGCAGCGCATTGAGCGGAAGCCAGCGGCGATTCATGGCAGCCTTGTTCGCGATGATCCCGCCCTTCCCCACGCAGAGTGTCTGCGCCGCCCTGATAGGCTGACTATTTGACATAGAGCTATGCCTAAAGTCGATTTCTCAATCGCTGGTCGCTGCGCCACTATCGCCCGAACTGCACTGTGGGGGGATTCTGATGTCGGAGCTGGCCTGGACCGCGGAACAATTTGCCGCGCGCCGCGAAGGACACAGTCTGCCGCAGGGGCTCTACCTCGATCAGCGCGCTTACGAATTCGATCTGGCCGCGATCTATGGCCACAGCTGGCTGATGGCCGGATTCGAATGCGAACTGCCCAAACCCGGCAGCTACCTGGCGATGACCGTGGGCAAGTGGCCGGTGCTGATCACCCGCAACCGCGATGGCGAGATCAAGGCGTTTCACAACAGTTGCCGCCACCGCGGATCGCTGCTGTGCCAGCCGGGCAGCGGCTCGGCCGCGCGGCTGGTCTGTCCTTATCACCGCTGGACTTATGATCTGGACGGCGGCTTGCTGGCGGCGGGGCGCATGCCGGATGATTTCAGCAAGGCCGATCACGGGCTGAAACCGGTGGCGATCGAATGCATTGCCGGCGGGATTTTCATCTGCCTAGCCGAGAGCCCGCCGCCAATCGCCGACTTTGCCGCGAAATTTGAAGCCTATGCCGCGCCGCACGATTTCAAGAACGCCAAGCTGGCGGCTTCGGCGGTGCTGGTGGAATATGCCAACTGGAAGCTGGTGATGGAAAACGCGCGCGAGTGCTATCACTGCGCGACCGGGCACCCGGAGCTTTCGCGGACTTTCCCGGTGGGAATGTCCAAGCATTTCGATCTGGGCGAAAATGCCCGCAACCTCGCTTTTGCTGACCGGATGGACCAGCTCGGCTTGCCGCACGCATCGGTTGAAGGGCACTGGTGGCAAGTCGCGCGCTTTGCCTTGAATGAGGGTTGCCGCTCGATCTCGGGCGACGGCCAGCATCTCTCGGCCAAGCTGATGTGCGCTGCCGGGGACGGCGATCTCGGCTCGATGCGCTGGGCGATCGACCCGCACCTGTTCGCTCATGCCACCGCCGATCATACCTTCATGTTCAGCTGCATGCCGGTGGGTCCATCCGAAACGCACGTGTTCAGCAAATGGCTGGTGCACAAGGACGCGGTTGAAGGCGTGGACTATCAGCTGGACCAGCTGACCGATCTGTGGACCCGCACCAACCTGCAGGACAAGGCACTGGCGGAGAACAATAGCGCGGGGATCGAGAGCCCCGGCTACACACCCGGACCTTACTCCGAAGATGCCGAGTTGCTCGTGATGCGCTTTACCGACTG
>JANNYT010000196.1:0-28510 GCA_031410255.1 Novosphingobium sp. | reverse complement strand
TCCCCGGCAAAACTGCCTGCCGCGCCCGGCTCGACCCGGCCAAGGCCAGCGAGCCCGGCTAGCAGCATCCGCGATTTGTGTTTGCCGGCGCTATCGTCGTTCCCGGCAAAGCTCGACAGCGCCGAGCCATTGACCGGCGCGTCCCGGCTGGCGGCGGCAACCACCAGCTGTCCCCACGCGAGCGAGCCGGTATCGGCCTCGGGCGCCCAACGCAGCGCGTTCGCATCAAGCCCGGCAGTCAGCATCGCGGCGATCAGATCGGGCGCGGCCTTGGCATAGTCGCCCGAAACCGGCAGGCGGGCGGCGGCATATGCGGTCAGCACCTGGCGCGAATAGCGGCTCTGCGGATCGCTGCCGCCATCCCACAGGGTCTTGATCGCCGCAAACCGCTCAGCCGGAGCCTCGGCGATATAGGCATTGCGCAGCGTATCGGCGGCGGTCGCCCAGGCGCCATTGATATCGTCCTGCGCATAAATCTGACTGTAGAGATCGACCATCGCCGCGCTCGACAGGATCCCGGCCCCGCCGGCCTGATCCGCCCCGGTGGCGCGCGCCTCCAGACCGAGCATTGGCGCGGTCGCCGCGGCATAGGCATAACGCAGCGGCGCGTCCTTCATCAGCGCATCGGGGACTTGCACCCCGACCGCTGCAGCCAAGGCATAACGCCACGGGTTCATCCCGCTGACCCCGTCCCACTCGATCGTGACCGTGCGGCGCGATTTGCCGGCTGCACCGGCATAGCGCTGCGCCAGCAGCACATCAATCTTGGGCCAGCCGCCCTCGCCGATCAAATGATCGAGCTGGCTCATCCCGCCGCTGCCGTCGCCTTGAAACGAGGCGCAGATCGCGCGCAGCACGCGCCAATCGGCATCCTTGCGCGCGCCCCCGATCACCGCTGTGACCGGGCAAATCCCGGTAATATCGGCGGTAAAGGCATAGGCATCGATCGCCGCCTGCGTCAGCGCGGGGGTGTAATTGCCGGCATCGACATCCTGCACCAGTTCGCGCGCCGCCTCGCCCTCACCCATCCGCACCAGCAAGGCCGCGCGGGCAGCAGCAAAATCAGCCGCGTTCATCCCCGCCGGCGCATCAAGCCGCGAGGCCAGTCCGCGCCGCAGCAAGATATGCCCCCAGCGCGAAACCAGCTGGCCCGAATTGCCATTGAGCAGCGCGGTGACCAGGCGGCCATCCTGCTTGCCCAGCGATCCCGCCGGAAAGCCGCCTTCATCCTCGGCCAGAAGGCCGATCTGCGTCATCGAGCGGCGGGCGGCGGACGGCATGTCGTATTTGGGTTTGAGGCCGAGCAGCTCATCGAGCTGATCGGGGCTCATCGTCTCAAGCTCGCGGAGCGTCGGGATGCGCGCGCCTGATGGCAGTTGCGCGGGCCTTGCTGCTCCGGCGGGTGCATTGGCGCCTGCGCCGCCAGCGCCAGGAAGCGGCTGGATCACCGGGGTCGAGCCCGGCGATGGAGCCGCAGGCGCTGGCGCCGGCGGCGCGGGCTTACCCGCCTTGGGTTTTTCAAAGCCGGGTGGCAGCAGCGACTCTGGCGAATCCTGCGCAATCGCCCAAACCGAGGTCACCGCCAGCGCCAGCCCAGATGTTACCAGCAGCAGCCGCTTCATGATCCAACCTTGGGCAGTAATGCTGGCGCGCTCATATGGCTAAGCGGCCGTTCGCCGCCATCGCGCCAGGCCCAGATCAGCAGCGCAGCCAGCAAGGCTGCGGCCACTGCGCCCAAAATCCAGCTTCTGCGCATCTGAACACTCACGCGCGACCTCTCCGACCCGAACACCCGAAACCTTGCACTGCCGGTTAGCCTATCTATAGGCGGGGCCGCAATGGAGCATGAACCGTCCTCTGCCGATTTAGTCGCCCTGGCGCGGCGGATCGACCGGCCTTTGGTGCTGGTCGGGATGATGGGCGTGGGCAAGACCAGCGTGGGGCGCAAGCTGTCCACCTTGCTCGACTTGCCATTTGTCGACGCGGACGAGGAAATCGAGCGCGCTGCGCAGATGTCTGTCGCCGAGATCTTTGCGCAATTTGGCGAGGCCTATTTCCGCGACGGTGAGCGCCGGGTGATCGCCCGGCTGGTTGATGGTGAGCGCAAGATCGTCGCCACCGGCGGCGGCGCCTTCATCAATCCGCAGACCCGCGCGCTGATCCTTGAACGCGCGGTTGCGGTCTGGCTCGATTGCGATCTGGAAACGCTGATCGACCGGGTGAGCCGCAAGAACTCACGGCCCTTGCTGCGCCAAGGCGATCCGCGCGAGATCATCACGCGGCTCAAAGCCGAGCGCGAAAGCGCCTATGCCGAGGCCCCGATCCATGTGACAAGCGCGAGCGGCCCGCAGATGCGAACTGTAAACCGCGTGCTCAAGGGGCTCGAAGCATGGCTGTAATCCCCGTTGCTTTGGCTGGACGCCCCTATGAAGTGCGGGTCGGCACCGGGCTGCTGGCCGATCTGGTGGCGCAATGCGGCCCGCGCCTGCGCAAGCGCCGCGTGCCGATTGTCACCGACAGCAACGTCCACCCGCTGTGGGGCGAAGTGCTCAGCGCCGCGCTGAGCGCCGGCGGCCACGAAGCGGTGTTCCGCGTGTTGCCAGCGGGTGAGGCGAGCAAAAGCTGGTCCGAGCTGGCCGCAACGACCGACTGGTTGCTGGCAGAGGAAGTGGAACGCGGCGATCACGTGCTGGCGCTGGGCGGCGGGGTGGTCGGCGATCTGACGGGCTTTGCCGCAGCGATCCTCAAACGCGGGTGCCAGTTCATCCAGCTGCCAACCACGCTGCTGGCGCAAGTCGATTCGAGCGTTGGCGGCAAGACCGCGATCAATACTGCGGCGGGCAAGAACCTGGTCGGCGCCTTCCACCAGCCCGCGCTGGTCTTGGCCGATCTGGCCGCGCTGGAGACCCTGCCCGAACGTGAGCTGAAAGCGGGCTATGCCGAGGTGGTCAAATACGGCCTATTGGGCGACGCCGCCTTCTTTGCGTGGTGCGAGGCCAACGCCGCCGCGATGCTGGGCGGAGACGCCCCGCTGCGCGAACACGCCGTGGCCTACTCGGTCGCCGCCAAAGCGCGGATCGTCGCGGCGGATGAGCGTGAAACGCTGGGCCTGCGCGCCCTGCTCAATCTGGGCCATACCTTCGGCCACGCGCTGGAGGCGCAGACCGGTTTTTCGGAGCGCTTGCTCCACGGCGAAGCGGTTGCCCTTGGCATGGTGCTGGCCGCGCGCTTCTCAGCGCAACGCGGGTCGCTCGCCCACGCCGAGGCCGAACGGGTCGCCGCGCACCTCGCCGCGCTGGGCATGGCCAGCGAGATCGCCGCGCTGGGGCTCAATTGCACCGGCGCAGCGCTGACCGCGCACATGCTTCACGACAAGAAGATGGACGCGGGGACGCTGCCGTTTGTGCTGCTGCGGGGGCTGGGCGAAGCTTATCTGGCCAAGGACGTGGCGCTGGATGATGTGGCGGTGTTCCTTGACCTGCAACTCCGCGTCTAAACCCGTTTCGCCTAGCCAGTAACCTGCTTGGCCCGCTCGGTTGGCAGTTGATCGACCGGAACCTGCCAGCGGTTCAACGCTGGCACCAAGGCTGCGGGAATTTGGCGTATGCGCGGAGCATAGCCGCTCTTGGCAAAGCGCTGGCGCACCCGATCGATCGTCACGCTGCGATCACGCGGGAACCACACCAGTTCGTTTTGCAACAGCAGCGCCGCCGGTTCGAGCAGATACTCGCTCCCGCTAACGAAATCGGCCAGCATCCCGTCGTCCTTCAGGCAAAAGGCCAGCCGGACTTCGATCCCCGAAGTCGGCGCGATCATGCCTTGGGCGTTGCGCAGTTCGGCAGGTGCCGCCTTGATCACCGCCATGGCCTTGCGGGCTTCTTTTTCGTTGCCGAGCAGGTGGTGGTCGCAGGCCCTGATCCACGCAAACTGGCGATCACTGCCGGGGACCTTGGGGCCATTGCTGGTGCGGTCGAAATCGGTCTGAGCCTGCGTAATCAGCGCGAGCGAGGCCGCGGCCTGCCCCAACTCAGCCAGCATGGCCGCCTTGTTGATTGCCCCATTGACCCGGTAACCGGCATAGATCGCCCGATTGGCGCCGATCATATCGTAGATCGCCGTTGCCGCGGCAATGTTGCCGAGCCATTGCTGCAGTTTCGCCTCACGCATGGCGAGCGAAATCCAGTCAAATTGTTTGTCGTTATCTTTCAGCCCGCCCAGCTCCAGTTGAGCGCGCTTGGCCTGCAGCAAGCCGACCGCATCGGCGCCGTCGCCCGCTTCGTACGCCAGGTCAGCCGCCTGCATGGTGGCCAGCACCGAACCGCCAACAAAATTCTCCAGCTGGTTAGTGGATTTGGGAGCGGCCCAGTTGCTCGATCGCAGTTCCTGTGACCGGGCTCGCAACGCAGCGCGCAGCTTGCTGCCGTCGGCGCCAGTAAAGGCGATGATCTGCGGCCACAGCGACGCCATGTCGGTCGATGCCAATAAGGTGAACAGCATGTCGTGATCGAGCGGCAGGGCCAACCGCTCAGCGTAATTCGAAGGATTGAATACGACCAGATAGGCCCAGCCGCGGGCCTGCAAGATGCAGGCGTTGACATCTTCCTTGCGGCCAATCGTTACCGTCAACCGCGGCGGGCACGGCGCGGCCATTTGCGGGGCTGGCGCTGGGGGAGCAAACACCGGCGGAGGCATAGGCGTAGCCGATGCAGCGGCCGCAGTGCCGGCTAGGGCAGCAATCAACAGGGCCCGCAATTTCATTTCAACCACTCCCAAGTGGGCCTGCCGAATCAGCCAAAAATAGCAATCGCCTGCATGCCCACCGCGATAGCTGTACCATCGGCGTTCCAGATTGCCATGTCCTGGCTTGAGCAGCCCTTTTCGGCATAATTGCCCGCCGCGCGCAGCAGGAACCAGCCGTCGCGGGTTTGGGGTAGCGGGGTCAGCAGGTTGATCAGCCAAGTCATCGAACTGACCGGCGACCACGCCTCCATCAAGGGCATCACGCCGGGCGGCAGCGCATCGGCGAGCAGCAGCAGCGCGACCATCGGGTCGAGACCTTCGGCTTCCTTGACCCGCACCCACCAGTTGAGTTCCGGGCGCTTTTCATCGCTGCGGGGCAAAGCAAAACCGCGCTCGAACTGCGCGGCAAAAGTCAGCCCGCGGCCTTCGGGAAACGGCGCGGCATCCTCGGGCCGGATCAGGCCGGCGGGCGGCGGCACTTCGTGGAGGTGCAGCGTGCTGCTCTCAACCGGGCCCATGAACACGAAAGTTGCAGTCAGGCCGATGCCCGCTTCGCTGACCACTTCAGCGCTGACCCAGCTGGCATTGCGCCCGCGCCGCAGGAATTTGGCGCGCACTTCAACCGCACCCGCCAAGGGCCCGACGAAGCTGACCTGGGCGGAGCGCAGCGGCGGCAGATCGTCCGCCAACCGCCGCGCGGCTTCGAGCGCGAGGGCGGCCGAAAACCCGCCGTAGCTGGTGCGGCCCTGCATCCACACTTCGGGAATGGTGGCGGTGAACCCGCCGTCGATCGGCTGGGCGGCGGCAAGGGTCTGGGGCAAGCTCATTTGCTTTCCATTGACGTAAACGGAAAGCAGGTCAACACTTGCTGCCATGACCACCTTTATCGACCTCTCGATCCCGATCACCACCAAGGTCGTGTCGGATCCGCCCGTCATGCTGCCGCAAATCAGCTACACCGATCACAGCGAGAGCTGGCAGCAGATCGCGCTGTTCTTTCCCGGGCTGACCAAGGAAGATCTGCCCGACGGCGAAGGCTGGGCGGTTGAGACGCTGACCTTGTCGACGCACAACGGCACGCACATGGACGCGCCGTGGCATTACCATTCGACCACGCACGAAGGTGCCGAGCGCGCTGCGACGATTGACGAGGCCCCGCTCGACCGGTTCTTTCGCCCCGGCGTAAAGCTGGATTTCAGCCACCTGCCGCACGGCACCGTAGTCAGCGCAGCGCAGGTTGAGGCCGAGCTGGCGCGGATCGGCCACACCCTCCAACCGCTCGACATCGTGCTGGTCCAATCAGGCGCGATTTACGGGACTGACAACTTCACCGATCAAGGCGTCGGCCTGGGCGGCGAGGCGACGCTGTGGCTTACCGCGCGCGGGGTCGAGGTGGTTGGCACCGATGCCTGGTCATGGGACGCCCCGTTCAGCCACACCGCGCGGCGCTGGGCCGAAAGCCGCGATCCGAGCATAATCTGGGAAGGCCACAAGGCCGGGCGCATTCGCCCTTATTGGCAGATCGAAAAGCTGATGAACCTGGCCGCGCTGCCCCCACACGGATTCACCTTCAGCTGCTTCCCGGTCAAGATCGAAGGGGCCAGTGCCGGGTGGATCAGGGCGGTGGCGCTGGTGGAGGGCTAAACCTTCACCACCCCGTGTTCGATCAGGCTGCGCGCGCAGTCGATGATCGATTGCTCGGGCGGGCGCGGGTTCCAGCCGAGCATACTTTGCGCATGGGCCGAGCTGGTCTGGCGAGTCCGGCCAATCTCTCCGATCAATTGTTTGGCGGCCGGCATGAACAGCGCGAGCACACGCACGCCCCAGGCCGGCATCCGCCGAGTGGGGACCTTGCGGGCCTGCGGGCCCAGCGCGCCGCGCAGCACCTTGGCAACATCGGCGAATTTGAAGAACGGTCCCGAACAGCCGATGAAGCGCCCGTCCTTCACCTTGTCGGCCGGAGCCTCCAGCGCCAGCACATGCAACGCGGCGATATCGCGCAAGTCGACAATGCTGAAGCCGACATCGGGCAAGGCCGGGACCGAGCCATCGAGCAGCCGCTGGACCGGTTCGACCGAGGCGGCGAAGTCTGCCCCCTGCACCGGCCCCAGCACCAGCACCGGACAGACTGCGCAGTATTCAATTGCCCCGCCTTCACTGGCGACCCAATCGCGCGCGGCGCGCTCAGCGATGGTCTTGGATTTGACGTAGGGCTGCACCCCGGGCGCATCAACATTGGTCCAGTCGGCTTCGTTGAATTGAGTCTTGCCCGCAGGATGGCCATAGGCGACCGCCGCCGATGACGAGGTCATCACAAACCGCGTAACCCCCGCCGCCTTGGCCATGCGCAAGGCCCGCAAGGCACCCTCGCGCGCCGGAACGATCAGCTCGTTTTCATCCTTCGGCACCGCTGAGGGGAACGGCGAGGCCATGTGGCAGACGTGGCTGCACCCGGCCATCGCCTCGGCCCAGCCAGCATCGCTCATCAGATCGGCGGCGAAGAACTTGAGCGTTTCAGGCGTGCCACCCAATTGCGGGCGCAGCTCGGCCTCGCGCGCCAGACCGCGAACCGAGGTGTGGACAGTCCAGCCTTTGGCCAGCAACTGGCGGATGGTTTCACCCGCGATGTAGCCGCTGCCGCCCGATACGAAAACTGTGCCAGCCATCGTCGCTCTCCCTAAAACCGCAGCATCACCGCCCGCACGAACGCGGGCGAGATCGAGTTCAGCACCTGCATGATCTTGACCATGCCGACATTGGCTTGATCAGCGCCGCGCTCGATCGCGCTGACGATCTGGCGCGCGCATTCGGCGACGGGCAATTTGCCGCTGGTCAGTCCGGCGGTCATCTTGGTCTCCACCACCGGCGGCAAGACTTCAAGCACATGTACTTTGCTGTCCTTGAGCTGCGCCCGCAGCGCCATAGAGTAGCTGCGTAGCGCCGCCTTGGTCGCGCAGTAGACCGGCGCGCCAGCCATTGGCGCAATCGCCAGCCCCGAAGTCACGTTGACGATCATTGCTGCAGGCCGCGACTTGAGCTGGTCCATCATGCCGGTGATCAGGTGGATTGGCGCGTTGAAGTTGAGGAAAATCACGGCATCGGCCGCGCCCGCATCGGGCAGGCCCGGTTCGCGAAAATCGTGATTATCCATTGCCCCCGCGTTGTTGATCAGTACATCGATTGCCCGCCCCTTGACCGCTTTGAGCAGCATGTCGACCCCGGCGTGCAAAGACAAATCGGCCTCGATCACCTCAAATCCATCCGCCCGGGTCGCGGCAATTCGCTCCACATTGCGGCCCGAGGTGATAACACTGGCGCCTTTATCCCGCAATTGCCGGATCAGCTGCGCCCCAATCCCGTCGGTTCCGCCCGTCACCAGTACCGTCTTGCCCGCAAGCTGCATCGCTTCCTCCCGTTTGGCCGCAACCTAGCGGATTGGTTGCGATATGCAACTGGCTTAGCGCATCAGCACCAGTTCCTCCGACATCGACGGGTGCAGCGCGATGGTCTGGTCAAAGTCGGCCTTGGTCAGCCCGGCGCGCACTGCGATCGCCACAGCTTGCAGGATTTCGGGCGATTCCGGGCCGATCATGTGCACACCCAGCACGACGTCGGTGGCCGCATCGACCACCAATTTGTAAAGCCCGCGTTCGGGGCGGCTCGCAAAGATGTTCTTCATCGGGCGGAAGTCAGCCGAGTAGATCTTGACCTCGCCGCCCAGTTTTTCGCGCGCCTGCGCCTCGGTCAGGCCGACTGCGGCGAGCGGCGGCTGCGAGAAGACCGCGCTGGGGATCGCGGTGTAATCGCTGAACCGAGGGTTTCCGCCAAACACGCTGTCGGCAAAGGCATGACCCTCGCGGATCGCCACGGGAGTGAGCTGGACCCGGTCAGTCACGTCGCCCACCGCATAGATGCTGTCGCAACTGGTTTTGCTGTACTGGTCGACCGGGATCTCGCCGCCCTGCCCCAGCGCAATCCCGGCGCTCTCCAATCCCAGTCCGTCAGTCTTGGGCCGGCGTCCGGTGGCGACCAACACCACGTCGGCGCCAAACGGATCGTGATCCCCCGCGGTAACCATCAGGCCGCCATCGGCCTGTTTCTCGACCTTGGCCAGCGGGCTATTGAACTTGTATTCGATCCCGCGCGCCATGGTGATCTGCAGCAAGCGGTCGCGCAGCGCCGCGTCATAGCTGCGCAGGATCGTCTCGCTGCGGTTGACCACGGTGACCTGGCAGCCGAGCGCGTTGAAGATCCCGGCAAATTCCATCGCGATATAGCCCGCGCCCTGGATCACCACGCGCTTTGGCAGCGTGGGCAGATGGAACACTTCGTTGGAGGTGATGCAATGCTCGCTGCCGGCAAATTCAGGCATCACCGGCCAGGCCCCGACCGCGATCAGGATGTACTTGGCTGACACCTCACGGCCCGAGGCGAGCTTGACCGAATTGGGCCCGGTGACCACCGCGCGCTCGTGGAAATGCTCGACCTTGTTGCTATCGAGCGTGGTGATATAGGCCGCCTCCAGCCGGTCAACATCGCGCAGCACGGTATCGCGCAGCACATTCCAGTCGAAGGTCATCCCCTGCACCGACCAGCCGTAATGCTTGGCGTCCTGCAGTTCCTCGGCAAAGTGCGAGCCGTAAACCAGCAACTTCTTGGGCACGCAGCCGCGGATCACACAGGTCCCGCCGACCCGGTGCTCCTCCGCCACCGCCACCCGCGCGCCATGTGAAGCCGCGATCCGGCTGGCCCGCACTCCGCCCGACCCTGCGCCGATTACGAAGAGGTCATAGTCAAAGTCAGCCATCAAGATGCTCCTGTTCGGGGCGCGATATGGGGTGCGAGGCGGGCAATTGCCAAACGGTTTTGCTGGTCAGCGTGATAGACTGGCTATTTGATTCCTGCCTCGGCCAGCAAGGCTTCGGTGCTGGCGTCAAAAGTTGTTCCGCCCCCGACTATGGCATGCGCGATTTCCTTGCCCAATTCGACCCCGAACTGATCGAACGAATTGATCTGCAGCATCACGCCATTGGCAAATGTGCGGTGCTCATGGAAGGCGATCAGCGCGCCCAGGGTTCCGGCATTGAGTTCTTCGCACAGGATCGTCGCGCTGGGGCGGTTGCCGGGATAGTTGCGCGCGCCGTCACTGCTCGCGCGGCCCGCCATCAAGGCCGCACCTTGGGCGAAGCAATTGGCCAGCAGATTGCGGTGATGTGCCGGGTCGAGGTCGTCGCCGGGACCGATTGCAGCGATGAAATCTACCGGCACAAGGTTGGTGCCCTGATGGAGCAATTGGAACACCGCGTGCTGCGCGTCGGTCCCCACTCCGCCCCAGGTGATCGGCGCGGTCGGGCGGCCGACCGGGCTGCCATCAAGTTTCACCGATTTTCCGTTCGATTCCATTTCCAGCTGCTGGAGGTAACTCGGCAACAAGCGCAACCGCTCGTCATAGGCAAAGCACGCGCGGGACTGAGTGCCGCACAACTGGGTATAGTAGAGGTCGGCAAAAGCCGCGCGCAGCGGCAGGTTGGCGAGGCCGTCGGTGCCGAGGAAATGCCGGTCCATCGCCGCCGCACCGTCCAGAAATTCGGCAAATTCGGTCCAGCCTACCGCCAGCGCAATCGGGAACCCGATCGACGACCACAGCGAATAGCGCCCGCCGACGCTCTCCGAAAACGGCAGCACGCGGGTTTCATCGACGCCCCATTCGACCGCCTTGTCGGGATAGGCGGTCAGCGCGATCACCCGGCCATAAGGATCGGCCACGCCGTGATCTTTGAGCCAGTCGAGCGCCGAAACGGCATTGGTCATTGTCTCGGTGGTGGTAAAAGTTTTGGAGGCGACGGCAATCACCGTGGTCGCGGGATCGCAGGCCTTGAACGCCGCTTCCAGCGCGCAGCCGTCAATATTGGAGACCACGTGGACATCGACCACCGCGCCGTCGCGCGTCAGAGCGTCGATCGCCAAGGCTGGGCCGAGCGCAGATCCGCCGATGCCGATGTGGATCAGGTGTTTGACCTCTCCCAGCGCGCCCGCATGGATCGCCTCGACCAGGCTCTTCATTCGCAGATGCAGCGCATGCGCTTCCTCGACACTCGTTTCGCGGCCCACCCCGCGCAGCGCGGTGTGCTCGACCGCGCGGTCTTCGGTCACGTTGATGTGTTCGCCGGCGAACATGGCACCGCGTCGCTGCGCGAACCCGGCGGCCTCAGCCAGCTTCAAAAACTCCGCACCGTGCGCGCTGTCGAGGTGCGTCTTGGACCAGTCAAACCGCACCGCGCCGCCGGGCAGATCGAGCTTGCTTGACCATGCGTCCAGCCGCGCCTTGTCGGCAAACAGGTCCTGGAGGCTCGGCTTGGGCAACGCCTCAAGGGTGCTCCAGGCTGCTGCTATTACGTCATTCATCGCCAAACTCCTGTCACTGGTCGAAAGCGGCTATGCCCGCCGCCACGCCTTGGGCCAAGCCGCGAAATCGTATTCACTTGAACCTTTGTGTGTTATATCTATAATACACCGTAAGACTTGACGCGCGCCCGCCAGACCAACATGGACTGACCCGATGACCGAAACCATGACCGAGACCGCTATCGATACCGCCGCCACTGTGCCGGCCAAGCCCGCGAAGAAAGAGGATTCGTTCCCGGTCTTCGTGCTGAAATTGGCGCTGGTGGTGGTGCTGTTCCGCAGCCTGGTCTTCGCGCCGTTCTATATCCCGAGCGAATCCATGCTGCCGCGCCTGCTCAATGGCGATTATCTGCTGCTGGCCAAATGGCCCTATGGGTTCTCGCGCAAGTCGCTGCCGTTCGGCGTGCCGCTGCTGCCCGAAAGCCGCGTGCTGGCGTCTGATCCAGAGCGCGGCGACGTGGTGGTGTTCAAGGCTCCGCCTGCCGGCGAACAGGACTGGATCAAGCGCGTGATCGGCCTGCCCGGCGATACCGTGCAGATGAAAGGCGGCCAGCTGTGGCTGAACAATCAGCCGATCCCCAAAGTGCGGATCGCCGATTTCGAAGTGGCCGTCAGCCCCAATACCAAGTGCCTGACCAGCCAGTTCATGGCCAAGGCGGCCGACGGCACTGACCTGTGCAAATATCCACGCTTCACCGAAACGCTGCCCGGCGGCAAGAGCTATCAGGTGCTCGATCTGGGCGAACGCAGCAAGGACACGACCGAGCCGTACATCGTGCCCCAAGGCAGCGTGTTCCTGATGGGTGACAACCGCGATAATTCCGAAGACAGCCGCTTTACCACCGATGAAGGCGGGATCGGGATCGTCCCGATCGACAACCTGCTGGGCCGCGCCACGGTGATGATGTGGTCAACCGATGGCAGCGCCGAATGGCTCAAACCCTGGACCTGGTTCAGCGCCGCGCGCTGGGACCGGATCGGCGGGACATTCTGAGCAGCCGTGCTTTCCGCTGAGACCCAAGCCTTCCTGACCGCACTGGCGGGCCGTGCCCCGACCGACGAAGCCTTGTGGCTTGAAGCGCTGACGCACGGCAGCACCGGCTCGCTGCGCGACTATCAGCGGCTGGAGTTTCTGGGCGACCGCGTGCTCGGCATGGTCATCGCGCAGTGGCTGTATCAGCTCGATACCGGCGATGAAGGCAAGCTTTCGCAGCGGCTCAACGCGCTGGTCAGCCGCAGCTCCTGCGCGCAGGCCGCCCGGCAAATTGGCCTCGCCCAACACATCCGCCTCGGCAAGCAAGCCCGCGACGATGGCGGGCATGACAGCGACAATATCCTGGGCGACGTGATGGAAGCGCTGATCGGCGCCAGCTTCGTTACGCAGGGGTTTGAGGCGACCGCGCAGATGGTCCGCAACTTGTGGGGCGATATGGTTGCGGGCAAGGCCGGCACCTCTAAACACCCCAAGAGCGCGTTGCAGGAATGGGCCGCCGGCAACCGCCGCAAAGGCCCCGAATACCGGCTGGTCGAACGCTCCGGCCCCGATCACGCTGCGCGCTTCACCGTTGCGGTGGAGATCAGCGGTGTCGGCAGCGCGGAGGCCACCGGCACCTCAATGCGCGAGGCCGAGACTGCGGCTGCCGAAGAATTCATGCGGCGGTTTGGGTGATTTTCTGCGCGAAATAAGCCGCAGAGCCCCTTCGACAAGCGGGAGCTTGGCGCGTATGGGGTGGCCGATGAATGAACTCACCCTCTCCCCCCACTGCGGCCTAGTCGCCGTCCTTGGCGCCCCGAACGCTGGCAAATCGACCCTGGTCAACGCGCTGGTCGGGCAGAAAGTCGCGATTGTCAGCGCCAAAGCGCAGACCACCCGCGCGCGGCTGATGGGCATAGCGCTGGAAGGCCCGGCGCAGATCATCCTGGCCGACACTCCCGGACTGTTCGCGCCCAAGCGCCGCCTCGACCGCGCGATGGTCAGCGCGGCGTGGGACGGGGCCAAGGAGGCCGACGCGATCCTGCTGGTGGTCGATGGCCGCAAGAAGAAGCTCGCCTACCTCGACCCGATTCTGGAAAACCTGCAGGGCCGCCCAGAACGCAAGATCCTGGTGCTCAACAAGGTCGACGAGGTTGCCAAGGAACCGATGCTGATCGCCGCGCAGGCGCTGGCGGGTGAAGGCCAGTTTGACGAGGTGTTCTTCGTCTCGGCGCTGACCGGCGACGGCGTAGCAGAGCTCAAGACCCGGCTCGCGGCGCTAATGCCGGAAAGCCCGTGGCACTACCCCGAAGATCAGGTTTCAGACGCCAGCGAACGTCTGGCCTGCGAAATCACCCGCGAACAGCTCTACCGCCAGCTTCACGATGAACTGCCCTATGACAGCGCGGTCCGCCCCGAAAGCTACACCCCGCGCGCCGATGGCTCGGTCGAAATCCACCAGCAGATCGTGATCGCGCGTGATAGCCAGAAGGGGATCGTGCTGGGCAAGGGCGGCAGCAAGCTCAAGTCGATCGGTGAGGCTGCGCGCAAGGAACTCAGCCAGTTGCTGGGGGTGAACGTCCACCTGTTCCTCCATGTAAAGGTTGAAGAAAACTGGTCGGACGACAAGGAAATCTACGAGGAAATCGGGCTCGACTGGGTGCGCTAACGCAGCTTAGCAATCCCGATCCCGTCGGTCTTGGCGCGGTCCTTGGTTGATTCCTCGCTGCGGTTCAGCGCCTTGGCGATTTCCTTCAGACCTTTGCCTTTGCCCGCCAGCAGCCGCAGCTTGGCGACTTCCTCGGCCTTCCAGGGTTGGCGGTGCTTGGTGAATTGTTCAGCCATGGGCTCGGCATAGCCGGTCCAATCCGTTTTTGCGAAGCACAAACGGGGAGGAAAGAGAAACTACAACCGCTCCCGCCCCTGATCACTGCTGACATCGACCATCAGCAGCATTGCCACCCAGCGCCGCATCCGCTCAGGCTCGAACCCCACCCGCACATCATCCACGCGGGCGGGATTGGCATAGGTGCCGAACAGCATGTCCCACACCGGCATATCGCCGAAATTGCGCGCGTGGACGTTGTATTCGTGGTGCAGGATGTGCGCTTCGGGGCGCTGGATCAGCCAATTGCTCCAGCGCGGCGTGTTGATGTTCCAATGCTGGTAAAGCGCGATCCACGACAGCGCGACCCCGGCGACCGCGCCCGCCAGTGGACCGACCCCGAGCGTCACCGCCGCCAGCAGCGTCCAGAACACCTGGATGAATACGTCGACCGGGTGGAAGATGAAGGCCGAGGCGGCATCGACCCGCGCCACACCGTGGTGCAGCTGATGACCCATGCGCCACAGCAGATCGAAGCGGTGCTGCAGGCGGTGCGACCAATAAGTGAAGAAGGTGGTCAGCGCGACCGTGGGCAGCGCGGCCCAGGCGCCCCAACCCGACAGGTCGAGCGCACTGATCCCGGCAAACCACGGTAGGATCAGGAGGGGCGCGAAGACATTGACCGCCAATGTCAGGGCAAACCCGGCAATGCCGATCAGCCGCCACAGCCGCACTTGCGGCATGGCGCGCTTGGCCGGAACGATCAGTTCTACCGCCATGAATGCGAAAAATCCGCCGACAATCGCGAGCAGCGCCAGTGAATCAAGGCTCATCGTGCCCTCCCCAGAGCGTCGACCCAGCAAAGATACTATGCCGCTGTCAGTCGCGTGGCAAGTTTGGCGCTATTCCTTGGCTGCCGCCTTCTTGGGTACCGCCTTCTTCTTCGGAGCAGCAGCTTTCTTGGCTGGAGCCTTCTTGGGTGCAGCCTTCTTGGGTGCAGCCTTCTTGCGGCCCTTGCCCTTGGCCGGGCCCTTGGCGGCGCGTTCGGTGATCAGGACGATCGCTTCTTCCAGCGTCAGCTCTTCGGGGGCCTTGTCGCGCGGCAGAGTGGCGTTGGTGGTGCCGTCGGTCACATAGGGCCCGTACCGCCCAGCCATCAGCTTCATCTCGCCGCCGCTTGCCGGATGCGGGCCAAAAGTGTTGAGCGGCTCGACTGCAGCGCGTGTCCCCCGCCCGCCGCCGGCCGCCGCCTCGGCCAGTTTGGCAACCGCGCTGTTCATGCCGGTTTCGAACACTTCGGCGGTGCTGCGCAGTTTGGCGTACTTGCCATTATGCGCGAGGTATGGGCCATAACGTCCAATAGATGCAGTGATTTTTTCGCTCGTTTCGGGGTGCAAGCCCACTTCGCGCGGCAAGCTGAGCAGCTTGACCGCCCAGTCGAGATCGAGCTCGGGAATGTCCTTGGGGATCGAGCTGCGCGCGGCTTCCTTGCCCTCGCCCATCTGGATATAGGGCCCGAACCTCCCGGCCTTGCGCATGATCGGCTCGCCCGTTTCAGGATGCTTGCCGATCTCGCCGTCCTCGGCTGCACCGGCCCCGCCGGGCTGCGCGAATTTGCGGGTATATTTGCATTCGGGATAGTTCGAGCAGGCCACGAACGCCCCGAACCGGCCGCCACGCAAGGCCAGCCGCCCGCCTTCGCGGTGATCGGTCAGGCACTGCGGGCAGATCCGCGGATCGCTACCGTCGTCGCTGGGCGGGAACAGGTAATCGGACAGAAAAAGGTCGAGCGCCTCGGTCACTTCCGAAGGCTTTTGCAGCATCACCTCATCGCTCTTGGGTTTGAAATCCTTCCAGAACTTGGCGAGCAAATCCTTCCACGCCTCGCGCCCGCCCGACACGTCGTCGAGCTCGTCCTCCATCCCGGCGGTGAAGTCATAGGCGACATAGCGCGGGAAAAATCGTTCGAGGAACGCAGTCAGCAGACGCCCGCTTTCTTCGGCAAAAAACCGGTTCTTCTCGGTGCGGACGTAGTTGCGGTCCTTGAGCACTTGCAGCGTCGAGGCGTAAGTCGAGGGGCGCCCGATACCAAGCTCCTCCAGCCGCTTTACCAGAGTAGCCTCGGAAAAACGCGGCGGCGGCTGGGTGAAATGCTGCGCCGCTTCGACCCCACGCTTGGCCGGGCTATCGCCGCTGTTGAGGACCGGCAGCATCGCGCTTTCGTCTTCATCATCGCCGGGCTTCTGGTCGAGGCTTTCGTCATAGACCGCCAGGAAGCCGGGGAATTTGACCACCTGGCCACTGGCGCGCAGCTCGTGCTGGCCGGTACCATCGCGCAAGGTCACGCTGGTCCGCTCAATCACTGCCGAGGCCATCTGGCTGGCAATCGCGCGCTTCCACACCAGCTCATAGAGCCGCGCCTCATCGCCGCTGCCGTACTTGTCGCGGCTGAACTCGGTCGGCCGGATCGCTTCGTGGGCTTCCTGCGCGTTCTTGGCTTTGGTTTCATAATGACGCGGCTTTTCAGGCAGATAATGCCCGTTCTTGTAGCGCTCTGTAATTGCCACCCGCGCGGCAGAAATCGCGCTGGAATCCATCTGCACGCCGTCGGTGCGCATGTAAGTGATCGCGCCGGCTTCATAAAGCCCTTGCGCCACCCGCATCGTATGGCTGGCCGAAAAGCCCAGCTTGCGCGCGGCTTCCATTTGCAGGGTCGAGGTGGTGAACGGCGGATAGGGATTGCGGCGGGTCGGCTTGGTCTCAACCTCCTCAACCCGGAACGTCGCGGCTTCGACCGCAGCCTTGGCCTTGGCCGCGCTGCCGGCATCGCCCAGGCTCATCTTGTCGAGCTTGTCGCCCGCGAACTTGACCAGCCGCGCGGGAAACTGGGTGCCCAGATGTTCAAGCTGCGCCAGCACTGACCAGTATTCCTGCGGGCGGAACAACTCGATCTCATGCTCGCGCTGGCAGATCAGCCGCAGCGCGACCGATTGCACCCGGCCCGCGCTCTTCGCGCCGGGCAGCTTGCGCCACAGCACCGGGGAAAGCGTGAAACCGAACAGGTAATCGAGCGCGCGGCGGGCCAGATAAGCGTCGATCAGGTCCTGATCAAGCTCACGCGGGGCCTTCATCGCGGCCAGGATGACATCCTTGGTAATCGCGTTGAAGGTAACCCGTTCAACCTCCTTGGGCAGCGCCTTTTTCTTGGCGAGCAGTTCGCGCACGTGCCAACTGATCGCCTCACCCTCACGGTCAGGGTCAGTCGCCAGGATCAGGCGGTCGGCCAGCTTGGCCGCATCGGTGATCGCCTTCACCTGCTTGGCCTTGTCGCCATAGACCTCCCAATCCATCGCAAAGTCATCGTCGGGCCGGACCGAGCCGTCCTTGGGCGGCAGATCGCGGACGTGGCCATAGCTGGCGAGGACCTTGTAGTCCTTGCCCAGATACTTCTCGATGGTTTTGGCCTTGGCGGGAGATTCGACGATGACGAGTTGCATGGTTTTGAGCACGGTCCCTTACGCGTATGTACACGCGCGAGGTTGGGGGGGCGGTTCGCCCGGCGTCAAGCGCCTTATGCGAAAACGGCGTTGAGGCCGGTGATCGCCGGGGTTGTGCGGCGATAGACTGCAGTGGCGAGCACCCAGCCCAACACTGTAACCAGCGAGACGGCAAAGTTGAGCGCGATAACTCCAATGGCGCTATCCAGCCCGGCATCGGTGGCGGAGAACATCAACACCAGTCCGATCGATCCGGCCCAAATCGCCATGCCGATCAAGTACAACAGAAAGACCGGGACCCTTGACGCTTCGGTCCGGTCCCAGCTGGAGCGCAGTGAATCCGTTGCACCGCAATCTTCAGCAATGATCGCCGGAACTGCTGCCGACCAGCGGGCGGCCAGGAAGATCCCGGGAAATATCAACAGCAACAGACCAAGGCCGATCCCCAGCCCGCTGAAAATGCCTGATCCGAAAATCGACATAAACCGGCGGTGGCCGTGCCTTTCGGGCAAGCGGTCCGCGAGCAGCCGCTCGATCACCACGAATTGGCCGTAAATGCTCACCACCAGTTGCACGCCAAATTCGGTGGCTTGCGATATGGCCAACTCCCAAATCGAGAAGGCCGCAGTGATCGCCACAACAGCAGCAATCAAAAAGCCCGCGTGAGTGCTTAGCTGCTGACGAAACTCATCGACGAACTCGCTGAATTCGACTTTTTGACCCTCAACCATTGCTGTGTCCCTTGGCTGCAACTGTCCGCCGCCACGCGATGAAGAACCCCAGCCCCAGCGCCAAGTCAATCACCGCAAACCCCGCGACCGGCAGCTGCACCGGATAGCCGCGCAGGAACAGCAGCAGCGCGGGCAGCGCGAAGACCAGTTTTTCGCCAACCGCATAGGGCATCAGCGCGCGGTATTTGGCGGGGTCGCTGCCGATGGTCCAGAACACGCCCTGAAACACCAGTGCCAGCCCGGTGAAGCCGAGCAGCACCTCGCCGCCCTGCGGTGGCAGCGGGGTGAAGTAGAGCGGCAGCAGCACGATCACGCCATAGATCGCCGCCCAGCGAAACATGCGGGATGGAAATTTGCCCATGGTTCAGTCCCCTTCTGCAGGCTGAACAGTGAAGCCAAATCAGTCCTGCTGCAAGCCGCCGCGCGGGATGACGCAGCGGCCGTGATCATAGTCACCCACCTGGCGGATCACTTCCTGCTCAGCAGGTTCGATCCGGCGGCCCGTCAGTTGGCTGTCAATCACCCGGCGCAGCAGCGCGTCAAGCCGCGTGACCAGATAACAGTCGATCGCCGGGGCCGCATGAGCATTGCCGATCCCGCTGTCATCGGTGAGGAAGGTGTAGCGGCTCTGGGTCAGCGCGGCCATCGCCCGCATCACATATTCAGCCTTGTCGGCCACGCCCGAGGCGGCGACGGGCACGATCTGCACCCGCTTGGCGCGCAGCACTTCGCTGGCCTGCCATGCGAGCCCGATGTGTTCGTCATGCGGCGGCGCGTCGGCCACCAGCAGCATGGTCTTGACCGCATCGCCGCGCCAGTCCTGCGCCGCAGCGCGGACCAGCGCCTGATCCATGGCCTCGGGGTAATCGCCTCCGCCCCCGGCTTGGTGTTGGCCCAGTTCGCCCTGCGCGCGGGCAAAGTCGCGGGTCAGCGGCACGGTTTGGGTGACATAGTCATCGCCCAGATCACGGTAGAACACGAACCCGACCCGCACATCCAGCCCGGGATGCTGCGCGCGGACCGAGGTCATGATCGCGCCAAGTTCGCTCTGCAAATAACGGATCTCGTCGCCCATCGATCCGGTGGTGTCGATCACCAGCATCAGATCGAGCTTCTGGGCGGCCTGTGCCGGGCGCTGATCGAGCGTGAAGCTGACCCGCTGCCCGCCTGCGCCGCTGGCAATCGCCACTTCGCGCCATGGCTGTCCGCCGACGCGGACCTTTACCTTGCTGCCCAGCCGGTCGAGCGCAGGGAATAGCGCCACGGTGCCATCGGACATGGTGGACAACTGCAAGCGGTTGCCATCGGCGCAGAGCACCTCAACCATGGTCCGGCCAAGCGGCTGACCGCTGCGGTCCCGCGCCTCGATGGTCAGCACCCGCGCGGTATCGAGCAGCGGCAGCCCCGGCAGGTCCTGCCCCAGGTTTGAGCGGCGCTGGTACTGCGCGTAAAGTTCGGGGTTGAGCAGATCGTCGTGCTCACCGGCGGTCAACTGCCCGGCTTGCGGGCGCGGCTGCGGACGGCGGGGGCGCGGGTCAGGCCAGCCAGCGGTCTCGCCCGGCATGACTTTGGCAGCGCGATCGGCAGTTGCGGCTGCAGCACCGCCTTCGCTGCGGCTCGCCGTAACCGCAATCTCGCTTGGTGCGGCGCCGGATGAGTCCGCCCGCTCAGCGCGGCCCATGGCGGACGCAGGCGGCGGCGCGGCTGGCGGATAGTCTGCCATCGGCGCGACGGATTTGCGGGCGCTGGCGCTGACTGGCACCGGGCGCGGCCGTTGCTGCTGGTTCCAGTTCTCTGCGCCAAGTTGTTGCAAGGCCCCCGGACTGCGGCACAGCCCGCTGCCGTTGCTGCGCGCCTGCACCGCTGATTGGGGTGCGGCCCAGACCGGACCCTGCGCCAACACTGCCATTATCGCGGCGATTGAAATTCCCTGGCGCATCGTGGTCCCTCCTGCGTGTGATGGAGGAACGCTGCGCCTCACTCGCTGAACCGTGAGTGAATGATATGATGTATCACGCATCGTTGCCTAAGCGGCCAAACTGACCCGCCCCGCCGCATGACGCACCAGCCGCCCCGCCAGTTCAAGCTCGAGCAAAGCTAGCTGCACCGCCGCCGCGCCCTCCCCGCATTGCCGGATCAGTTCATCCACTCCGATCGGCGCGGTGGTCAGCAGCCCGGCGACATCGGCGGGAGCGTGCCCCAGATCATCGGGCAGCGGATCGAACTCGGCGGCCTGCTCGCGGAAGGTTGAGCGCGGCTGGCCATCAAAGGCGCTGAGCAGTTCGATTACATCGGCGGCGGATTGCACGAGCATCGCGCCCTCACGAATCAGCTGGTTGCAGCCTTGCGCGCGCGCCTCCAGCGGGGACCCGGGCACCGCCATCACCTCACGCCCGGCCTCCCCCGCCAGCCGCGCAGTGATCAATGAGCCGCTCTTGGGCGCAGCCTCCACCACCAAGGTACCGAGCGCCAACCCGGCGATGATCCGATTGCGGGTGGGGAAGTGGCGCGCCAGTGGTTCGGTCTTGGGCGGCTGCTCAGCCAACAACAGCCCCTGCGTGGCCACCAGTTCCTGTAGCTCGGCATGTTCGGGCGGATAGGCAATGTCGATCCCGCTGGCGATCACGCCAATGGTGCCGCCGCCCGTTGCCCCTTGCGCCAAAGCTGCGCGGTGCGCCGCACCATCAATCCCGCGCGCCAGCCCGGATACGACCACAAAGCCGGCCTCGGCCAGCTCACCGGAAAACGTCCGCGCCAGCTTGACCGCGGCGGCCGAGGCATTGCGCGCGCCGACCACCGCCACCGCCGGGCGCGCCGCCAAGGCCAGATTGCCGCGACAGATCAGGATCGGCGGAGCGCCATCGAACGCGGCCAGCAGCGCCGGATACTCAGGCGAATCGTGGAACAGATAGCGCGCACCGGCCTGGCGCACCGCCGCAATCTCTGCACTGACGCGGTCCTCGGCGGCGATGCGGTAGCCCCCGCCGCCGCGCGCGGCGAGGTCTGGCAAAGCCGCCAGCGCCGCCACTGCCGAGCCAAACCGGCGCAGCAGCTGGCGGTAGCTGACGGGGCCGATATTGGGGGAGCGCAGCAAGCGGATCCGGGCAAAGGCTTCGTCCTGCGCCAGCATCGCCTAGCCCTTGGTGCCGAAGCGCGGCTCGGTCCCGGCGCTCAGCCGCGCGATGTTGGCGCGGTGCCGCCACAGCACCACCAGCGCAATCCCGGCCAGCGGCAGCACCAATTCGGGCCGTCCGAGCGCCCAGGCGGCGATTGGCCCAGCCAAGGTTGCGGTCATCCCGCCCAGCGATGAAATGCGTGACAGCGCGAACACCGCCAGCCACACCGCCACGCAGATCAGCGCGACCGGCCATGACAAGGCCAGCGCGATCCCCAGCGCGGTCGCCACGCCCTTGCCGCCCTTGAAGCCCAGCCACACCGGGAAGCAGTGCCCGACTATCGCCCCAAACGCTGCAATCGGCGCCGCGAGTGGCCACCACTGCGCCGCCAGCCATACCGCCAGCGCGCCTTTGCCGGCATCGAGCAGCAGTGTACCCGCCGCCAATCCCTTGCGCCCGGTGCGCAGCACGTTGGTCGCCCCGATGCTGCCAGATCCGATGGCGCGCAGATCGCCCGCGCCGAACAACCGGGTCAGGATCAGTCCAAACGGGATCGAGCCCAGCACATAGCCCAACCCCAGCGCGTAAATGCTTTCCATCGCAGCACCTTTCCTTTGATCGTCACTCGTAGCTACAAGGTGGACGCGAAGACAAGGCCGCCGGGAAGGATCGTCACCCAAATGGATGCAACTGCGCCCATACTTTTGTTTGATTCGGGCGTCGGCGGGCTCTCGGTGCTGGCCGAGCTGCGCGCAGCTTTGCCGGATGCACCGGTGATTTATGCGGCCGACAATGGCGGCATGCCCTATGGCCCCAAAAGCGAGGCCGAAGTGGCGGCGCGGGTCTGCGGCCTGCTTGGGCGAATGAGCGAGCGCTATCGCCCGCGGCTGATCTGCATCGCCTGCAACACCGCCTCTACAATCGCGCTGGGCATGGTCCGCGATGTGCTGGCGGTGCCGATTGTCGGCACCGTGCCCGCGATCAAACCCGCTGCGCTGCTGACCCGCAACGGCACCATTGGATTGCTCGGCACGGCTGCAACCATTCGTCAGGGCTATGTTGACCGACTTGAGGCTGAATTTGCGGCGGACAAGCGCCTGCTGCGGTTCGCCGCGCCTGAGCTGGTCGACGCGGCTGAAGCCAAGCTACGCGGGGCGCCGGTCGATCCGGCGGTCTATGCGCGCGCTGCGGCGGGCTTGCGCGATCAGCCGGGTGGCTCGGCGATCGACACCGTGGTGCTGGCCTGCACGCACTTTCCGTTGCTGCGGGCTGAGCTGGCCGCAGCTTTTGGACCCGACGTTTCCTTCGCCGACGGGGCCACCGGGATCGCCCGCCGGATCGTGCACCTGACGCAAGGTCAGCCGTTCGCGCGCGCCGCTCCTGATTTTGCGGTGTTCACCCGCGCCGATGATGGCCTTGCCTCATTGGCCCCGGCGCTGGCACACTACGGCCTGCCCCGCTGGGAGATCTTGTGATGACCCGCCGCCTGAACATCATCCTGCTCGCCATCGGCCTGTTGATCGGGCTGCCTTATTACTGGTTCCTGATCGACAACAGCGGCGGAACTTTGCCGGCCAAGCCAATCACGATCATACAGCTGCGCGATCTGGCTGCGAGCATCCCCGGTGAGGCCCCCGTCGCCGTCCAGATGGAGCGCGCGGCCTTTCGCCGGGTGCCGGGCAACATTATGGTGGCGGGGTCTGGGATCAAGCGCAAACTGGTCGGCTACATGGCGTTCCGGCTGCTAGTGCCCGGCGGTAAATCGATTATGATCGACAGCGGGCTGACTGCGGCCGATGCCAAGCTGATGCAGACCGAGCAGCACAACCGGGTGGTGCAGGCGCGGATCGAGGCGGCGCTGGATGAGGCTGGGCTGATCCTGGTAACGCATGAACACGCCGATCACCTCGGCGCGCTGGTGGCGCATGGCGGCCCGGCGCTGATGCAGACTGCGCGGCTGAATGCGGCGCAGCTCCCGCCCTCACCGTGGGCCGCCAAGCTGCCCTGGCCCAGCCCGCTACCCGCGCCGTCACTGATCGGCATCGCTCCGATCGCCGTGGCCCCCGGAGTCGTGGTGATCCCCGCGCCCGATAGCCACACGCCGGGCTCGCAGCTGATTTACGTGCGGCTCAGCAATGGCCGCGAGCTGTTGTTTGCCGGGGACGTTTCCAGCTTTGCGCAGAATTGGCAGGAGCTGCGCGGACGCTCGCGCGCGCTTCAGCAATTCCTCGTGCCGGAAAACCGCGCGGAAGTGTTCGCCTGGCTCAAGACCATTCAAGCCTGGAAGGCGCAGGCGCCAGGGCTGATCGTGCTGCCGGGGCACGACTTTGAATGGATCGTCGATCCGCTCAACCAGACCGGTGTGATCGAACGATTTGATGCACCGGCAATTTGATCCAGCGCAACGATATCGTGCTGGCATTGCCGCAAAGCTTGGCGTAGAGCGCGCGGCACAGCAGGCTGCACGAGTCCCGACAAGTGGGCGCAGCCAAAGGGCGGTGAGCAGGTGAATTACGACCAGATCTTCGACCAGGCGATTGACCGGCTCCACGCCGAAGGGCGCTACCGGGTTTTCATCGATATCCTGCGCAACAAGGGCTCGTATCCCAACGCGCGCTGCTTTGCGGGCCACAACGGCCCCAAGGACATCACCGTCTGGTGCTCGAACGATTACCTCGCGATGGGCCAGCATCCCAAAGTGATCGCAGCGATGGAAGCCGCGCTGCACGATGTCGGCGCCGGTTCAGGCGGTACCCGCAACATCGGCGGCAACACGCATTATCACGTTGATCTTGAGCACGAGCTGGCCGATCTACACGGCAAGGACGGCGCGCTGCTGTTCACCTCGGGCTATGTTTCGAACGACGCCACGCTGTCCACCTTGGCCAAAGTGCTGCCGGGCTGCGTGATCTTTTCCGACGCGCTCAACCACGCCAGCATGATCGCCGGGATCCGTAATTCGGGCGCTGAAAAGCGCGTGTTCCGCCACAACGATCTGGCCCATCTGGAAGAGCTTCTGGCGGCCGAAGACCCCGCGGTGCCCAAGCTGATCGCGTTTGAGAGTGTCTATTCGATGGAGGGCGATGTCGCCCCGATCCACGCGATCTGCGATCTGGCCGAACAGTACAACGCGCTGACCTATATCGACGAGGTCCACGCGGTGGGCATGTACGGCCCGCGCGGCGGCGGGATTTCCGATCGTGACGAAGCGGCGCACCGGATCGATGTGATCGAAGGCACGCTGGGCAAGGCCTTTGGCGTGATGGGCGGCTATATCGCGGCCGACAAACGGATCATCGACGTGATCCGCAGCTATGCCCCCGGGTTCATCTTCACCACCAGCCTGTCACCGGTGCTGGTCGCGGGCGTGCTCGCCTCGGTCCGCCACCTCAAGGCCTCAAGCGAAGAGCGTGAGGCCCAGCAAGCCAACGCCGCGATGCTCAAAGCGTTGCTGCGCGAAGCCGGCTTGCCGGTGATGCCATCGACCACGCACATCGTGCCGCTGATGGTGGGTGATCCGGTCAAGGCCAAGACGATCGCCGATATCCTGCTCGCCGAATACGGCGTCTACGTCCAGCCGATCAACTACCCGACCGTGCCGCGCGGTACCGAACGGCTGCGCTTCACCCCTGGCCCCGCGCACACCGAGGCGATGATGCGCGAACTGGTCAAGGCCCTGCGCGAGATTTGGGAACGCGAAGACCTCGCCCTTGCGGCTTAGGCAACGGCAGCGCCAGCCGCTGCCAATTCCCGCTAGACCACGCGCCAGAATCCGCTACGACTCCGCCGCGTGCCGCAGGCACAAGATTTAAGGCAATCAATGGATTGCCATGGTCGCATGGGAGTGGGAAATGGCAACTGATTGGGCTGCAGACGTCAAGAAATACGTCGCAAATGCAAATGACGCGGCAATTGCCGGGATCGTCAGCTACTGCGGGATTGCCTTGCGCACCCGCGATTCAGCGCTGGTCGCGTTTAGCGACAAGGCCGAGACCGATCGGGTCCGCACCAATTTCCTCAAGAAGAAGCTCGGCCGGACCGAGGCGGACAGCGTGCTTGATGCCGCGATCGCCAAGGTCGGTGAGAAGATGAAGGCAGATCGCACCAAGAACCGCGTGACCGTCTATTACCTGCTCGCCGCCGAGTTCAACCAGCTCGAAACGTTCGTCAAGAAGGCGGCAGCCAAGCCACCCGCGGCGAAAGCTCCGGCTGCAAAGGCTCCCGCGGCCAAGGCGGCGCCAGCCAAAGCTCCTGCAGCCAAACCGATCGTCGCCAAACCTCCGGCCAAGACTGCTGCCAAAGCGGTTGGCGCTGCTGCGCTGGTGGGCGCGACTGCTGCGGCCAAGGCTCCAGCCAAAAAGGCGGCTGCACCCAAGACCAAGACACCGGCCAAGCCAGCAGCAACCCCCAAAGCTGCGACGGCTCCTACCAAGAAGGCTGCTCCTGCAGTCAAGGCTGCGGCCAAACCTGTCGCCAAAACCCCAATCATCACCACCAAGAAGAGCGCCTCCACCAAGGCGGCGGTTGTTACTGGCGCCGCGATGGGGTTGGTCGATAAAACTGCGGCGGTGGCCAGCGACGCTAGTAAAGCCACCACCGCTGCAGTGACCGCAACCGTTGCTGCAGTTGGTGCAGCCGCCGGACTGGCGGCGGCGGCAGCAGGCGGCGCGGCTTCGGCCGTCACCGGTGCAGCTGGATCGGCAATCGACGGTGCAGCGGGCGCCGTCAGCGGTGCGGCCAACGATGCGATGCACAAGGGCGCAGCGATGCTCTCTGGCGGCAAGCCTTCAGCTGCCACCGGCAAAGCCGAAGACGATAGCGGCATGGGCTGGCTGATGTGGCTGCTGGCCGCAGCCGCATTGGTGTTTGCCCTGTGGTGGTTCCTGCATGGTCGCGGCGACGATGCGGCTCCTGTGGCCGCCGGCGCTCCAACCGAAGCTGCGATGAGCAACGCGGCAGCGCCTGCGGACACCAGCCTGGCAGCCGCTCCGGCTGAAGGCACGGTGGCAATCCCCGCCGGCGAAGGCGTGACCACTGAAATGCGCGATGGCAAGCCGGTGGTGAAGGTCTACTTCGCCTCGGGTCAGACCACTGTCGCTTCAGCGTTCGCGCCGGCCGCAGCTGGCCTCAACGCCTGGCTGGCGAGCCACTCAGGCGCCACGCTCGAAGTTTCGGGCTACGCTGACCCCAGCGGTAATGCCGCGCTCAATGCGCAGCTGTCGAAGCAGCGCGCGCAAGCGGTGCAGGCCGATCTGGTCAAGTCGGGTATCGCCGAAGGTGCAGTCGCGCTGGTCAAGCCAGCCGCCAGCACTGACGCTACGGTCAGCAAGGAAGCTGCCCGCCGGGTCGAAGTGGTGGTCAAATAAGCCGCGCTGCACTCAGCGTCCCGCGCAGACAAACAAATGGGGCGGTTGCCAGTGGCAGCCGCCCCTTTGTTTTGTCGGTCAGATCAAACTAGCGCAGTGAGACGACGTTATCGCTCTGGCGCGGATCGCGGCGGTTGCCGAGGTACTGGCTGGCCATCGGCTCGTCTTCGGCCTCAAGCGCTTCGGCCTGGCCGAACCCGTTGAACGCGGTCTTCATCGCCGCGCCATAGGCCCCCAGCATCCCGATCTCGATATAGTCACCAGCCTTGATATCGGCGGGCAGCATGAACGGGCCTTCCATATAGTCGGCATCGTCGCAGGTCGGGCCATAGAACGAATAGGCCGCCTGCGCCTCTGCGCGCCCGGCTGACAGACACCGCACCGGGAACCGCCAGCCAACGTGCGCCGCATCGTACAGCGCGCCGTAAGCCCCGTCGTTGATATACAGCTCATCATCGCGGGTCTTCTCGACCCGTACGATCAGTGAATTGTATTCAGCGCAGAGCGCGCGGCCGGGCTCGCACCACAGCTCGGACGAATAGGACACAGGCAGCGATTCGGCGGCGCGGTGGATTGCGCCAAAGAAGTCCTCCAGCGGCGGCGGCTCCATCCCCGGATAGATCGAAGGAAAGCCCCCGCCGACGTCGATGATGTCAACCGTGACCGCCGCATCGACAATCGCCGCGCGGACCCGCTCAAGCGCCTGGACATAGGCAAACGGCGTCATCGCCTGGCTGCCAACGTGGAAGCACACCCCCAGCCAATCCGACACTTGCCGGGTGGCCTGCAGCAGCGGCGCTGCATCGGCCAGGTCGATCCCGAACTTGGACGACAGGCTCAGCTCGGAATATTCCGACGAGACGCGGAGCCGCACGCACAGCCGCAGGTCTTCGGCCTGATCAGTGGCTTCGACGATCTTGGCCAGCTCTTCATGGCTATCGAGGCTGAAAGTGCGCACGCCGTGGACCTTGTAGGCCTCGGCAATCGCGCTGCGCGCCTTGACCGGGTGCATGAAGCACAGCACGGCTTGCGGCAGCGTCGCGCGGACCAGCCGCACTTCGGCAATCGAGGCGACGTCGTAATGCGTCACCCCGGCATCCCACAGCACCCGCAGCAGTTCAGGCGCAGGATTGGCCTTGACCGCATAGAGCGACGTGCCCGGAAACTTCTCGACAAAGAAGCGGGCGGCGCGCGCGGCAGCGTGCGGGCGATTGAGAATTACGGGTTCGTCAGGCGAAAGTGCGCGAACTACAGCCGATGCATCAGGATAATGGTGCAATTCAAGGGACCCCCAATAGGCCTTTCGGCCAAAACAACACATTGCGAAAGCAGCCTTGCGGTTTGGAAGTCCCCATGGGGCTGCGGGGGGTCGCTATAGATCGTCATAGGTGAACTGCAAGTGAAAATGCGTGGGCCAGCCTCTCGAAATTTACCCCTGCAGCAAGTGCTCCGCCATGGCACGGAATGCGGGCAGCGTCGCAGCATCGATCCCGCCGTTGGCAGCGATCGGATGCGAGCCAAACCGGGCGATCACCATCTCCGCCACCGGATCGATGTAGATCGCCTGCCCGTGGATCCCGCGCGCCGAAAAAGCGCCATGATTTCCGGGCATTGCCCACCATTGGCTGCGATAGGACCCGTCGGGCAGATAGGTGAACCCGGCTGGCGCGAACTGGGCTTTGCTGCCACCGGCCTTGATCCCGGCCACCACTTCGCGGGCAATCGCCTGGCCGCCGTTGCCCATACCATCACAGCGCATCGCTTCGCCGAATCTGGATGCAAGCTTGGAAGCATCTCGTTGTGTATATCCACGAGAAATTGCATCAAGGATGATGTTGATGCGTGTGTCAGATGCTT
>JANNYT010000195.1:0-22277 GCA_031410255.1 Novosphingobium sp. | reverse complement strand
GCTGCTCCCGGTCGCCAAGGCGGCGATGGCCGGGGCCAGCAAGACCGGATCAGCGAAGGAACGCGCGCTGACCGCCGCGCTGGTCACCCGCTATACCCCGGCCAAGGACACCAAGGCGCAGGACCGGGCCTATGCCATGGCAATGAAGGCGGTCGCCGCGCAGTTTCCGCAGGATAACGAAGTCGCGGTGCTGGCCGCCGACGCACTGATGGTCGCTGCCTTTACCGACGATGGCGATTACGACCACGCCTTGCTGGCTGACTGTATGGCTCTGCTGGAAACGGTATTGGCGCGCGCGCCGCAGCACACCCCGGCGATCCATTTCTACATCCACGCCACCGAGGTGGTCGGCAAGCCGCAGCTGGCGGTGCCCTATGCCGAACAGCTCGGCGCCCTGGCGCCGCGCGCCAGCCATCTGGTGCACATGCCCAGCCACACCTGGTACTGGGTCGGGCGTTATCACGATGCGGCCGAAGCCAACCGCCGCGCGGTGGAGATCGACAAGGCCAATGCGCTGCGGTTGGGAGTGGCGGCGCCCAAAGGCGTCTGGGGATTGCCGTATCACGCGCACAACGTGATTTACGGGCTGGGCGGCGCGCTGATGGCGGGCGATTCGCGGATCGCGCTCGATCTGGCGCGGCCACTGGTTGAGGTTGCGGCGCAGCGCGATGAGCCCGATCCGGCGGGTGAACTGCTTGCCGCCTCGGGCTATTTTGCGGTCGCGCGGTTCGATCCCGCCAGCGTGATGGCGCTGCCCGAACCCAAGCTGCCCTACCTCAAGGCCGCGTGGCACTATGCCCGCGGCGAAAGCTTGATCTGGGCCGGCGATCTGGCGGGGGCGCGGCTGGAGCGCGATGCCATCCCGACCGCGATTGCCAAAGCGGCGGGAAAAGCCTGGCCTGATGATGGGACCAAGCAGGCCGAGCAAATGCTGGGGATCACCCGCGCTGTCCTCGATGGACGGATCGCGATGGCGGAGCGGCGTTGGGGCGATGCGGCCAGCGCCTTCCGGCTGGGCGCCGAGATTGAGGAGACCAAGGAGTTCTCCTACTTCACCGACCCGCCGGCGTTCTGGTATCCAGTGCGCCGCGATCTGGCCGCTTCGCTGCTGGCGGGGGGCGACGCTGCTGGGGCTCAACGCGAGGCTGAGGCGGCTTTGCGGCTACGCGTGCGAGATCCTGCGGCTGAGCAGATTTTGGCGGCAGCACGGGCGGCACTAGCGCGGGGTTAATGCGCGGCGTTATAGATTAACCGTTTGAAATTAAATATTAAATATTCAGAGTCCGTTCGTGTCGAGCGAAGTCGAGACACAGCGCGCGGCATCTCGACTTCGCTCGATTCGAACGGGAATAGGGGATTTGATTGGGGTTGAAGCCTAAACCCCAAGCCCGCCTTCACCTTGCGCGGCCTTGGCCCGCTGGAAGCCATCGCGCGCGCTCAGCCGCTCAAAATAGGTCGCCATGCCAGGTGTGACTTGCTCGGCCAGCCCGATCGACTGCGCGAGCATAATTGCATAACCCACTGACACGTCCGCCATGGTGAAGCGGTCTGCGCAGCAAAATTCGCCGCCCATCATAGCTTCGGCATTCTTGAGCCGTGAGCCGAACCACGCGGCATAGTCTTGCGCCGCCTGCGCCACGCGGCGTTCGGGCGGTTCGAGCACGGTGTAGCGCAAGTGGATCGTCTGCGGGAAGGTCAGCGTCGCCTCGCCCATGAACAGGAAGTTCATATAAGTGGGATAGTCGGGCTCATCCGCCGCCACGGCGAGCTCACTGAGGCCGAATTTGGTGGCCAGCACATGCGGGATCGCGCTGCTTTCGGTCATCAGTACGCCATCGATGAAGCAGGCTGGGACCGTGCCAAGCGGGTTGAGGTCCTTGTACCCTTCATAGCGAAAGCGCGGCGGGAACGGCATCAGCTCCAGCTCATAAGGCAGGCCCAGTTCCTCCAGCGCCCACAGCACCCGGAATGATCGCGCGTCGCGGCAATGGTACAGCTTGGTCGTCATGCGGCGATCACCGTGCTGACCGCCGCGCACTTCTCGCCAGCGGTGTCGCCGCCGCCGCCCAGCGTTACCGCTGCGATGAACCCGCCCACCACCATCACCACGAAGCCGGCGACCGCGAGGCCGAGGTACTCGTCGATGAAGGCCTTGATTGGCGCCCCGAACAGCCGGAACAGCACGCCCACGATCATGAAGCTGATCGCGCGGCTGACCAGGCTGGCGAAGATGAACGGGATCAGCGGCATGGCGATGAACCCGGCGGTGATCGTCAGCAGCTTGAACGGGATCGGGGTCGCTCCCTTGATCATGATGATCTCGGTCCCGTATTCGCGCAGGTAGCAGGCGGCCCGGGGGAAGCTCTCGGTCAGGTGCAGTACACTGAGCAATTGCGCGCCGACGGTGTCGTACAGGAAATGCCCGATAGCATAGCCGAGCAGCCCGCCAAGGACCGAGGCCAAGGTCGCGATGGCGGCGAACCGCACCGCCTTTTTGGGTTCGGCCAGGCACATCAGCCCCAGCACGGGGTGCGGCGGGATCGGAAAGAAGCTCGCTTCGACAAAGGCAAACAGCGCCAGCCACCACTGCGCATGCGGGTGCGAAGCTTTGGCCATGGTCCAGTTGTACAGCGGGCGAAGCATGGGTTTCCTTTGGCGATAGCGGCTGGCCGCCTGCTTAAGCGGCGCTGGCGGCGGCGACAAGCTGGCGAATGAACTAACCATATTGGCACTTTTAGTTTGACAATGCTATGCTATTTGGGTACATACAGGGAATAGAGCGGCAGACTGATTCGCACTAGTCAGGTTTCTCGATCCTCGTTCACAACACAGGGAGCCAGCCCGCATGGCGGAGCCCAAGAAAACCCGGCGCGCGCCGTCTGAGGCAGCGCGTTTCAAGATCTGGTCGAAGCCGTTTCTGGCCGAATTGGCCGCTTCGTCAAATGTTACTGCAGCGGCCCGCAAGGCCGGTATCTCCACCAGCGCCGCCTATGATGCGCGGCGGATCAAGGCCGAGTTCAACCGCGCCTGGCAACGGGCTTTGTGCGAAGGTTATGATAACCTTGAGATGGAGCTGCTGCGGCGGTTGCGCGATGGTGAGGTCAAGCCAGCGAGCGGGGCCAAGCGCGGGGTTCGCGCCTTTGACAACGCAACTACGTTCCGCCTGCTGGGCGCACATCGCGAAGCAGCCGGACGCCAGCGCGCAGTCCGCACCAACGAAGATGCCGAAGCAATCATCCTGCAGATCAATGCCAAACTGGAAAAAATGCGGCAGCGGCAACTGGCCGCGCAGCAGCGGGTCCTCGCCAAGCCAGCGGACGTCTCCGAAAATGAGTCCGAGGTCTGCGATGGATAAGCCCACGCTGCTGACCACTTTGCTCAATGCCGCTGAGCCAGACCGGCTCAAAATGTTGCGCGAATTGAGCCAGGAAGAGGCCCACGAGCTGCGCCACCACTGGCGGGTCTGGGCGCGCGCCAAGCAATTGCCGCCGACCCGGGACTGGCGGTTGTGGCTGATCATGGCCGGACGCGGGTTTGGCAAAACGCGCGCTGGGGCTGAGTGGATCCGCGCGATTGCCGTGGCTGATCCGCAGGCCCGGATTGCACTGGTTGCCGCCTCTTTGGCGGAAGCCCGCGCGGTGATGGTCGAAGGCGAGAGCGGGCTGATCGCGGTCACTCCGCCAGAGCTAACACCTACCTTTGAACCGTCGCTGCGCCGCCTGACCTGGCCAAACGGCGCGCAAGCAACGCTCTATTCAGCCTATGAACCCGAAAGCTTGCGCGGGCCGCAGCACAGCCACGCCTGGTGCGATGAAGTGGCCAAATGGGACAACGCCGGCGAGCGGGCGATGCGGTGCTGGGACAATCTGTTGATGGGCCTGCGGCTGGGTGAGGCGCCGCGCATTCTGGCGACCACCACCCCGCGCGCCGTGCCTTTGTTGAAGCGGCTGACCGCGGCTGAAGACACTGCCATCACGCATGGTTCAACCGAAGACAATCTGGACAATCTGCCCGAGCGTTATGTCACCGATATTCGCCGCGAATACGGAAAGTCATTGCTCGGGCGGCAGGAACTGGATGGCGAGCTGATCGGCGATGCCGAAGGCGCGCTGTGGACCCGCGCCATGCTGGAGGCAGCACGCGAAGCGGCCGCCATCAGCCCGCTCGTGCGGGTGGTGGTGGCGGTCGATCCGCCCGCCTCAAGCGGCGGCGATGCTTGCGGAATTGTCGTCTGCGCGCTGGGTGAAGACGGAATCGCGCGGGTGCTGGCCGATGCAAGTCTGGAAAAACCCAGCCCCGAACGCTGGGCCCGCAAGGTTGCCGTGACTGCCCAAGCCTGGAGCGCTGACCGCGTGGTCGCCGAGGCCAACCAGGGCGGGGCGATGGTGGCCAGCGTGCTGCGCGCGGCGGACATCGCCTTGCCGATCAAGCTGGTTCACGCCAGCCGCGGCAAGGTCGCACGGGCCGAGCCAGTCGCCGCGCTCTATGAGGCTGGCCGCGTGCGCCATGCCGGAACCTTCCCCAAGCTTGAAGACGAGCTTTGCGGGTTGATTTCCGGGGGCCGCTACGAAGGCCCTGGCCGCTCCCCCGACCGCGCTGATGCGCTGGTCTGGGGCATGACCGAACTGCTGCTGGGCAATCGCGGCGTGCCGCGTGTCCACGCCACCTGAGCCTGACAATTTCCAAATCCCGCCTATTCAGAAAGGCCCGTCATGTCCTTCCTTCAATCGCTGGCCGCCGCTTTCAAGGGCGCAGACAGCCGCGTGCCCTTGGCCCGCACATTCACCTCGCCGTGGCTGTTTGGCGATCTGGGCAATCCGCGTAGTCCGTTCGAGTATGACCGCTCGGTCCGGCGCGCCTACCTTGAAAACCCGGTGGCGCAGCGCGCGGTGCGCTTGGTGGCTGAGGGGATTGGCGGCGCGCCGTTGCAGTCCAGCGACGCGGAATTGGCTGCACTGGTCAAGGCAACCAGCGCCGGGCAATCGCTGCTCGAAACGCTGACCAGCCAGCTACTGCTGCACGGCAATGCCTATGTCCAGGTGCTGAAGGACGGCGCGGGCCGCCCGGTTGAGCTGTTCGCTCTGCGGCCCGAGCGGATCAGCGTGATCGCCGGTGGCGATGGCTGGCCCAGCGGCTATGTCTACAAACTGGGCGACAAGGCGCTGACGATCCCGCTGCTGGATGAAGACGCCTCGCCCAACGTGATCCACATCAAGTCGTTTCACCCGGCAGACGATCACTATGGCGCGGGCTGCCTGGCCGCTGCTGATCAGGCCGTGGCGACACACAACGCTGCGGCGTTCTGGAACCGGATGCTGCTGGAAAACGCGGCGCGGCCATCGGGCGCCTTGGTCTATGATCCAGGCGATGGCGGCGGGCTGTCGAGCGATCAGTTTGACCGGCTCAAGGCCGAACTGGCCGAGGCCTATGCCGGGCACGCCAATGCCGGGCGGCCGATGCTGCTTGAAGGCGGGCTTAAATGGCAGGCGCTCAGCCTTTCGCCCGCCGACATGGACTTTGCCGAATTGAAAGCCGCCGCGGCGCGCGATGTCGCGCTGGCCTTCGGGGTACCCCCAATGCTGCTGGGCCTGCCCGGCGACGCGACTTACGCCAATTACCGCGAGGCCAATCGCGCGCTGTGGCGGCTGACCCTGCTGCCAATGGCGGACAAGCTGTTTGCCGCGCTGACCGAAGGACTGGTCACCTGGTTTCCGGGTGCCGTGCTGGCGATCGACCTCGATGGCGTGCCCGCCCTGGCCGAGGACCGCGAGAAATTGTGGGCGCAAGTCGGCGCGGCCAGCTTCCTCAGCGACGACGAGAAGCGCGCCATGCTCGGGCTAACATCGGCTGTTTGAAAGAACATATCATGAACAATAACGCAATGGTCGCGCGGCTGGTGAAGCAGGCCGAAGATGAGGGCGCCGATCTGGTGACGCTGCGCGCGATCATCGAGGAAGCGAGCGAGTTGGGCGCGGCCCGGGTGCTCAGCCGGATGGGGCTGGATGATCCCGCCGCGCAGGCCGACTTGTCCGAACTGCGCCAGCTGCTGCAGGCCTGGCGCGATGCCAAGACCAGCGCGTGGAAAGCGGTGGTGGCGTGGATCGTGCGCGGGGCGCTCGCGCTGCTGCTGCTCGGCATTGCGCTGCGCAGCGGTGCCACGGACTTGCTCAAGTGAGCCTGAAGTTTGCTGGCTATGCCGCCTTGTTCGACAAGCGCGATGCCGGGCGTGATGCCATCCGCCCCGGTGCGTTCACCCGCACTTTGGCCGAGCGCAAGGCCCCGCTGCCGCTGTTCTGGCAGCACCGCCCCGACCAGCGGATCGGCTGGATCGACGAAGTGGCCGAAGACGAACGCGGGCTCAAAGTGATCGCCAGCATCGACAATCCCGGCGGTGGCGCAGCCGCCGCACTCAAACGCGGCGCGGTGACCGGGCTGTCGTTCGGATACCGCGCGCGCGAATTCAGCCGCAGCGCAGAAGGCCGCGATCTGACCGAGATTGAGCTGTTCGAAATCAGCCTGGTTTCGCACCCGATGCAGCACGGCGCGCGGGTGCACCTCGTTACTTGAAGACCCCAGTACCCCTCCCGGCCGCGCCAAGCGGCTCTTTTAAAGGTGAAAACCGCATGGATAATGAACTGCCCGCTGAAGCGCTCGACGCCTCGTTCGATATTGTTGCGCGTCAGGACGCGGCCGATCAGGCGCTCGGCGCGCTGCGTTCGGACGTCGAGGAAGTGAAGGGCCGGCTCGAGCGGGTCTCGCGCCAGTCCGGCCGCCCGGCGCTGGGTGCATCGGGCGCGGTCAGCCCCGAGCTCAAGGGCTTTGTCGATGGCTATCTGCGGATGGGCCGTACCGCCGAATTGAAATCGGTGACCGGCGCAGTGGCCGGTGACGGCGGCTATGCCGTGCCGCGTGAGATCGACGCCATGATCGCCGCGCAGCTCAAGACGATCAGCCCGATCCGTTCGGTCGCGCAGGTCGTCCAGACCGGGACTGCGGGTTACCGCAAACTGGTGACCAACAGCACCGCCAATTCGGGTTGGGTCAGCGAAACCGGCACCCGCCCTGAAACGCTGACTTCGAAGTTCCTCGAAATCGTCCCGCCGATGGGTGAGCTTTACGCCAACCCTTCGGCCAGTCAGGCGATGCTGGATGACGCCGGGTTCGAGCTGGAGGCCTGGCTGGCCGACGAGATCGCAACCGAATTTGCCCGCGCTGAAGGGGCCGCCTTCATCAACGGCAGCGGCACCAACCAGCCCAAGGGCTTCCTGCAACAGCCGACCGCGCTGACCGGCGATGCGACCCGCGCGTTCGGCACGCTGCAGCACACCGTCACCGGCAACGCCGCCGGGTTCGACACCACGCCCGAGCTCAAGCTGATCGATCTGGTCCACTCGCTGCGCGCTGGGCACCGCCAGGGCGCGGTGTTCGTGATGAACACTAAGACGCTGGCGGCGGTGCGCAAGTTCAAGGCGGCTGACGGCTCATTCCTGTGGCAGCCAGGCATCTTCGAAAACGCCCCGGCGCGGCTGCTGGGCTATCCGGTGATCGAGGCCGAAGACATGCCTGATGTGGCCGCGAACGCGCTGCCGATCGCCTTCGGCAACTTCCGCAACGGCTATATCATCGCCGAGCGCAAGACCACCGCGATCCTGCGCGATCCCTATACCAACAAGCCCTACGTCAACTTCTACGCGACCAAGCGGATCGGCGGGCAGGTGCTGGATAGCGACGCGATCAAGCTGCTCAAGATCTCGACGTAATCGGTTGGGGCCGGCTGCGGCCGGCCCCGCCACTACCCCCATTCAAATTCCCACACGGAGAACGCCATGAAGCGGGCCATTGTCACGCCAGCGGTCCTTGCGCCAGCCGCGCTAGCCGAGCTCAAGGACTGGCTCGGCATTACTACCGCTGGCGATGATGCGCAGCTAAGCGCGCTGCTGCGCGCCAGTCTGGAGATGTGCGAAAGCTTCACCGGACTGATGCCATTGCAGCAGACTTGCGAAGAAGTGCTGAGCGCGTCGAGCGATTGGCAATTGCTTAGCGCGCGGCCGGTGCAAGCGATCAGCGCGGTTGACGGCATCCCGGCTGAAGGCGCGCGTTTTGCCTTGCCAGTGGCCAGCTATGCGATCGACCTCGACGCGGACGGCGGCGGCGCGGTGCAGATCGGCAACCCTGGGATTGCTGGGCGGGTGGCGGTGCGGTTCAGCGCCGGGATCGCGCCTGATTGGACCAGTCTGCCCGAAGGCCTGCGCCACGGCGTGCTGCGCCTCGCCGCATTCCAGTACCGCGCCCGTGAAGACACCAGCGGCGGCGCAGCCTTGCCGCCTGCTGCAGTCGCCGCACTGTGGCGGCCGTGGCGCCGGGTCCGCCTGGCATGACTGACCGCTTTGCCGCGCTGGCCGCCAGCCTGTTCGCGCAGGCCGAGGCGCTGGCCGCCGCGCGGCTAGCCGAGCTGCAGCTGCTGCGGACCGATCCCGCCGCGCGCTGGCGGCAGGCCAGGCTGCTCTGGCCCCGTTTCACGCAAGGATAGATGCCCATGGAAATCCCGCTTCGCGCCGCTTTGCTGGCCTGGCTCTCCGCCGATCCCACTTTGTCCGCGCAGCTCAATGCGCTGGTCGAGGAAGCGCCATCGCGCACCGCCTTGCCGTGGCTCGCCGTCGCCGCCTCGGCCAGCGCCGACTGGAGCGCCAAGGACGTAGCGGGCCGTGAAGTGCGGATAGCGCTGGAACTGCACTGCCGCGGCGATCAACCCGCAGCGGCTGGCGACCTGGTCAGCGCAATCGAGGCGCGGATCAATGCGCTGCCTCCCGGCCAAACAGGTCTGCGCGTCGTTTCCATCACCTTCCTGCGGGCCCGCGCCGAACGGCGCGCCGGCAACACTCGCGCAATCCTGCTCGAATACCGCTTCCGCGCCCTCGCGGCCTGATCCCAGCCCGCTTCATTTCAAGGAGAATCCCATGACCGCTCAGAAAGGCAGCGCCTTCCTGCTCAAAATTTCGAACGGGGCCGCCCCGGCAGTGTACCAAACCGTTGCGGGGCTGCGCACCACGCAAATGTCGATTGCCGGCGATGCCGTGGTGATCACCAGCAAGGACAGCGTCGGCTGGCGCGAGCTGCTGTCAGGCGCGGGGGTGCGTTCGGTCTCGGTCAGCGCGGCGGGGATTTTTCTGGGCAGCGCCGCCGAAGCGCAAGTCCGCGCCAATGCCATGAACGGCACGCTCGACGATTACGAACTGAGTTTTGAGGGCGGCGAAAAACTCCACGGAAGTTTCCTGGTCCAGAAGCTGGACTATTCGGGCGATTTCAACGGCGAGCGCAATTACACGCTCAGCCTTGAAAGCTCGGGCGCGATTGCCACGGCATGACCCAGCGCAGCGCCAATCCGTTTCGCGGTGAAGCTACGCTGGTCGTGGCCGGTGCGCCGCGCTTGCTCCGCCCCAGTTTTGCCGCGCTGGTCGCGGCTGAAGAAGAGCTGGGCCCGCTGTTCGCGCTGGTCGAGCGCGCGGGCGCAGGGCAACTGCGGCTGGCCGAAATGACGGCATTGTTCTGGCATTGCTTGCCCAGCGGCGAAGGGCTGACCCGCGACGAAGTGGGCGGCGCGGTGCTGCAGCTCGGTCTGGCGCAAGCGAGCAAGCCGCTGCGGGTGCTGCTCGGCCAGATCCTGCAGGGTGAGGCTGGCCCGCCCGCTCCATGAGCCAGCGGCTTGGCCCCGGAGCACTGCGTTTGTCAGGCCTCGCCGCGCGGCTGCTGCACTGGCGGCCAGACCAGTTCTGGCAGGCCACCCCGGCCGAGCTGGCCGCCACCTTGGCGCCTTTTGAACCCGATGCCGCGCCGCTGGCGCGCACCGATTTGACCCGCATGATGGAGCGCGATGATGCCCAGTCCAAGTAGCGGCACGGTTGATACCCTGCTGATCGATGTGCGCGCCAACACCCAAGCCTTTGCCGCCGATGTGGCGACGATGCGCAGTTCATTCGATGGCACCTTGGTCGACGGCTTTTCGCGCGCCGGTGACGCGCTCGAACGCGGACTGCTGAGCGCATTGCGCAAGGGCAGCATCGGGTTTGAAGATCTGCGCCGCGTGGCGATGAGCGTGATCGATCAGATCGCCTCCCGCTCACTCAATAACCTGTTCAGTTCGATCGGGTTGGGCGGCGGCAATGGCAGCGGCGGAGGCGGCGGAAATGCCTTGCTCAACATCAGCCAACTGGTCGGCTCGCTGCTCGGCCTGCCGGGGCGCGCCACCGGTGGTCCGGTTTCGCCGGGGCGCGGCTATGTCGTGGGCGAACGCGGGCCCGAACTGTTCATGCCGACCAGCGCAGGGCGGATCGAAAACGTGCTGGGCGGCGGCGGGGGCCGCGATGTCAAAGTCTCGATCGCGATCACCGCGCCGCCAGGGACCAGCACCCCGCAAGCGCTGCAGCGCTCGAGCCGCCAGGTCGCCAGCGCTGTGCGCCGCGCGCTTTACGAAGCTTAGGAGAGCAAACGATGGCCTTCTGGCTTGCCGCAAAACGCGAAGGACAGGACAGCGACTGGATCCAGCGCTTCGATCCGCGATTCTGGACCGTCAACTTCCCGCGGCCAATGATGGCCGCACTTACTACCATGGCCCCCGACGCACTGCGGGTCGATGCGGTGTTCATGCGACAGGGCGATCTGGCTGGAATCATCTGGGAATCGGCCGACCGGTTCGATCACCCGCTGACCGCCTATGTCACCAGCCGCGATTATGCGCAGACCACGCTGTCGTTCCGCTGGCAATCAGGCGGGGTGCTGGCACTCGATGCGGTAAATGGCCCGGTCCTGACGATCGAAGGCCGCGACGCCGCCGGCCAGCCGCGCACATGGTACGTGCGGCTGTGGAACTATGCGCAAGGCAGCGCGGCGGACGCGCAGATCACGTTCGATTTCTCGAACCTGAAAGGGGGGTTCGTGCTGCCGGTTGAGGCTGATCCGGTCTATCCCGGTGACATCGACCGGATGTTCATTTCGCTGGTCGCGCCGGGCTACGTCGCGGCCAGCACCGTGCCACTGGCCGCCCCGGCTGAAGGCTGGGCCGAGCTGAGCGCAGTGCGCTGCGAGGGCCACCGCGCGATGCTTGAAGTGGGTGATGTCATGGTCCCGCCGCACGGCCTCGCCGCCGCGACCGCCTATGATGACAGCTGCAATCAGGCCCCCGCGCGGTTGATCCGCAATGCGCTGCAACTGGGTTATCGCGGCAGCCTGCTGCACTATGTCGGGATGAGCCACTTCATGCGGCTCAGTACAAGCAGCGGCAGTTTTCTGGTGCCGGGCAGCGGCGATCCGCTCTGCACCCCGGCCAAAGCCTGGCACCGCAGCTTCTTCAGCATGGCCAAGGCGGCTGGTTTTTCGCCGATTGCATCGCTGTCATACGAATTGCTCGCGCAGTTTTGCCCCGATGCTTGGCAGCAGTGCGCCAGCAATGGAGATCCAGCGCGGACCGCGTGGGACCCGCCATCGGCACTGCTGTCCCCAGCCAGCAACACCGCGATGGCCTGGCTGAAAAGTGCCGCCGCCGGGTTTGTCGCGCTGCTGAAGGAAGCCGCGCTACCGGTTCGCGTGCAGATTGGTGAGCCGTGGTGGTGGGTGATGAGCGATGGCCGCCCGTGCCTGTACGACGCTGCGGCCAAGGCTGCGCTGGGCGGCAACCCGCTGGTGATCGCCGACCTCAAGGCTAGCCTCAGCGCTGCGCAGATCAGCCTGCTCGATGCTGCCGGGGTGCTGCTGTCCAGCTCGACCATCGCGCTGCGCAATACGGTGCGCAGCGCCGCTGCGCCGGGCAGCGCCGAGGTACTGCTGCTGGCGTTCTTGCCCAGCGTGCTCGATTCCGCCATGCCCGAAGCGGCGCGGATGAACCTGCCGACGGGCTGGGCCAGTCCGGCGTTCGACCGGCTGCAAGTCGAAGACTATGACTGGTTGACCAGCGGCGCTGACGCCTTCCGCCGCGCCGCTTACACCGCGATCAATGCCCGGCTGGGCTATCCGGCGGCCAGTCAGGATTACCTCGCCGGATACGTGCCCGCCGCCACCGACAGCGCGCTGTGGCGCAGCATCGATGCCGGACTTGATCAGGCGGCCGAGCGGCTGGCGCACGAACGCTTTGTCTGGGCGCTCCCCCAAATCTGCCGCGACGGTTTTGTCCGGCTGCCCCCCACCAGCGACGAGGATGACATGCTGCCTTTCGACGATGTGCCCTATCCGCTCGCGCTGGGCCGCGATGCCATGGTGATGCCCGAATTTTCAACCAGCGTCGCGGTCACCGCCTCGGGGTTTGAACGCCGCAACAGCCTGTGGTCAAACGCGCGGCTGCGCTTCGATGTCGGGCCGGGGATCCGCTCCGAGGCGGAACTGGGCGTGCTGCTCGCGTTCTTCCGGGCGCGGCGCGGGGCGGCACGCGGGTTTCGCTTGCGCGATCCTACCGACTTCAGCTCCAACGCGATGACCGCCGCCCCCGGGATGGCCGATCAGCTGCTGGGCAGCGGCGACGGGCTGCGCGCCGATTTCCCGCTGCTCAAGGCTTACGGCAGCGGCGACGCGGTCCAGCTGCGCCGGATCACCCGGCCGCACACGGCCAGCATCTCGGTCAGCGTAGCGGGCGCGGCGAGCACCGCCTGGACTTTGATCGATGGCGGCGTGATCCGCTTTGCCGCACCGCCCGCCGCTGGCCAAGCGGTCCGCGCCGGGTTCACTTTCGACGTCCCGGTGCGCTTTGCCGAAGACAAGCTGGAAGTATCCGGCGCAGTGTTTGCTGCTGGTGAGGCCCCGAGCGTGCCGGTGATCGAAGTGCGCGAGGCGCAATCTTGAGCCGCGTATGGTTCAGCCAGCCGCTGGAAACCACTGCGACCTTCTGGCGGGTCAGCCGCCGCGACGGGGTGGCGCTGGGCTTCACCGCGCACGACCGTGACTTGTGGTTTGATGGGATCTGCCACCGTGCCGCACCCGGCATGGTTCCTTCCGCGATCCGCCGCACCGCCGGGTTCGAACCCGACAGCGCCGAAGTGCAAGGCGCGCTCAGCCACGATTCGATCAATGCCTTCGACCTGGCGACCGGGCGGTTCGATGGTGCGCGGGTGCTGATCGGACTGGTCGATTGGGAAAGCCAGGAACGCCACGTGATCTATCGCGGCACGATCGGCACCGTAACCGAAGAGGCCGGAACCTTCAGCGCCGATTTGCAATCGCGCAAGATCGAACTGCAGCGCGATCCGGTGCCGCGCACCAGTCCCAGCTGCCGGGCGAGCTTTTGCGGGCCAGGCTGCACGCTCTCACCGGCGCGCTTCACGCATTACGGCTCGCTCAGCGCCTTTGCGCTGTCCAGCAACGCCGCAACTGTCAGCACCGACGCGCCCCTGGCCAATTTCGCAGGCGGGACCTTGCGCTGGCTTGACGGACCCTACGCCGGAATGATCACCAGTGTTTCAGAGGTGCGGGGGTCGGCGTTGCTGCTCAGCATCCCGCTCGATCAAGTCCCGGCGGCGGGCACGCGAGTGGAACTGCGCGAAGGCTGCGATCACACGCTCGACACCTGCGCCACTCGGTTCGCCAACGCGATCAATTTTCAGGGCGAGCCGTTTCTGCCCGGCAACGACCTGATCATCCGCTACCCGTCACCCAGCCAATGACCCCTGCGCGCCTGGCCAATGAGGCTGAACAATTGGTCGGCACGCGGTTCCGGCTGCACGGGCGCGATCCCGCCACCGGCCTCGATTGCATCGGGCTGCTGGCGGCAACGATGGCGCGCGGTGGACAAGCGCTGGTGCTGCCGACCGGCTATCCGCTGCGCCTGCGCGATCTGGCGCAATGGCTGCCTGCTCCCGAATCTTGCGGCTTTGCAGATGCCGAGCTGCCCTTCGAGCCCGGCGATGTGGTCATGCTGGCACCGGGCCCGGCGCAGTTTCATCTCGCCATCGCTGATCGCAGCCTTGGCTGGGTCCACGCCCATGCCGGTCTGCGCCGCGTGGTGCGCGGCAGCACTTTGCCCGGCGGCCCCCTCATCCACCACTGGCGGTTGCTGCCGGTCACTTGAAAGCAAGTTCATGGCAACTTTGATTCTTTCCGCAGTTGGCAGCGCCATCGGCGGCCCTTTGGGCGGCACGATCGGCGCGTTGGTCGGGCGGCAGATCGACACGATGATTTTCAAACCGGCGGGGCGCGAGGGACCGCGGCTGGCCGAATTGAAAGTCACCACATCCAGCTATGGCATGCCGCTGCCGCGCCATTTCGGACGGATGCGTGTGGCCGGGCAGATCATCTGGTCAACCGATCTGACCGAGCACCGCGAGAAGCAGAGCAGCGGCAAAGGCAGCCCCACGGTCACCAATTACACCTATACCGCCAGCTTCGCGGTGGCGCTGGGCAGCAGGCCGATCGGCGCGATTGGCCGGATCTGGGCTGACGGCAAGCTGCTGCGCGGCGCGGCGGGTGATATGAAAGTGGGCGGCACATTTCGCCTGCACACGGGGTCCGGCAATCAGGCAGCTGACTCGCTGCTGGCCGCCGCCGAAGGCGCAGCGCGTTGCCCGGCCTATCGCGGCACCGCCTATGCCGTGTTCGAAGACCTGCAGCTGGCCGACTTCGGTAACCGCCTGCCCAACCTGTCGTTTGAGGTCATCGCTGATGAAACCGCGCTAAACCTGACGCAGTTGCTTGACGGCGTGATCGGGGACTTCGACGCCAATCTGCCGCTGCCCGGCCTGATCGGGTTGAGCGGTGAAGGCGCGCTGGGCGAGCTGCTCGGCGCGCTCGATCCCTTGTTTCCGATCGATTGCGATGGCTGCGCGCAGCTGCTCACGATCCGGCCCGACCGGCTCCAAGCCGCACCACTGGCCCTGCCCGAAGCCGCCACTTCCACCCGGCGCGAGGATTTTGGCGGCAACCAAGGCTATGCCCGCAAACGCGCCGCCGCCAGCGAGCAACCGCTGCAAGTGCTGCGTTATTACGATGTCGACCGCGATTATCAGCCCGGCGCCCAGCGCGCCTCGGGCCGTCCGCTGCCAGGCCAGCCACGTTCGATCGACTTGCCCGCCGCGCTCGATGCCGCGGCCGCGCGCGGGCTGGTCGAGGCTGCGGCCAAGCGCGCGCAGTGGAGCCGGCAGGTCATCTCGTGGCGCGTCACCCAGCTCGATCCTTCGATCGGGCCGGGCACCGAAGTGACGCTGACCGGCCACCCCGGCCTGTGGCGGGTGAGCGCGTGGGAGTGGCATGACGAAGGGATCGACCTGTCGCTTGAGCGGCTCTCACCGCATTCCGCTGGCACAATTACTGCCGACCCGGGTCGCGCCAGTCAGGCGCCAGATCTGGCTCTACCAGTAACCGAACTGGCCGCGTTCGAGCTGCCATGGGACGGCAGCGCTGCTACCGCAGTGCCGCTGATCATGGCGGCAGCATCTTCGCCGACCGCCGCCTGGACCGGCTCTAGCCTCTATGTCGATCAAGGCGACGGCGCCTTGCAATTGCTCGGCCCCAGCGGCCGGACCCGCGCGGTTATCGGCACTGCCGACGCCGCCCTGCCAGCCGCCAGCCCGCTAATGTTCGACCGCGAGCGCAGTGTCACCGTGACTCTGATCGGCGAGGATCTGCAATTGTTTGACGCGACCATGCGGCAGCTGTCGATGGGCGCCAATCAGGCCTTACTGGGCAGCGAGATCATCCAGTTTGCGCAAGCTGTGCCGCTCGGTAATCGGCGCTGGACGCTGTCCGGACTTTGGCGCGGGCGCGGCGGGACCGAAGCTGTGATTGGCCTGCACAGCGCTGGCGAGCGCTTCGTTCTGCTTGATGGCAACGGGACCGCGCTCGATTCGCAAGCCATTGGTGAGACGCCACAAACTGTGATCGCGGCGATTGGGGCAGGTGACAGCGCCGCCGTTACAGCGCCGATTGCGCTGCGCGGCATCGGCTATCGTCCGTTAGCGCCGGTGCACCCCGTGCGGTCGCTGCTGCCCGATGGCTCGCTGGCGCTGGGCTGGACCCGGCGCGCCCGCGGCGGTTGGTCGTGGCTCGATCTGGTCGAGACCCCGCTTGGTGAACAGGCCGAGGCCTATTCAGTAGCGTTCGGAAGCGAAACCCAAACCGTGACGAGCTGGGAGCTTTCCGTGCCCACGCTGTCCCTGACCGCAGCCGAGCGCAGCGCTCTGGTTGCTGCCATGCCGCTGGGGTTCTTCACCGTCCGCCAGCGCGGCGATCGCGCAATTTCTCTGCCTCTTACCATTACCCTGATTTAGGAGAATCACCGTGCCAGACCCGCTGTTTGACAGCCGCACCACGCGCTTTGAACTGCCCCTGCTATTCGCCGGCCAGGCGCAAAAGGAGTTGTTCATTAACGAGTTAGCGGCACGCCTCGATGCGTTGCTGCATGGCGCGATCGAAGCCGAACTGGCCGTGCCGCCAGCCAGCCCGAGCGATGGCCAAGCCTGGCTGGTCGGCAGCAGCGCCAGCGGCGCGTGGAGCGGCAAGACCGGCCAGATTGCTGCGCGACAGGCAGGCAACTGGCTGTTCTTTGCTCCGCGCGATGGGCTGCGGATGCTCAACCGCGCCACCGGCCAGGATATGCGGTTCAAGGGCAGCTGGCTTGCCGCTGCGCGCCCAGCCAGCCCAAGCGGCGGGACAACGATCGATGTTGAGGCGCGCGTGGCGATCAACGCATTGATAAGCATTCTAACGGTGGCCGGATTGATTCCTTCTAGCTAGATCGAAAGCGCTTGTTCTTTGCTACTTTTTGATGAGTCAGCGCTGGTCGGCGCAAAACAACGTCATTTCGTGCCTGCGGCGGGCCAAAAAGCGACATAATTGCCACAGTTAGCAATTTTGCCCGCTTGCGCGCTCAAATCGAAGCAGTTAGACAATTTCCCACTCGGTGGCTTAATCCTATCTAAAAGGGGAATACAATTATGCGCAAACTCGTTATTGGGATGGCGCTGGCCTCCACGGTCCTTGCGACGCCGGCTCTGGCCCGCGATGATTCATGGTACATTGAAGGTGACCTCGGCGGCACGCTCGTCGAAGACATGCAAAATCTGGTCAGCCCTGGCTTCGGTACGCTTAACAGCAAAACCGGATACGACGCTGGTGCGATTGTCGGTTATGACTTTGGCGGTTTCCGTCTTGAAGCAGAAGCCAGCTATCGCCGTGCTTCGGTTGAAGGTTTCAACGTTAGCTCGTCGACGACTTTCTCCAGCGCTAGCAACACTCTGACTGGCAACGTCAGCGCACTTAGCTTCATGATGAACGGCTTGCTGGACTTCGGTCCGGACGACGGTCTGCAGGGCTTTGTCGGCGGTGGCGCTGGTATTGGTCGCGTCAAGGTTCTGACCGACGCAACCGGCACGGCATACGACTTCAACGATTCGGACAGCGGCTTTGCATGGCAGGCTCTGGCCGGCGTGCGTTACCCGATCACCGACAACGTCGACATCGGTATGAAGTATCGCCTCTACAATCAGGATCACGTGAACCTGGTAAGCGGCGCTGGCGGGCAGCGAGTGCCGACTGACACTCGCTTCCGCTCGCACTCGCTGATGCTGACGCTGGGCTATAACTTCGGTGGCGCTCCGGAAGTAATTCCTGTGCCGGTTCCGGTTCCAGTGCCTGCACCGGTTCCAGTACCGACCCCGCCGCCTGCGCCTGAAGCGCCGATTTGCAACAAGGGTCCGTACATCGTGTTCTTCGATTGGGACAAGTCGGACATCACCCCAGAGGCAGCTTCGATCCTCGACAGCGCTGTGACAGCTTATGGCAACTGCGCCAATGTGCCGATCATGCTGGCAGGTTATGCTGACCGTTCGGGTGCACCTACCTACAACCAGGGCCTGTCGGAACGCCGGAACGCTTCGGTTACTTCGTATCTGACCTCGCACGGCATCCCGTCGGGCGCGATCAGCAGCCAAGGCTTCGGCGAAAACAACAACCGCGTTCCTACTGCGGATGGTGTTCGCGAACTGCAGAACCGCCGGGTGGAAATCACCTACGGCCCGGGTTCGGGCATGTAAGCTTCGCTGCAAAGCGACAAAGATTGGGGGGCCGGAGCAATCCGGCCCCTTTTTCTATATGGTGGCGGCGACTCGATTATGGAGCTTCCACCATGACCATCAAATCCGCCACTTTTGTTGCCAGCGCGCTTTGTCTGGCCGCTTGTCTGACCGCCTGCACATCAGTCGGACAGATCCCGACCGCCAAATTGGCCACCGGAACGCTGCATAGTGCCAATGGTGCGCTGGCTGGGACGGTCGCAGTGTTTGCTGCCGGAGATGAAGTGACGATCAATGTGACCGCGATCGGACTGCCTAAAGGCGCGCACGGGCTCCATCTGCACACCGTTGGAGTCTGTGCTGCGCCGAGCTTTGCCTCAGCCGGGGCGCACCTCAATCCGCGCAGGATGCAGCACGGCAGTGCCAATCCCGCCGGAAGCCACCTGGGCGATTTGCCGAACTTGACGGTGGATGGTTACGGCACGGGCACGGTCACTGCCAAATTGAACGGCACGCGCGCTGAAGTGGAAGCGGCGCTGTTCGACGCCGACGGAACCGCGCTGGTCATCCACGCCGACCGTGATGACTACCTGACCGATCCCAGCGGCAACAGCGGCACCCGGATCGCCTGTGCCGTCCTCAATCGCTAGCCCGGCTCAGCCCGCTTCACCGGCCCGCTCGTTACGTGTCGCTTCGGCGGCGGGCACGGTGCGATAGGCATAAAGCAGCAGTGCGAGCGCGATCGGCGCGAAGCCCAGCAGCGCGAGGATGCCCACGCGCAGGTTGCCGGTATTCTTTCCTGCCACAATCGTTCCCGCGAAGTCCGAAATCTGGCCGACGAAGTAGGCTCCGAACGATAACCCGACCAAGGTCGTCGCCAGAAAGAACGACGCCGTGGCAGTTCCGCGCATTCGCGGCAGGACCAGATCCTGCGTGGTCGCCGCAGCCGCGCCCAAGGCTGCAGCGCCGCCCATCCCGGCGAGAAAGCCCATGGCGTAAAACATCGTGGGATTGCTGGTGGTATAGGCCAGCCAGATCGGCACGATTGGCGAAATTGCTCCGAACATCACCACTAGCAGTCGCCCTGCCGGATTGCGCGCGCGCAGCCAGTCCGCGATGCGCCCGCCGATGATCACCCCCAGAAAGCCTGCGATCGCACCGTTGGAGCCGAGCACAAAGGCCAGTTCCTGCTTCGGCAGTTTCAACACAGTCTCGGCATAGGGCGCGGCCCAGAACGCCAGAGCATAAGCCACCAGTGAGATCAGGCCATAGCCCAGCGCGGTGCAGATAAAGGCTGGCGTTCCCCAGATCAGCCGAAAGGTTGCGGGGTCGCGGGCGCGCAGCGCGCTTACCCACGAAAACACCGCATAATAACCAAAGCCGACCGCAGACCATTGCGGGAAGTTTGCCGTAATTCGGATCATCAGCCACGAGAAGGCCGCCAAGCCCGCCGCCACCGCCACGTTGATGGCCAAAGCAGCCGGGCCGCGTTGCCAAGCGCCCCAAAACGTGAATGGCGGCACAATCCCGCCCAGATCCTGCAAGAACGCCGCGAACGGCCGCGCCGACTGGGTGCGCAGATCGCCGTCCATCAGGCCGCGCTGCGGCTCCCGCAGCGTTGCGACCCACACTGCCATGATCAAGCCGGGCAGCCCCACCGCGAGGAACGCTGCTTGCCAGCCGAGCAATCCCAATGGCGCATTGCCGTGATAGGCCGCATCCCACTGCTGCATCACGCGCGCGCCGATCAGCAGCGAGACCCCGCCCCCCAGATAAAGCCCGGACGAATAGATCGACAGCGCGGTGGCGCGCTGGCGGCGCGGGAAATAGTCCGAGATCAGCGAATAAGCGGTCGGGCTGGCTGTTGCCTCACCCACCCCAACACCCATCCGAGCCAACGTAAGCGTCCAGCTGTTGGTGGCAAAGCCAGACAGAGCAGTCATCAGCGACCACAGCGCCAGCCCCCCGCTGAGCAATTTGACCCGGTGCCAATTATCCGCGAGCCGCCCCAGTGGGATCCCGAACAGCGCGTAGAATACCGCAAAGGCCGCGCCCCCCAGAAACCCCAGCTGACTATCAGTCAAGCCCAGATCACGCTTGATATCGACCGCCAGAATGCTGAGGATCTGCCGGTCAATGAAATTGAGCACATAGACCAGCACCAGCACGAGCAGCACGTACCAGCTGTAGGAACTCGCCTGCTGCTCGGACGCCGGCGGGACTTGTGGTTCGCTCAACTGTGTTCTCCCATTTATACGCCCGCGTATCGAATCGGGTCGATCAAGCCGGCCTTCGCAAAGCCTTCGCGCCGCAGTCTGCAGCTGTCACACAGTCCACAAGCTGAACCATCAGGCTGCGGATCGTAGCACGACCAGCTTATTCCCGGATCGAGCCCGAGCCGGATGGCCTCACTAGCGATTTCGGCCTTGCCTAGATATTGCAGCGGCGCGTGAATCGTGAAAGCCCCGCCTTCGGCTCCAGCCTTGGTGGCGAGCTCCGCCAAGTCGCTGAATCCGGCAATGAATTCTGGCCGGCAATCAGGGTACCCCGAATAGTCGAGCGCATTGACCCCGATGAAAATGTCCCGAGCGCCCAGCGCTTCAGCCCAGGCGAGCGTGAGCGAGAGGAAGACCAAATTGCGCGCTGGCACATAGGTAACCGGGATGTCGTCACCCAGCCCCGATTTGGGCACGGCGATCTCGTCAGTCAGCGCCGAGCCGCCGAATTGCCGCAAGTCGAGAGGCAGCACGACATGACGCACCGCCCCCAGTTCGCTGGCGATCACGCGCGCGGCATCAATCTCGCGGCAGTGGCGCTGGTTATAGTCGATCGTTAGCGCGAAGATCTGGTAACCGCTCGCCTTGGCGAGCCCCGCGCAGACCATTGAATCGAGCCCGCCCGAGAGCAGCACCACCGCCTTACGGCCAGGTTCGATTTGTCCTGAAGTCATCTGCTTGGGCTAGCCGCTGGCTCTAGCCAAGGCAACCTGTTCACCGGCAGTTGCCAGTGTTCAAGCCCAGCTGGTCAGTTTGGGATCTCGAAGACTTTTGAACAGAACGCGCAATCGACCAGGATCAGACCCGCCTCGTCGCGCATGTCAGCGCGGTCTTCCTCGGGGAATTTCGCGATGATCGAGCGGTAGTGATCTATGCTGCAACGACAGCCCCGGCCCAGCGGCTGGCCGAGTGTAAAGCGCACCTCGTCCTCTTCGTGAAACAGCCGCCAGACCAGCGCTTCGAGCGACAGATCGGGATCGACCAGTTCTTCATGCCGGGTCGAGCCAGCCAGCGCCGCGACATGGTCCCATTCGGGATGGTCCATCCGCACGTGCAGCCGCTCGCGCCCTTCCTCGCCCTCGGCCAGATGCTGCAGCAGCAAGCCGCCCGCGACGCAGCCTTTGCCATCACTGCGCACCGCCACCCGGATCAGCGTCGGCACTTGTTCGGACTGAGCGAAATAACTCTCGCAAGCCTCGGCCAGCGTCGCGCCTTCAAGCGGCACAATCCCCTGATAGCGCTGCTTGGTGCTGGCGACATCGAAGGTGATCGCCAGATAGCCGCGCCCGAACAGCGCGTAGAGCGATGGGTTCGCGCCCAGCTGCGCCAGCCGCGCCGCATCGAACCGGATATACCCGCGCAGTTCGCCCGCGCGGTAATCGCAGACCAGCAGATCGATAATCCCGCTTTCGGTTTGCGCCTGCATGGTCAGCTGCCCGTCGCCGTCCTTGAGCAGCGAACCGATCAACGCGGTCACCACCAAAGCCTCGGCCAGCAGGTGCGCAATCGCGGGCGGATAGGCATGTGCCGCCAGGATCGTATCGAGCACCGGGCCCAGCCGCACCACCCGCCCGCGCGCGTTGCGCGCCGGAATACTGACGCTCATCACCCGGTCGTAGCCGGTCTCACCCTCGGCAATATGTTCAGGCGCGCTCACAGCTGGCCGAATACCCAGCGCAGGATGCTTTTCTGGGCATGAAGCCGGTTCTCAGCCTCATCCCACACCGCCGAGCGCGGGCCATCGATCACCGCATCGCTGACTTCCTCGCCGCGGTGCGCGGGCAGGCAGTGCAGGAACAGCGCATCGCCTGCCGCCCCCGCCATCAGCAGCGGGTTGACCTGATAAGGCGTCATTGCGGCGACCCGCGCGGCAGCATCGCTTTGCCCCATCGAGACCCAGGTATCGGTCACCACCACTTGCGCGCCAGCGACCGCTTCCGCGGCGGTGCGGGTCAGCGTGATCCGGGCGCCTTGTTCGCGCGCGCGGTCCACATAACGCGGGTCAGGATCATAGCCT
>JANNYT010000194.1:0-20464 GCA_031410255.1 Novosphingobium sp. | reverse complement strand
GTGAGTTTTCCCACAAATGCGCGCGCTTGTTCCCGGCGTGCATCAGCTTGCGGATTGAAGTGGCGGCGGTGTGGACCACGCTGGGCGGGAGCGAAGCGGTGAACACGTAAGGGCGGCAGACCAGCCGCATGATCTCGAACTTGGGATGGTTCGAAACGCAGAAACCGCCGACCGTGCCGACCGACTTGCTGAAAGTGCCGATCACGAAATCGACGTCGTCGAGGCAGCCCTGGTCCTCCGCCACGCCTCTGCCATTCGGCCCGATGAAGCCCATCGAATGCGCCTCATCGACCAAGACCATCGCGCCGTTTTCCTTGGCTACCCGGACCATTTCCTTGAGCGGGGCGATGTCGCCCAGCATCGAATAGACCCCTTCGAGGATCACCAGCTTGCCCGCGCCTGCGGGAATGCGCTTGAGGCGCTTTTCCATCGCCTCGATGTCGTTGTGCTTGAACGGCACAATCTCGGCATCGCCCAGCTTGCAGCCATCCCAGATCGAGGCATGGCTATCGATGTCGAGCACGATGTAATCGCCCTTGCCGGCGATCGTCGAAATGATCCCGAGATTGGCCTGATACCCGGTCGAAAAGACCATCGCATGGTCCATCGCGTAAAATTCTTTGAGCGCTTCCTCGACCGCGCGGTGCCCCGCATAGGTTCCGTTGAGCACCCGGCTGCCGGTGGTGCCCGCGCCAAAGTCGTCGAGCGCCTGCTTGCCTGCGGCGATTACATCGGGATCGAAAGTCATTCCCATGTAGTTGTAAGTGCCCAGCAGGATCGTCTCACGCCCGTTGCAAACCGCGACGGTTGGCGAGATTACCCGCTCCATCACCAGGCTGAACGGGTCTTCCTGCCCGGTCGCCAGCAAGCTGCGGCGCAGCTCGATCAGCGGGTCGAACTTGGAGAACAAGTCAGTCCCAGCGCCTTCAAGCACCTGCGGACGGTCGGCTTCATCGATACCTTCGCTCATCTGGTTCAGCCCTGCAATTTCACAACAGCGTCAATCAGCTGGCCATAGGTCTCGATCTCGGCCTGCGCGTTCATGCTGATGATGATGTCAAATGCGTCTTCAATCTCGGCGACGAAATCCATCACGGTCAGACTGTCGAACTCCAGATCGCCGGCAAAGGTCGTGGCATCGCTGATCGCAGCGCCCTTCTTGTTGAACGGTTCGATCAGCGCAGCAATCTTTGCAGCAGTTTCATCACGGGTCATGGGTAAGGTCAGCTCCTAGGGTCAGCGCGCCCTGTGGGGCACGAATGGGGCGGAATCTAGGCGGGCGGCAGTTTTCAGACCGGGACTTTCTCCACCAGCGCTCTGACTGCGGCCATGAACGGACCGATCGACACCGGCTTGGCGAGGTAGCCTTCGGCGCCGGCATCGCGAATCCGTTCTTCATCGCCTTTGCCGGCATAGGCGGTCACTGCGAGCACCGGGATCGGGCGCAGCATGCTGTCTTTCTTGGCCAGTTCGATCAGTTCCAGCCCCGAAACATTGGGCAGCTGGATATCCATGATGATCAGGTTGGGGACGAATTGCCGAGCCGCATCAAGCGCCAGCAGACCATCGGCGCACGGCTCGACCGCGTAGCCCTGGCTTTTCAGCACATCGCAGAACAGCCTGCGGTTGAGGTCGTTGTCCTCGACAACAAGGATGCGCTTTGCCATTGCGCTGCTCTAGGCCCTGGTAGTGAGACTGACAATTCTTCGCGAACCCCAATCCCCCGTGCCCGATGCAGCAGTACTGGCGCTGTCCGCGCTCGGCTGGGTGCTGGGCGATGGCCCGCGCGCCGAACGCCTGCTCAGCTTGACTGGCTTGACGGCAGACGAATTGCGCGCCGGCTTGAGCGATCCGGCCCTGCTGGGCGCAGTGCTCGATTTCCTCTGCGCGCACGAACCTGATCTGGTCGCTGCGGCGCAGGCCTTGAACGTAACCCCGGCGCTGCTTGCCGCCGCCCGTGAAAGTCTGACCCGATGAGATTTGCCAGATGAATCGGCCACTGATTATCAGCGATTGCGACGAAGTGCTGCTGCACATGATCGTCCCGTTCGGGCAGTGGCTGGATGAGACGCAGGATATTTCGTTCAAGCTGATCGGCAACGATTTTTCGACCGCGATGCGCCGCAAGGACAATGGCGAGCAAGTCGAACCGGCCGAGATTTGGCGGCTGCTCGGCGCGTTCTTCGATGGTGAGATGCACCGGCAAAGCCCGATTCTGGGCGCGGTCGGCGCGATGAATACGCTGAAGGAACATGCCGACGTGGTGGTGCTGACCAATCTGGCCGACCGCCACAACGCTGCGCGCACCCGGCAGCTGGCTGACCACGGGATCGATGTGCGGGTCTTTACCAACCAGGGGCCCAAAGGCCCGGCGCTGCAGGCGATCATGGCCGAATACCAGCCGAGCCGCGCGGTGTTCATCGATGATCTGGCGCAGCACCACGGCTCTGCAGCCGAAATGGTTCCTGATATCGACCGCCTTCACCTATGTGGTGAGCCAACGCTGGCGCCGCACATCACTTGCGGGTTCAAAGCCGGACATGCCCACGCCCGGATCGATACCTGGGAACACGCCTTGCCGTGGCTGCTGGGCCGGATTTAGGAGAGACAGATGAGCATCGAGGCTAAATTGATCGAACTTGGCCTGACCCTCCCTGCCGCCGCCGCGCCGGTCGCGGCCTATGTGCCGGTGGTGATCGCGGGCGACCTTGCGTTTGTTTCTGGGCAGGTCTCGTTTGTCGACGGGGTGCTGGTCCAGGGCCGGCTCGGCGATGACGTGACGCTGGAGCAAGGCATCGCGGCGGCGCAAGGCTGCGGCCTGATGATCCTGGCGCAGCTCAAGGCCGCGCTCGGTTCGCTTGACCGGGTCGAACGCGTGATCAAGCTGGGCGCTTTCGTCAATTGCACCGCTGATTTCACCGATCAGCCCAAGGTCGCCAACGGCGCTTCGGAGCTGATGATGGCGGTGTTTGGTGAGGCCGGAAAGCATTCGCGCGCGGCGGTTGGCGCCCCCAGTCTGCCGCTCGGCGTGGCGGTCGAAGTGGACGCGATCGTTGCTATCCGCCCCGCTTGATCGCTGGCTCGCGCCAGCTCCGGCGGCGGCCAGGGCCGCGTGGCTGAGTGGCTGCGATTACGCCCATCGCGGGCTTCATTCGGCGGGCGTTCCGGAAAACTCACCGAGCGCCTGTGCTGCCGCGATGGCGTGCGGGATGGGCGTGGAATGCGATGTTCAGCGATCGAGCGACGGCCAAGCAGTAGTCTTCCACGATGCCACGCTTGACCGGCTGACTAGCGAAAGCGGCCCGCTCGCTAGCCGCAGCGCGGCCGAACTGGGCCGGATTACGCTGACGGGCAGCGGCGACACAATCCCCAGCCTGCGCCAGCTGCTCGATCAGTTGCAGGGACAGGTGCCGGTGCTGATCGAGATCAAGTCGGTACGCGGATCGCGCGGCAAGGCAACCGCCTTGTGCCTCGCAGTGCGCCGCGTGCTCGAAGGCTATCTTGGCCCGCACGCGATCATGAGCTTTGACCCGCGGATGGTCCGGTGGTTTTCGCTCCATTCGCCGCAAACCGTGCGCGGGCTGGTGGTGACCGAGGAGAATGCCAAGACACTGCTCGGCATGATCAAGCGGCGGCTGAGCCTGTGGCATGCCCGGCCCGACTTTCTCGCCTACGATATCCGCGATCTGCCGAGCCGGTTTGCCGCAGGCCAGCGTGCACGCGGGCTGCCGGTGCTGACCTGGACCGTGCGCAGCGCCGAGCACCGCGAGCGCGCCGCCAAATATGCCGATGCGCCGATTGCTGAAGGTGCTGGGGCCGCGTGATCGAGGCACGCGTCGCAGGCTCGGTCAGCGAACTGCCGGCGCAGCAATGGGACGCGCTGGCGCAGGGCAATCCGTTTGTCAGCCATGCCTTCCTAAGCGCGCTGGAGGATTCGGGCTCGGTCGGCCCCGGCACCGGCTGGTCGCCAGCGCCGATCACGATTGCAGACAGGGATGGGGCGCTGATCGCGGCACTGCCCGCTTACCTCAAGGCGCATAGCCAGGGCGAATATGTGTTCGATCATGCCTGGGCCGATGCCTGGCAGCGCGCGGGAGGGGACTATTACCCCAAGCTGCAGATCGCCGCGCCGTTCACTCCGGCGACCGGGCCGCGCTTGCTGCTCGCCGATCCGGCGCTGGCGCTGCCGCTCCTGCGCGCCGCCGAGCAATTGTGCGAGGCCAATGGATTATCCTCCGCGCACGCCACCTTCATCGCGCCTGATCAGGTGCCGCTGTTTGAAAGCTCCGGCTGGTTGCTGCGCAGCGACATTCAGTTTCACTGGGAAAACCGCGGCTACGCCAGCTTCGATGTGTTTCTTGAGGCGCTCTCGTCACGCAAACGTAAGGCGGTGCGCAAGGAGCGCGCGGCGGCGCAGCAAGGCGTCACGATCAAGGCGCTGCGCGGCGCGGAGATCCGGCCCGAACATTGGGATGCGTTCTGGGTGTTCTATCAGGACACCGGCGCGCGCAAATGGGGCCAGCCTTACCTGACGCGCGCGGCCTTCGATCTGCTGAGCGAACGGATGGGGGAGAGCATTTTACTGGTGCTGGCCTTTGCTGGCGATCAGCCGGTGGCCGGAGCGCTCAATTTCATCGGACCCGACACCCTCTATGGGCGTTATTGGGGGGCGGTGGTCGTGAAGCCGTTCCTGCATTTCGAGCTGTGCTATTATCAGGCAATCGACGCTGCGATCGCGTTGGGCCTCAGCCGGGTCGAAGCGGGCGCCCAAGGCGGCCACAAGCTGGCGCGGGGGTATGAACCGGTCCAGACTTGGTCCGCGCATTACATCGCGCACCCGGGGTTTCGCGAAGCTGTCGCCGATTTCCTGGCCCGCGAACGCGGGGGGGTGGCAGCGGACAGCCTGTACCTGGGTGAACGGACGCCGTTCAAAAAGGTCTGATGGTTCAAGCCGCGCGGCGGGCTCCGGCGGCGATCCATTCGCGGGCGCGGCGCTGAGCTTCGGCGATTTCTCGCGCGGTCATTTCCTCGCTGATATCGCCGCGGCATAACTGCGCTTCACCGTGGCCGGAAACGGCCGCGAGGTTGAACCACTTGTGCGCTTCGATCAGATCACAATCGACGCCGTGGCTGCCGGTCGAATAGGCGACGCCCAGATCGTAATAGGCGCTGATATCGCCTTGCGCGGCGGCGGCCAGGCAACTGGCGACCAGCAGGTCTTCGTTACGGTCATCGGCCAGGCTGACTTGGCTGCGGTTGATCCAGGCACTGCTCATTTCACTTACCCCCTGTGGTGCAGGCTGCTGGCCCGCCGTCTGAGCTGAACCTTCCCGAACATGCTCAACAAATAGTTAACGCCGCGGCAAATTAGTCCCGAATTGTGACAGACCCGCTGCGCCCAACGCCGTCTGCGGGCCCTGCTTTCCTCGTTCACGCGGGCCTAATCCCGGCCATTCTATGGGCCGTGATGTTTGCCGCTTGTGTGGGAATCTACGTGCGCCTATAGGCCCGCTCGGATCGGCAATGCGAGGCAATCGGGAACACCCGGCGCCTGCAGGAACGCGGCGCTCGGCCGGCTTGAAGTGGAGAATTTATGCCGACGGTTCTCGGGGAAGAGATTGACGTACTGGCCAAGGCCAAACGCGCGATTGCGGGTGATTATTCGCCCAGCGATGCCGAGCCGTACATGGTTGAAGCTCAGCTCGATTATTACCGGCGCTTGCTGCACGAATGGAAAAAGCTGATCCATTCCGCCGCGCAAGATACCCTGCAGCAGTTGCAGGATGGGCCGATCCGCGAGCCCGACTTGAACGACCGCGCCTCCAGCGAAACTGACTGGGGTATCGAACTGCGCACCCGCGACCGCCAGCGCAAGCTGATCTCCAAGATCGATTCCGCCCTGCGCCGGATCGAAGAAGGCGAATACGGCTATTGCGAAGTGACCGGTGAACCGATCGGTCTGGGCCGATTGTCGGCTCGGCCGATCGCTACGATGACGGTTGAGGCTCAAGAGGCGCACGAGCGCCGCGAAAAAATTTCACGCGACGATTAACCCCTAGTCAGGCGTTAACTGCTTTTTCGTGGTTTGGGAGTACGCCCGCTGGGACTGACTTGTTCAGGGCGTTAGCAGCTGGACAGCAGTGCATGGAAAGAGCGGCAATGGACGACAGCGAAAACCGGCAAATCGGACGCGACAGCCTGTTCGTCATGGCTGATCTGCGGGTTGACGGGCTTGAAGGTGAGCACCGGATCCGCGTTCGCAATCTCTCATCCGGCGGGCTGATGGCCGAAGGCACCTTCAATGTTCAGCGCGGCCAGGTTGTGTGGATCAACATCCGCAATATCGGCTGGATCGAAGGCGCGGTGGCCTGGGTCCAGGATACGCGCTTTGGCATTGCCTTCCGCGAGGAGATCGATCCGCGGGTCGCGCGCGCCGCAACTCCAGTAGGCGAGGGCACACCGCGGTTTGTCCGCCCGCCGCTCGCCATTGCGGAGCAGGGTTCGCTGCGCAAACTCTAGAAACTTTTTGCTTGCCTGCTGGCCGCAATGGCACTGGGCGGGGGTGGTCATTTCAGATAGTGTCGAGGGCACGATGCTGCCGCGCCCGTTTCTGCTCTTTGTAATTACCCCAATCGCCAGCCTGTTGCTGGCGGGGTGTTTCGGCAGCGATGACCGCGCCACCGAAATCGTCGCGATCGGAGACCCGGCCTCACTTTCGCAAGGCGGGCCGCGCTGGCCATTGGCTGCACAAGCGCTGCGCGCTGCCTCGGTCGAAGGGCTGGTCGCGTTTGATGAGCAGGGCCGCGTGGTCCCCGCGCTGGCCGACCGCTGGATCGTGACCGATGACGGGCTCAGCTACATTTTCCGCCTGCGCGATGGCACCTGGGCCGATGGCAGCGCAATTACCGCCGAATCGGCCCGCGCGGCATTGTTGCAAGCCATCGGCGCACAGGGCAGTCAGCCGCTTGGCGCCGACCTGCGGGTGATCGATGAGGTGCGCGCCATGGCGGGCCGGGTTATTGAAATCCGGCTCGATCGCCAGGCCCCGGACCTGCTGCAACTGCTCGCGCAGCCCGAACTGGGGCTGGTAGGCGCGGGGCGCGGGGCCGGGCCGATGAATTCGCGGCGCGATACGGATCAGGAGCTCAAGCTGCCGGGCGTGCTGCTCAAAGCCATTGCGCCCGAGCTGCGCGGGCTGCCGCAGGAAGAAAACTGGTCCAAGCGGGTCCGCAACCTGTGGTTTTCGGCAGTACCAGCTGGACCAGCGGTCAAACTGTTCAGCGACGGCGATGTCTCGGTGGTGATCGGCGGAACGCTGGTCGATTACCCGCGGCTCGCCCAAGCCGGGATCTCGCGCTCGGCGATCCAGTTCGATCCGGTGGCGGGGTTGTTCGGGCTGGCGGTGTTGCACCAGGATGGGTTTTTGTCGCTGCCGGAAAACCGTGAGGCGATTGCCATGGCGCTGGACCGTGACGCGCTTATCAAAACGTTCAACCTGAATGGCTGGGTAGTGACCACCCGGGTGCTGACCCCGGGGCTGGAAGGCGACAGCGGCGCGGTCAGCGAGCGCTGGCAAGGCCGGACCATCGAAGAACGTCAGGCCTTGGCGGGCTTGCGGGTGCAGCGCTGGAAGGCCGCGCACGGCGGACCGGTGGCGCTGCGGATCGCACTGCCGGCTGGGCCCGGCGCGGATTTGCTGTTCACGCAGTTTGCGGCCGACCTGAAAGCGGCGGGCCTCGAAGCACGCCGGGTGCCGCTGGCCGGCGAGGCCGATCTGCGGCTGGTCGATCTGACAGCGCGCTATGCCCGGCCGGCGTGGTATTTCAATCAACTTGCCTGCGGGCCGCTCCGGGCGCTGTGCAGCGTCACCGCCGATCGCCTAGTGCAGCAGGCCGATGCCGAGCCCGATCCAGCCAAGCGCGCGGATCTGCTGGCCGAGGCTGAGGCCAAGCTGACCGTGGAGAATACCTACATTCCGATCGGCGTGCCGATCCGCTGGTCGCTGGTCAGTTCGAGCGTCACTGGCTTCGCGCCCAATCGCTGGGCGATCCATCCCTTGATGCCGCTGGCCATAGTCCCCAAATAGGCATGGCGGGTGCTTTGCTTCGCGCAACGAAGGGTTGCCATGGAACAGCGGGATAAATTGCGGCGGATGACGGCCGAATTGCCCTTGGGGACCGATCCCCATTCAGTTCGGCGGCGCGTCGAAGCGCTCGAGAAAATGCTTGAAGGCATGTTTGAAATCCCGGTGCTGGGGCGGCGGGTCGGGCTCGACGCGATTATCGGGCTGGTTCCGGTGGCCGGTGATGCGATCACCGCTGCGATGGGGCTATATCTGGTGTGGGAGGCCCGCAACCTGGGCATGCCGCGCTGGCAGCTGTGGCGGATGGCCGGCAATGTCGGGATCGATACCTTGGTTGGCGCGGTGCCGGTGGCGGGCGATCTGTTCGATCTGCTCTACCGCTCGAATAGCAAGAACCTGAAGATCATCCGCAAGCATCTGGATAAACATCATCCTGCGACGAGGGTGATTGAGGGTTGAGGGTGCTAAGAACCATTTTATCGAAGGCTCGCCATGGGGCGAAGCCAGGTGCTTTGCCGGCTCGCAAGAAGAGCCACGATTTTGTCATCGCCATTGGCTTGTTCATGGCGTCAATCCTTGATCCCAAGACCAAGGTGCAAACCGAAATGCAGGACAAGAAGCAGAGCCGTGATCGTGTCGATCCCGGCAAAGAAAACGCATAGGCATTTTGAGCCTGATCCGCGACTCGCGCATTCCCGCCGTTTACGAGAAATTAACCTTTCATCTTCATTGGTCATATGGTTAATGGCGAGCAATGACCCTTTCCAAAGGGTTAGTGTTTGCAGTTCTGGGGCAAAAGGGGACTACCCATGCGCGTGTTGTTGATCGAAGACGAGCCGACCACGGCGCGGGCTATCGAACTAATGCTGACTACCGAAGGCTTCAACGTCTATTCGACCGATCTGGGCGAAGAGGGTTTGGATCTGGGCAAGCTGTATGATTACGACATCATCCTGCTCGACCTCAACCTGCCTGACATGCACGGGTATGACGTGCTCAAGAAGCTGCGCGTGGCCAAGGTGCAGACCCCGGTCCTGATCCTTTCGGGGATCAGCGAGATGGATTCCAAGGTTCGCAGCTTTGGCTTCGGCGCTGACGATTACGTCACCAAACCGTTCCACCGCGAAGAACTGGTCGCCCGCATTCATGCCGTGGTGCGCCGCTCGAAGGGCCATTCGCAATCAGTCATCCGGACCGGCAAGCTGGCAGTCAACCTTGATGCCAAGACTGTCGAAGTCGACACCGCGCGGGTCCACCTGACCGGCAAGGAATATGCGATGCTCGAGCTGCTGTCGCTGCGCAAGGGCACCACACTGACCAAGGAAATGTTCCTGAACCACCTGTATGGCGGGATGGACGAGCCCGAACTCAAGATCATCGACGTGTTCATCTGCAAACTGCGCAAGAAACTGGCGCACGCCTGCAGCGGCGATAATTACATCGAAACCGTCTGGGGCCGCGGCTATGTGCTGCGCGATCCGGGCGAAGAGGCGCAAGCCGCCTAAGTCTTCCTACCCGCAATTGTCATCTCAGACGGCCCGCCCCAACCGGCGGGCCGTTTTGGTTTGGTGGCTGGCGCAGTGCCGCCTGCGCCGCTAATGGCGCTCCCATGACCGCGAACAAGCCCGGCGATCCGACGACGATCAACCGCCTCTATGGCCGCTCCAAAGGCAAGCCCTTGCGCGCCGGCCAGCAAGGCCTGGTCGATACCCTACTGCCGCGGATTGCGATGCCCGCGGCCGGCCCGGTCAGCGCGCCAGTGCTGTTCGGTGATGACCGCCCGCTGCACTTTGAGATCGGCTTTGGCGGCGGCGAGCATATGGCGGCGCGGGCCGATATGCTGCCCGATCACGGCTTCATCGGGGCTGAACCGTTTCTCAACGGCGTGGCGCAGGCGCTGGTGCACGTTGACGGCGATGGCGGGTCGAGCACCCCGTTGGGCAATGTCCGGATCCATCACGGGGACGCCCTGGAAGTGCTGCGGCGGATCCCCGATGGCTCGCTCAGCTTCCTCTATCTGCTCCACCCCGACCCCTGGCCCAAGGCACGGCATGCCAAGCGGCGGATGATGAACGATGGCCCGCTCGATCTGTTCGCGGCCAAGCTCAAACCCGGCGGCGAGTTCCGCTTTGGCACGGATCACTCGATTTACGTGCGTCATGCCTTGATGGTCATGCGCCGCCATACTCACCAGTTCGAATGGCTCTGCGACAATCCGGCGGAATTCCAGAACCGTCCCGGCGGCTGGCCCGAGACCCGCTATGAAGCCAAGGCTCGCGCGGTCTACCACCACGAAGTCTGGTACTTCCGCTACCGGCGCCGGCCATGACCACGATCGGCTTGATCGGCGGGATGAGCTGGGAAAGCTCGGCGCAGTATTACCGCCTGCTCAACGAAGGCGTGCGCGCCGTGCGCGGCTCGACAGCATCGGCCAAGTGCCTGCTGTGGTCTTTCGATTTTGCCGAGATTGAAGCGTTGCAACGGGCCGGTGATTGGTCCGCGCAAACTGCGTTGATGATCGATGCAGCGCAGCGGCTGGAAGGGGCCGGGGCGGATCATTTGTTGATCTGCACCAACACAATGCACCTGATGGCAGAGGAGGTGCAGGCGGCGGTCAGCATTCCACTGCTCCACATCGCTGATCCGACCGGTGCGGCAATCCAGGCCGCCGGGCTCCGCCGCGTCGCGTTGCTTGGCACGGCGTTCACGATGGAGCAGAGCTTTTACAAAGACCGGCTGGCCGAGCGTTACGCGCTCGACGTGCTGATCCCTGATGCTGACGACCGTGCGCTGGTCCACGCGATCATCTATGATGAATTGGTGGCGGGTATCTTGCAGGAAAGTTCGCGCGCTGCATTCCGGCAAGTGATCGCCCGGCTGGTCGGCCGCGGCGCCGAGGCCATAATCCTTGGCTGCACCGAGATCATGCTGCTGGTCAGCGCGGGCGACAGTGCGGTGCCCTTGTTCGACACAACGCAGCTCCATGCCGCCGCCGCCGTCCAGCTCGCGCTTGGGTCCAAGGCAGTATAGCGGTGAAAGCGAATCAACCCGTTGGGCGTGGCACGCGTTTGCCCTTGGTCCGGCCGGTCAGATGGAACCGCCAACAGCGATCGCAGCGATAGGGTCTGAGCGCGAAGCTGGCCTGCTGCGCCGCAGCCAGCGCTTCGGCTTCGGACGCGTAGCGCGCCTTGCGGGCGCAAATGCTCAGTCTCGTGCGCATAGTTCACCCCCTGCCTCACGGCCGACCGCACAATCCGGCAGGTTGCCGCAGAATAATTTCGCTTCGACGCTACGCTGAAAATCTTTCTCGCGCATTCACCATGCAAACTCTAGCAATCTAGTCGACAAACGCAGGAGAATCGACCGGCTATGGATTTTGGAAGCTTTGATCTGGCCTATCTGCTGCCGTTCATTGCGATCGGGTTTGCCGCGCAATTGGTCGATGGGGCGCTGGGGATGGCCTTCGGGGTAATCTCCAACACGCTCCTGTTGATCGCAGTCCCGGGAATGTCGCCGGCGGTCGCCTCGCAACGGGTCCACCTGGTCGAGTGCTTTACCACCGCAACATCGGGGATTAGCCATCTGCTCCATGGCAATATCGACAAGCGGTTATTTTTTAGGCTGCTGATCCCCGGAATGATCGGGGGCATCCTTGGAGCATATGTCCTGACCTCGTTTGAGAGCGCCACGGTCAAGCCATTCGTGCTGCTCTATCTCGCGGGGGTCGGCATTTACATCCTGACGCGCGGGCTATTTTATCCGCCCAAGATCAAGGAAGCAAAACTGATCGCGCCGTTGGGCCTGTTCGGTGGTTTCCTTGATGCGGCCGGCGGCGGTGGCTGGGGGCCGGTAGTCACATCGAACCTGCTGATCCAAGGCGCTGACCCGCGCAAGGTTGTAGGAACGGTCAATTCGGTCGAATTCTTCCTGACCATCACCGTCTCGGCAGCATTCATCTACCGCATCGGTTTGGCCGATATCGCCGGGCCGACGCTGGGCTTGTTGATCGGCGGCCTGGCCGCCGCCCCAATCGGGGCTTGGGCGGCCAAGCATTTCAATCCCAAGACCATGCTGATCCTGGTCGGGATCGTCCTGACGTTGACCAGCGGTTACGGAATGTATCGCGCTTGGGGCTAATGGCTAACCGACAATCCCAGCCGCGGCCAAGACGGCCAGCGTCAAAACATCCGGCGCGATTGCCGTCATCGGGATAATCTGAACCGGCTTTTCCATTCCGATCAGCATCGGGCCGATGGTCGGGCTGCCGGCGAGTTCGCGCAGCAACTTTGCCGAGATATTCGCCGATTGCAGCCCGGGCATAACCAGCACATTGGCCGGGGCGGTCAGGCGGCTGAACGGATAGTTTTTCATCACGGTAACGTTGAGTGCTGCGTCTGGCGCGACTTCGCCTTCGTATTCGAAGCCTGGGTCCTCACCAGCATCGAGCAAGGCGACTGCGTCCCGAATGTTTTCGAGGTAGCGTCCCGGCGGGTTGCCGAAAGTCGAATAGCTGAGGAAGGCGACGCGCGGTTCGTGGCCGAGGCGGCGCGCGACGGCGGCGGTTTCCTTCGCGATTACCGCCAGTTCCTCGGCGCTCGGGCGTTCGTTGACGGTGGTGTCGGCGAGGAACACGGTTGAGTTCTTGCCGATCAGCAAATGGATCCCGAACGGCAGGCGGCCTTCGCCCGGATCAAGGACCTGGCGCACTTCGCGCATCGTCTGCGCGAAAGTCCGGGTGATCCCCGTGACCAGCGCATCGCCCACACCAAGCTTGAGCAGCGCCGAGGCAAACACATTGCGGTCCTGATTGACCATCCGGCGGACATCACGCGCGAGGAACCCGCGCCGTTGCAATCGCTCGTACAGCATCTCGGTCATCGCGGGCACGTGTGTGCTGACTGCCGAATTCTCGATGTGATAACTGTCCGGGTCACCCACGCCGAGTTCGGTGAGCAGGGCTTTGACTGCTTCGGTCCGCCCGACCAGCACGGGTTCGCCATAACCGAATTCGCGGTACTGGATCGCCGCGCGCAGCACGATTTCGTTCTCGGCCTCGGCAAAGATCACCCGCTTGGGGTTGGCCATGACCTGCTCGTAAACCTGGGTCAGGACCGAAGTGGTCGGGTTGAGCCGCGATTTGAGGCTGTGGCGATAAGCGTCGAAATCCTCGATCGGCTTCTGCGCCACGCCCGAATCCATCGCGGCCTTAGCGACGGCGGAGGATACGACCTCCATCAGCCGCGGATCAAACGGCGCGGGAATGATGTAGTCGGGGCCGAAGTGATACTTCTTGCCATAGGCCGCCGCGACTTCCTCGGGCACTTGCTGGCGCGCCAGTTCGGCGATGGCATGGGCCGCGGCGATCTTCATCTCTTCGTTGATCGCAGTCGCGCGCACATCGAGTGCGCCGCGGAAAATGAACGGGAAGCCGAGGACATTGTTGACCTGATTGGGAAAGTCCGAGCGTCCGGTCGCGACGATGCAATCGGGGCGCACAGCCTTGGCGTCGGGCGGGGTAATCTCGGGGTCGGGATTGGCCATCGCGAAGATGATCGGCGCAGGCGCCATCGCCTTGACCATGTCCTGCGTGATCGCGCCCGCTGCCGAGAGCCCGAGCACGATATCGGCCCCGACCATTGCTTCTTGCAATGTGCGCTTTTCGGTCTGGATCGCATGGGCCGACTTGAACTGGTCGACCCCGGCGCGTCCGACATAAATAACGCCCTTGGTGTCGCAGACGGTCACGTTCTCGTGCCGCACGCCCATCGACTTGATCAACGCGGTACAAGCGAGCGCCGAAGCGCCCGCGCCGTTGACCACAACCTTGACGTCCTTGAATTCACGCCCGGTCAGGAAGCAGGCGTTGACGAGGCCGGCCGCCGCGATGATCGCGGTGCCGTGCTGGTCGTCGTGCATCACCGGGATCTTCATCCGGTCGCGCAGGGCCTGCTCGATCACGAAGCATTCGGGGGCCTTGATATCTTCAAGGTTGATGCCGCCGAAACTCGGCTCCATCATCGCGATCGCCTCGATCAGGGCATCGGGATCTTCGCTGTCGAGCTCAATGTCGATCGAATCGACGTCGGCAAAGCGCTTGAACAGCACCGCTTTGCCTTCCATCACCGGCTTTGATGCGAGCGCGCCGAGGTTGCCCATCCCCAGGATCGCGGTGCCATTGGTGATGACCGCGACCAGATTGCCCTTGGCGGTATATTCATACGCATCGGCGGGATTATCGGCGATGGCCTGCACCGGCACCGCGACGCCGGGCGAATAGGCCAGGCTGAGGTCACGCTGGGTCGCCATCGGTTTGCTGGCGATAATCTCGATCTTACCGGGGCGGATCGTCTTGTGATAAAACAGCGCTTCACGCTCTGTGAAACGGACATTGCTTTCTTCTGCCACTGGTTCCTCCCGGATTGGCCTTTGCCCTAACGGAAGTGGCGCAAACGCGATAGGGGAAAGCTTGCCCGCCAAGCCTCCCGAATCATCCAAAGCGGCGCTAGTGCTGTTTGGTGCAAGCCTCTGCTCCTGCTCCCGCGTCCACTCCGATGATGGCGCAATACCTCGCGCTCAAGGCGCAGGCTGGCGATTGCCTGCTGTTTTACCGGATGGGCGATTTTTACGAGCTGTTTTTCGACGATGCCCGGCACGCCGCGCAAGTGCTCGACATTGCGCTGACCAGCCGGGGCGAGCATCTCGGCGTGCCGATCCCGATGTGCGGGGTGCCGGCGCATTCGGCCGAAGGCTATTTGGCGCGGCTGATCAAAGCCGGCTGCCGGGTCGCGATCGCTGACCAGACCGAGAGCCCCGAACAGGCCAAGCAGCGCGGTGGATCGAAGGCCCTGGTCGCACGCAAGATCATCCGGTTGGTCACCGCTGGCACGCTGACCGAAGAAGCCTTGCTCGAACCGCGCAGTGCCAATGTGCTGGCAGCGGTGTGTGAAGTGCGCGGCGTGTTCGGGATCGCTGCCTGCGATATCTCGACCGGCCGGATGGAGCTTGAAGAGTGCCCACCCGACTTGCTGGGTGCGGCGCTGGCCCGGCTGGGGGCTAGCGAGGTCGTGGCGAGCGAAGGTTTGGCGGGCATTTCGGCAGAGGTTATCGCCCGGCCCCCGCAGGACTTTTCGAGCGATGCCGGGGCGCGGCGGCTGAAAACGCTGCACGATGTCGCAACGCTTGACGGGTTCGGCAGTTTTACCCGCGCGATGCTGGCGGCGGCGGGTGGGCTGATGGCCTATCTCGAGCATGTCAGTCGCGGCAATCTGCCGCTGCTGTTGCCGCCGATTGCCCGCGCTGGGGCTGCACATCTGGCGATGGATGAGGCGACCCGGGCGAGCCTTGAGATCCTCAGCGCCAATCAGGGCGGGCGGCGCGGCAGCTTGATCGAAGCGGTTGATCGCTGCGTTACCGGGGCGGGCGCGCGCCAACTGGCCGAAGACCTGTCGGCCCCGCTGACTGACCGGGCCGGGATCGAGGCGCGGCTGGCCTTGGTGGACTGGCTGCACACTGATCCGCTGCTGCGCGGCGATCTGCGCACCGTGCTCCGCGCCTTGCCCGACCTTGGCCGCGCGCTGGGCCGTGTGGTAGCGGGCCGGGGCAGCCCGCGCGATCTTGGCCAGTTGCGCGATGGGCTGAGCGAGGCGCGCCGGGTCCACGACTATTTGCTGACCCGTCGGGACCGTCCGGCGCTGCTCGAAGCGCTGATGCCGGCGCTGACCGGCCACGCCGCGCTGACCGATCATTTCAGCCGCGCGCTGGTGCCAGCCCCACCGACCGAGCGCGGCCAAGGTGGGTATATCGCCGAGGGCTATGACCATGCGCTGGACGAACTGCGCGAGATTTCGGGCAATGCCCGCCGCGCGATTGCCGCGCTGGAGGCCAAGTACCGCGCCGATACCGGGATTGCCGCGCTCAAGATCCGCCACAACGGGGTGCTCGGCTATTTCATCGAAGTGCCGGCCAAGCACGCCGACCCATTGATGGCGCCGGGCAGCCAGTTCACGCACCGCCAGACGATGGCTGGGGCAGTGCGCTTCAATGCGATTGCGCTGCACGAAGAAGCGTCACGGATTGCGCAAGCCGGCGGCCATGCGCTCGCCGCCGAAGAAGCGCATTTCGAAGAGCTGTGCGAACGCGCAGTGGCCGCACGCCAAGCCATCGCGGTGACCGCGCAGGCGCTAGCCCGGCTCGATGTTGCGGCAGGTCAAGCCGAGCGCGCGGCGGAAGGCGGATGGACGCGGCCGCAGATTGCCGATGAGGCGGTGCTCGATATTACCGGCGGGCGGCACCCGGTGGTCGAAGCAGCGCTGGCGGCCAAGGGCGAGCGGTTCGTCGCCAACCAGTGCCACTTGTCGCCGACCGACCGGCTATGGCTGATCGGCGGGCCCAACATGGGCGGCAAGAGTACCTTCCTGCGCCAGAACGCGCTGATCGTGCTGCTGGCGCAGGCGGGCGGATTTGTCCCGGCCGAGGCGGCGCGGATTGGTCTGGTTGACCGGCTGTTCAGCCGGGTCGGCGCGTCGGACAATCTGGCGCGCGGGCGCTCGACCTTTATGGTCGAGATGGTCGAGACCGCAGCGATCCTGGCGCAAGCAACGACGCGCAGTTTTGTGATCCTTGACGAAGTCGGGCGCGGCACTTCGACCTATGATGGGCTGGCGTTGGCCTGGGCGGTGGTTGAGGCGGTGCATGGCAGCAACCGCTGCCGCTGCCTGTTCGCAACCCATTACCACGAGCTGGCGCGGCTGGCCGAAAGCTGTGAGGCGCTGTCGCTGCACCATGTCCGCGCGCGCGAATGGCAGGGCGAGCTGGTCTTGCTGCATGAACTGGCGAGCGGGCCGGCTGACCGGTCATACGGGCTGGCGGTGGCCAAGCTGGCCGGGGTTCCTGCCCCAGTTGTGGCGCGGGCCAAGGCGGTGCTCGACCGGCTGGAAAAAGGCCGCGCCCAGACTGGCGGGATCGCCGCCGGACTGGGCGAGCTGCCGCTGTTTGCGGCGGCGGCTGAGCACAAGGAAGAACTGATCGATCAGCTGCGCGCGCGGCTGGGGGCGGTTGATGTCGATGAGCTGAGCCCGCGTGAGGCGCTTGAGCTGCTCTACGAGCTCAAGCTTGAGGCGGCTAAGGTTCCTTAACCCGGCGGCGTTATATTCAGCGCCATGTTCGGCTTTGGCACCAAGATCAATCAGGTTTTTGCGAGCCGCTGGAAAGCGGTAACCTGGTCGCTGGGCATCCTGCTCACCGCCTATTGCACCGTACCTTCGGCCGAGCAGACGGACCAGAAACAAGCCGCAGCGGTCACCGCCGCCGCGCCGCACAAGTCACCTTGGGCCAAGAACTGACTGCCCCAGCGCGGTCAACGCCCCGGCGATGATCGCTGGTTTCGACCAACGCTCAACTGCACGCAGCGTTGCCCGCTGGCCCAGCTCGGCGCGTTGAACAGGATCATCCGCGAGCATGGCGATCGCCGCCGCCAGTGCAGGTGCATCACCCGGCGGCGTGACCAGACCGCAGCCATCGACCTCACTGTAAAGCCCGGTGCCCGGCTCGGTCGTCGCCACCACCGGATGGCCTGATGCGAGCATATTGGTCAGCTTTGAGGGCAGCACCAGATCGGCTGCCCCGGCAATCTGCGGCAATAAGTGCAGGTCGGCCATGGCCAGCATCGCGCCCATTTGCGCTGCTGGCTGCAGATCATGCAGTTGGACATTGTTCAGCTCGCTGGCCAGCCGTTCCAGTTCGGCCCGATTGGGGCCTTCGCCGCAGATCACGAAGGCGATGTCGCTGCGCTGGTGGAGCAGACGCGCGGCTTCGACCAGAATTTCGATCCCCTGCTTGCGCGCGATATTGCCCGAATAGAGCGCAACGACCTTGTGCTCCAAACCCCACGCGCGGCGCAAATCCAGCGCGCCTGCCGGATCGGGAGCAAAGCGCGCGTCAGCCCAATTGCGCATTTCGAACACCCGCCGGGGTGCGATGCCTTTGGCGATCAGCTTGGCGCACATCTGCGGACTGATCGTCGAGACGTGGTCACCCAATCCGAGCAACTTTGCCTCAAGCCACCGCGCAACCCGTGCGGCCATGCTGGCTTCGCGCATCAGTCCGGTGGCGAGCGCGGCCTCAACTTCAAAGTCCTGCACGTGGATCCACAACCGGGCCCCGGCCAGCCGCGCGGCCAGCCAGGCGGTGATCACGCTGAGCAAAGCGGGCGCGATCGCCACCACCAGCTGCGGCCGCGCCGCTTTGCCGCGCAGGGCAGCGCGCACCGCGATGGGCAGCGCCGACAAGGCGAAGCTGGCCAAATGGATCACCCGGCGCAAGCCGCTGGGATTGCCGGGCACGTAAATCGGGCAGCGAGTCAGCCGGACCCCGGCGTCGGCCGTGCGCCGCCAGCCGCCGCCCGCGAATTCAGCGGCGGTGCGCCACTGCGGGTAGTATGGCTTGGCCACAACCGCCTCAACGCTGGCCCCAGCGTCAACCAGCGCTTCGGCCAAGCCCTGCGTATAAGGTCCGATCCCCACGGGTTCGGGGGAATAGTTGATCCCTACTATCAGGACACGAGTGTCTTTCACTGATCGAGCCACCGGCTGAGCGCGGCGAGTTGGCGCGATTGGCGGCGCACGTCGCGCCGCGCCAATTCACTGAAGCTGCGCCAGGCCCGCGATGACGCCCAGCCCAAAGCGCCGCCTTCGTGGGCCATGTCGCGCGTTACCGGCGCTTCGCCCGCCGCGCTGCGCTGCCCGCGCAGCCGCTCCAGCAGCTTGGCTGGTCCGGCCTTGAGTGCCGCAGCGGCGAGCCCCGCGCTGCGCCGCGTCTCAAGCTCTTGCAGCAGCAGATCAGGCGCTGCTGCGAGCAGTTCGGGCGGAGCAGGGCCGCCGCGATCGGGCGTGAAATCGATTTGCGCGCCGGGACGGTAATGCGCCACCAGATCGAGCACCAACCGCGCGCCGCCGCGCCAGTTCCCGGCCCGGGCCTGGTCCCAGAACTGGACCCAGTCGATCGGCGCGGCGCGCACCAGAAAGTCGATATCGGGCAGCAGCAGCGGTCCGCAATCGAGCCGGTGGCTGTAAACCGCGTGGACGATCAGGTGCGCCAGCGTATCCTGCGGGTGCAGGAACCGGATCCCGTCCGGGCTCACGATGGCGCGGGCCCGAAGCGCCGCTTCATCGGTGGCCGGACTGGCATGGTCGAGCCGCCCATCGCGCTCCCACAGGTGATGATGCAGTTCCACCACCGTCCCGCGCGGACTGATCAGCGCGGGCATATGCTTGTCGAGCCGGATCACATCGTCGAGGCTCATCTCGGCCGTTTCGGCTTCGCGGTAGCCCGCTTCGAGCAGCACCTGAAAGGCCTCGCGGACCCCGTCCAGCGGGACCAGCAGATCGTGGTCGCGCATTGGCCGCAAGGCCGCCGCGGGATAGGCATGCGCGGCCAGCCACGCCCCCTTGAGTGCGATCGGCGCGTGCCCTGCTTGCTCGAGCAGCGCCGCGCACTCACCCAGCGCGGCGTGCTGGTTCATCGCCACCAGCGCCGCTGAACGGTGCGCTGTGCGCCAAGCTTGGCCAATTTCCGCCGGGATCGCCGGGTCATCTCCGTGCAGAGCATGGAGCAAGGGCTGCAAGCGGTGCAGCGCCGCCAGCCGGTCAATTTCCAGCCAGTCCGCCGCGCCCAAATCGTCCAACGACGCTGGACCGCCAGTGCCGACCAGGTCCAGCAACCGCCGCCGTAGCGCGGGCAGGCTCACGTCCTCGGCCCGGTCAGTTGGTGCGCTTGGGCACGGTGAAGGTGCCGGTGATCCGCCCGCCGCGCGCGCCGCTGCCGGGGGTGCCGAGCGCCGAAGAGCCGCCGCCGACATTGCCGTCGATGCTCGAAATGCCCGAGGTCAGATCGATCACCAGCCGCCCGCCGGTCAACCGGTCGGTGCCGCGATTGAGCACGACGCCGCCGGCCAGGGTAATGATCCGGCGGTCGAAATCGTAAATCGCCACCTCGCCGCTGGCGCGCTGATCGCCGCGGGTCACGGTCACGCCGCCGGTGGCATCGAGCCGGTGGATCTTGAAGCTGCCGCCGCCGCTGGTGAAGGCCAGCGTGGTGCGAGCGGCGCGCACGGTCAGATCGCCCTGGCTGATCACGACGTTGCCTGACAGCGTGGCGCGGTCCTGCCGGCCGAGCAGCTCGCCGTGGTCGGCCGCCACGTTGACCGGCGCATCGCTGTTCTGTCCGCCGAAAACCTGCGCCTGCGACGGCGCGAGTGCCAGCAAGCCCACGGTGGCCATGGCGAACCCGCCGAGCAGTGACCGCAGTGCGATTCGGCGCAGATCAGCAGGGGGAGTGGGGTCGAGGCTCATCGCGGCATCCTGAATGAATGTTGCTGAAACAGTA
>JANNYT010000193.1:0-35206 GCA_031410255.1 Novosphingobium sp. | reverse complement strand
GCGCGTGCCGGCGTTGGCCACGCTCCAGGCCGGGCCCTTGCCGGGGCGGCTCGGGGTCTTGGGATTGGCATTAAGCCAGGCCGACAGGATCCGTTCGGCCACCGGGGCCATCGCTTCGCGCGGGGCGCAGGCTTCCAGATCAGCCAGCCAGCTGAACGAATGGACCACCCGCTCGAGCGGCGGCGCCATCCGCGCGGCCCCGGCAAAGTCGATCTGGGCAATCGGTGACTTGACCCCGTGGACCAGAAAATGCCCGGCCCGCAAGGCGGTTCCGGCAGTCTTGTTGCCCGGCAGCGGGTTGGCCACGGTGGCCAGCAGGCGCGGCTTGGCGGCTTTCTTGAACGGGGCTGACAGCGCCGCGCCCGATACGCCAAAGCGGTAGGCGAGCCGCATGATCCGCTCACCCACACCAACGCTGGGCGGGGCGAAGTCGGCCAGCGCGAGCGCGCGGCCCGGCTCGACCAGCTCGCCCGGCGGCGGGGCCAGATCGTCTGCGGCGACGTTCACCAGCCCGCCCTCATCACTTTCGCCCAGCGGCAGTGCCGGCACATCCGCGGCGCTGGTCCGGGCAGAGCGGGAAGTGAGCGCGGCGTCGGTCATGGTTCATCCCGCCGCCTTGAGCATGGCGATATTGGCGGCGTAATGTTCGGGCCCGCCTTTGAAGCTGGCCGACCCTGCCACCAGCACATCGGCTCCGGCGGCGATGCAGAGCGGCGCGGTGGCCGCATCGACCCCGCCATCGACTTCCAGCCGAATCGTGCGCCCGCTCTTGTCGATCATCTTGCGCACCGCTTCGATTTTCTTGAGCTGGCTGGTGATAAAGCTTTGCCCGCCAAAGCCCGGATTGACGCTCATCACCAAGACCAGATCGACTTCATCGATCAGGTAATCAAGCATCTTGGCCGGCGTTCCGGGATTGAGCGCCACCCCGGCCTGCTTGCCCAGCGCCTTGATCGCCTGAACCGTGCGGTGCGCGTGCGGCCCTGCTTCGGGATGAAAGGTGATGATATCCGCGCCCGCCGCCGCGAAAGCTTCAAGATACGGATCGACCGGTTCAATCATCAAGTGCACGTCGAATGGCTTGGCAGAGTGCGGTCGCAGCGCCTTGATCACCGCTGGCCCGATGGTGAGGTTGGGGACAAAATGCCCGTCCATCACATCGACATGGATCCAGTCCGCCCCGGCCGCGTCGATGGCGCGCACTTCCTCACCCAGCCGGGCAAAGTCAGCGGAAAGGATCGAGGGTGAGATCAAGGGTACGGCCATAACGGCAAGGTGGCTCCCGGTTGGCCTGCCGTAACTACCACATCTGGGGGTAACAAGGCAGCCGACGCGGGTTTTCCACACTGCATCTCGAACTGTGCCGCAGCTGGCCGCATTCGCGCCGGGCGATTGACGGGTTTGCTCGCAAACGGCACAGCGGGGCTGTATGACGGGCAACCATTCAACGCATCCGGCGATGGACCTGATGGCCCGCGAAACGCGCTGGCATCGGGGAACCGTGCCGCGCGCGCTGGGCGGCATTGCAGTCGAGCCGGGGTTCCGGATCATTGCGGATGGCCAGTTCTTGCTGCGCTGCACCAGCGGCTATGGCTTTCACTATGCGCCGGGCGAAGGGATCACGATCGAACGGCTTGCGGACGGCGATCCGGCCGAGGAGGCGCTGTGGCTGAACGGCAGCGTCTATGCTGCGGTGGCCTGCCTCAACGGACTGTACCCGCTGCACGCATCCGCAGTCGCCCATAACGGCGCGGTCTATGCCTTTACCGGGCCCAGCGGTGCAGGCAAATCGACCTTGGTCACCGGGCTCGGCCAGCGCGGCTTTGCACTGTTTTGCGATGATACGCTGCTGCTGGACCTGTCCGATCCCGCGCAGCCGATCGCGCTGCCGGGGCACAAGCGGCTCAAGCTGACCGATCACGCCCTGGAGCTGACCGGTTGTGCGGCGCAGGATCCGGTGGGGGCCGATACCGGAAAGAGCTATGTCGCGCCGCCGGCCGGCGTGATAAGCGAACCGCTGCCGCTGGCCAGCCTGATATTTCTGGAGGACGGCACCGCTCCGGCGTGGGAAACCATCACCGGGGCTGAGCGATTTGCGCGGCTGGCCGATGACCATTACACGCAGGCGCTGTATGGCGAAGCGCAGCGTCCGGACCTGGCCGGGCTGTTTGGGCTGCGGGCGCGGCTGGCCCAGCAAGTGACGATGGCGCGGCTGATCCGGCCGCGCTCGGCAGCTGGTTATGCCGCGTCGCTCGAACTGGCGGCGCAGCGGCTGGACTCCGCCAACAAGGAGCAAATGGCTTGATGGGATTGCTGACCAAATCGCAGGACCGGTTCAGCGAAACCGCGATCGATGACGAGATCGTGGTGATGAGCCTGGATAGCGGCGACTTCTTCTCGCTAAGCGGAACGGCTCGGGCGATCTGGCTGCTGATCGACGGGACCCGCGACCGCGCAGCGCTGCTGGCGGGGCTGGCGAATCAGTTCGGCGTTGTACCCGAAGCAATTGCCGGGGAAGTAGATGACTTCCTGGCCCAACTGGTTCAAGCCAATCTGGTTCGGCTTGGCTGACCCCGTGCAGCCTGGTTGGCGCTGGCGTATGTTGGTGGGGGAGGGGATGCTGCGGCTGACGCTGGCCAAACTTCTGGTCGCTGCGGTCCCACTGCGTCACTGGCGCCGCTTGCTGGGCCCCGTTCGCGGGCCGCAAGCCGCCGCTCCTCAGCCTGACCAGGCCGCGCTGGTGCTGGCCCGCGCCGTAGTCCGTGGCGCGGCGCGCTTGCCGTTCGAAACCAAGTGTTTGCCGCGCGCAATCGCGCTTCACACGATGCTGCGCCGCTGCGATTTGCCCAGCCTGCTGGTAATCGGCGTGCTCGATCCCAGCCAGCGCGGGACCATCGAGGATTTGCACGCCTGGGTCGAATCGGGCGGCATTGTCGTGATCGGTGCGCTGGATCAGCCGTTCCATCCGTTGGTTAGGTTTGGCGGCGTGAACTAGTGGCTTTTCGCCAGCCAGACTCCGTGCTAACGCCGCAGGGAAGCTTGAAATTTTTTTATGGAGCACGAAATGTCGAAGATCGTTGAAACGAAGAACGTTGCTTGGATCAATCCCAAGCTGGTCAAGCTGGGCAAAATCGCCGACGTGGCTGGTCCGCCTGCCGGTGCTTTGCAGAGCACCACCAAATCCTAACTAGGTGCCCGCTCCGCTTTGTTCGATGAACAGGTGGCGCGCTGTGTGTTTGCGCTAGACTGGCATTCAGCCGAACAGGGCCCCGTGGCGGGTTTCCGCCTCGGGGCCTCGCTTGCGTCTGGCACTGGCCGGTTCGCCGGCGAAGCGGGCGGTACCGGCTGGTCCGTTGCTCAGCTTCTGCCGCACAACGACGCGCGCCGCGCCAGAGCGTGGTCACCGGTCCACAGCGATGGCCTGATTGTTCTGTTTGCCGGGCATCTTTCCAATACTCGCACATTGGCAGCGGAACTGGGTTTGAACTGGCCGCCGCACCCGACTATCGACGATTTCTCCCGTCTCTACGCCCGGCTGTTCCGCCAATCGGGCGCAAGTTGCGATTTGCGCGCGATCGGCGAATATGCTGTGGCCGTCATCGATCCCGAGGGGCAGATCTTGCGCCTATCGCGCAGTCCATTGCGTGCGCCACCGCTGCATTTTCATCAATCCGCGCAGCGCGTCATTGCGTCGAATGTGCCGCGCGTCTTGTTGGCAGCCGGGCTTTCCCCGCAACTTGATCCGCTCAAGTTGGCCGACAACGCTTGGTTCAATTACGCCAGCGACCGCGCTGGTTGGTACGATGGCATCGCCAAGGTTCCGCTCGGCAGCACAGTCGAGTTCGGACCGGATGGTGTCAAGACAAGGCGATACTACGATCCGGTCGCCTTACCCGAAGTGCGCTTGCCGCGGGTGAACGACTATGTCGATCAGGCCAACGCTTTGCTTAAGGAGGGGGTTGCCGCTTCGCTCGAAGGGTTTGAGCGGCCCGGTGTCCTGCTCTCGGGCGGGCTCGATTCGTCGCTGGTTGCTAAAAGGGCGCTCGAAGTGCTGCCAGTGCAGCAGGAACTGCCTGCCTTCACTTTCGTTCCACAGTCGGATTGGGACGGGCGGATCCCTCGTGGCACTTACGGCGATGAGCGACCCTGGGTCGCAGCGTTCGCCGCAATGCACCCGCGCATCCGACCGCACTATCTCGATAATCACGGCCTTACCTTCGACCACCGCATGGCCGAGATGTTCCATTTGACCGGGATCGCTCCGATCAATCTTGCCAATTTCAGCCCTTACCATGAGCCGTGGCGTGCCGCACAGCAGGCCGGCTGCGACGTCCTGTTGGTGCCGCAATGGGGTAACGAGACTTTCAGCAACGCGGGTGAATGGGGCCTCATCGAATACTTCCTGCACGGACGCTGGGGGCAGATGGGAGCGGCGCTGCGCAATTCGCCGGACGATCTGCGCCCGCTATGGCGACGCTTTGTCGGTGAATGTTTGCTGCCACTTCTGCCGCCCGCGTTGTGGCGCTGGCAGCGCTCGCTGCGCGGAGTGCGCGATACCCGCGAGCTCGCTTCGCCGCTGCGTGCCGATTATGTTGCCAAGCTTGGCCTCAACCAGCGCGGTGACACGCAAGGCGGGGCGTTAGGCACCGCCGCACCGCGCAACCAGCGGCAATGGCTGGCGCAGACGCTCAATGCCGGGTTCGAAGAATCGAATGACATTTGGCAAGGTTTTGAGCAGCTATACGGCGTTCCCATGCGCGATCCTGCGGCATATCGCCCGCTTGCGGAATTCTGCTTCGGGTTGCCGACTGACCTTTACTTGCGCAACGGTGAGCGGCGCTGGCTAGCGCGCGAAATGGCGCGCGGCGTGCTGCCCGAAGCGCAGCGCAGCAATCCCCGCTCGGGCCGCCATCATCCTGACTGGCTGGCCAAACTCGCCCCGCGCCGGGCCGAGCTGAGTGCGGAGCTCGAGCGGCTTGAGCAAGTGCCAGAACTGGCGGCGATGCTCGACTTCCCGCGATTGAAGGCGGCGCTGAACGATTGGCCAGCGCAGACCCCAATCGGCGAAGACGCGCTTGCGCTGCAAATTGCGGTTACTCGCGGGCTGACCACCGCGCGTTTCATCAATCACGTCAAAGGGCGCAACGCCTGATCCGTGCTGCGCCCGTTTGCAACGTGCGGCGGACCTGATAGCGCTGCGGGCATGAGCACTGTGCGGCAAGCTTTGCCTTCCAACCTGATCAAAGTGCTATTGCCCAGCGGGGCTGAGCGGCGGCGCGGGGCGCTACTGCTCGGCCTGATGGCGGCGACTGCGGCAACGGAGGGCCTCGGACTGGTCATGGCGGTGCCGCTGGTATCGGCGCTGGGCAGCGATGGCACGGGCGGGGCGCAGCTGCGCCGATATTTGCCAATCGAGCTAGGTCTTGACCGGCTGTTGATAGCCTTTGTCGCGCTGGTGATGCTGCGTGCCCTTTTAATGCAGGCCCGCACAATGGCTACCCAGCGGCTGCAGACCGGGGTGGTGGACAGCCTCCGATCGCGCGCGTGGCGGGCCTTGCTGGCGGCTGACTGGCGCACTTTGGCGCGTCAACGGCGCAGCGAAAGCGCGAGCTTGCTGATCAGCGAGGTCGACCGCGCCGGCTATGGCGTTCAGCAAGCACTGGCGGTGGTTGCGGCGGCGATTACGCTCGGCGCGCTGGGGCTCGCCGCATTGGTGCTGTCACCGCAAATCGCGCTGGGCGGGGTACTGGCCAGTGGTGCGGTCCTGCTGGCATTTGGCGGCCTGCGCCGCCGCGCGCGCGGCTTGGGGACCGAACTGGGCCGGGCCTATGCGCAGGTCCACGGCGCGCTGGGCGAGGGTCTGGGGGCGCTGCGTGAAATCAAAAGTCTGGGCAGCGAAGCCAGCGCAGCGGCGCTGGCCGAGCAAGGTTTTGCCCGGCTCCGCGCCTCGCAGTTGGCGTTCTGGCGCGCGCAAGGCCTCAGTCAGGCGGCGCTGCAAGCGGGCGGCGCAGCGGCGCTGGCGGCGTTGATCTGGCTGGCGGTGGTGCGCTGGCAGGTGCCCGGAGCCGTGCTGATCCCGCTGATCGCGCTGTTCGTGCGGGCGGTGCCGCTGCTCGGCGCGTTGCAGGACGCTTGGCTGCAATGGACCCACGCGCGCCCGGCGATCACCGCGACGCTGGCCTTGATTGCGGCGGCTGAGAACGCGCGGGAGCCGGACGGAGCCGCAACCGCTGCACCGCAACTGACCCGCGAATTGCGCTTGTCAGGCGCGCAAGTGCGCTTTGCCGAGACTGGGTCCGCAGCCCTGAGCGAGATCGAGCTGATCATACCGGCGCGCCAGATGATCGCGCTGACCGGCCCCTCTGGTGCGGGCAAGAGCACTTTGGCCGATCTGCTTGGCGGGCTGATTTCGCCCGATGCGGGGACCTTTTCAATCGACGGAATGCCGCTTGATGCAGCTGCCCGGCGCGGCTGGCGCAGCCGCGTGGCCTATGTGCATCAGCAGCCGATGCTGCTCGCCGCCAGCTTGCGGGACAATCTGCGCTGGGCGGCCCCTTCGGCGAGCGACGCCGCGCTGGAAGACGCACTGCGCAGCGCTGCAGCCGAGTTTGCACTGGCCTTGCCGCAGGGGCTCGATACGCTGCTGGGCGATGGTGGCCGCGTGCTGTCCGGCGGAGAGCGTCAGCGGATTGCGCTGGCCCGAGCGCTGCTGCGCAGGCCCGCGCTGCTGATCCTCGATGAGGCTACCAGCGCGCTCGATGCTGAGAGCGAGGCGCAGATTGCTGCGGCGCTCGCGCGGCTCAAGGGCCAGTTGACCGTGCTGATCATCGCCCATCGCGGCGTGCTGACCGATCTGGCCGACCGGCACTACCGGCTGGTGGGCGGCAAGCTGGTCAGCTGAGCGCGGCGGCGTAGACTTCGGGCAAGTGCAGCGGCGCTTGGGCTTCGGCCAGCGCATGGGCGCGCGGATCGTCAACGTCGAGCCACCAGGCCCCGCCAATCTCCCACGTCGCGGCGCGTCCGCTATCTGCCAGCCGCTGCATCCCTTCAGACAAGCTGCCGGCCTGCCCTGCGGCAATTGCGGCGGCAATCGCCTGTGCCAGCTCCGGTGTGCACAGGAACGCTCCGCAATCGACCGCATCGAAGGCCGGAATGGTTTTGCCGATGGCGCGGATGAAGCCGTCTTCCCCGCGCTGAACCCATGTTGCATCGTCGGGATCAATCAGCGGATCGTCGATGCGCAGATCGACTGCCAGCGTAACCCCGCGATCTGCGCCGGCCTGCTGTGCCAGCCCGGTCAGGATTGGCGCGGAAAAAATATGGTCGGACATCATCAGCAGATAATTGCCAGCAATCTGAGCGGCCCCGGCCATCACTGACCAGCCATTGGGCTTGGACCAGTCCGCCACCCGCTGCGCCACCACTGGCAGTCCGGTGCGGTCTGACAAGGCGGGCAGCGCTGCTTCCAGCCGCTCCGCCTCATGCCCGGTCACCACCACCACGCGCTGCGCGCCTGCTGCCTTGGCCTGCCGCACGCCCAGTTCGAGCAGCGGCACCCCGGCCACCGGGGTCATCGGTTTCGATTCGGAAATATCGCGCAGGCGGCTGCCAAACCCGGCGGCGATGATCAAGGCGTCCATTACGGCTCCCGCACATACAAAGCGGCGCTGGTCAGCCCAAGACCGACCAGCGCCGCTTATTCAGCTACTTCGTCCGCGGCATTATTCGGCTGCGAGCGCGGTGTCAGCGATAAATTCGTCAACCATCTGGGCGGCCAGATCGTCATTAAACTGCTGCGGCGGATGCTTGCAGAAGTAAGCCGACGGACCGATCAGGGCCCCACCTTCGCCGCGCTCAAGCGCGACCTTGGCGCAACGCAACGCATCCATCACGCAAGCGGCCGAATTGGGGCTGTCTTCAACCGACAGGCGCAGTTCCAGATCCATCGGCACGTTGCCCCACTGCAGCCCTTCGAGGCGAAGGAAGCACAGCTTGTTGTCTTTCTGCCATGGCACATAGTCCGACGGGCCGACGTGGATGTTTTCATCCGCGAGGCGCTGAGCCAGCATGGCCTGCACGGCTTCAGTCTTCGATTCCTTCTTGGAGCCGAGCCGCTGACGGTCGAGCATGTTCATGAAGTCGGTATTGCCGCCAGTGTTGAGCTGGTAAGTCCGCTCAACCGTAACGCCGCGCGCGGCGAACAGGCTGGACAGCACGCGGTGAACGATGGTCGCCCCGATCTGCGCCTTGATGTCGTCACCCACGATCGGCAGGTTTTTGGCACGGAACTTGGCTTCCCATTCTGGGCGGCTGGCGATGAACACCGGCATGCAGTTGACCACCGCAACACCCGCTTCAAGCGCGCATTCCATGTAGAACTCGGTAGCTTCCTGCGAGCCGACCGGCAGGAAGTTGATCAGCACTTCCGCGCCCGAAGCCTTGATCGCCTTGATGATGTCCGCCGCATTGGCTTCGGTATCATTGGCAACGATGAAGCCCTTGTCACCGACTGTGGTCATATGCGCGGCTACACCATCGGAAACTTTGCCCATGATGACCTTGTTACCGGTCAGCGGCACTTCCTGCTGGAACACCTTGGTGTTGTTGGGCTGGGCGAATATGGCTTCAGCAATGTCCTTGCCGACTTTGCGCGAATCGACATCGATGCCGAGCACGAATTCCACGTCACCGGCGCCGTAGCCACCGATCTTGTCGTGGATCAGGCCCTGCGACGAGTTGTTCTGCCGATAATAGGCAACGCCCTGCACCAGCGAACTAGCGCAGTTGCCGACGCCGATCATGGCGACCTTGATAGGCTTCATTATTTTTCATTCCCTTTCGAGCGTCGATGCGCGCGCCCGTCAAGGGTCGCCGCAATAAGAAATCGCGCGCCAAAAGCAAGAGGTTTGGCGCAGGTCAAGCCGGATGCCGAAGCGCGCGCCGGCCTCAAGGCCCGCGAACCGACGGTTTCCGGTGCCAACTTTGTCACAAATCCAATCGGATTTGCGCCGCACGTCGGCACGTGCCTGCGCAATGCAGGCCTGTCGGTATAGCACCAAACGCACGACACGCAAATCCGATGCATAATCGGGTGCGAAAATTGAGCGATAGGTGGCACTATTGTCCCTTGTCGGTTGCGGTGCCAAGACGGCGGCTTATGGCCACTGAGCGACGCGTTGGCAGGAGATACGAATTGAATTCGGGCAATGCTTCAAAAATTGTTCAAAATTCGCCACTTCGGCCGGAACGCCCGCGTGAGCTGCAGGATCCGCTCAACTATTACCTCTATCACCCGCTCGCCTGGCAGCTCGCACTCGTGCTGGCGCGGACCCCGCTGACCCCCAATGCAGTTTCAGTAATGGGCGCCATGCTGGTCGTTGCCGCCAGCGCTTCCTATACCCAGCTGGCCTGGCCGCTATCGGCGGCGCTGGGCATGGCGCTGCATATGAGTTGGCACGTGGTCGACGGTGCAGACGGCGATCTCGCACGGCTGACCGGACGGTCGAGCCCGATCGGCGAGATGGTCGATGGACTTTGCGACTATCTCAGCCATGCGGTGCTCTATGTCGCGTTGGCCTTCTGGCTCGCCGCAAACGCCGGGACTTTTGCCGGCTGGCCCGCCTGGGTTCTGGTCGTCTTCGCCGGATTGAGCCACGCGGTGCAATCAAACCATGTCGAGGTGCAGCGCCGCCAGTACCAGTACTGGGTCTATGGCACGCCGTGGCTGCGGATGTCGCACAGCGCCGATTCGGCGACCGCGCGCAGCTGGGCCGGAACGCTGGTCTCGGCCTATATCGGCGTGGCTAGCGGGATGACCCCGCACGCGCTGGGGATCGACGCGGCGGTTGCAGCGGCAGCGGGCAACCGCGCCCGGCTGGACGAAATTGCCAGCGCGGTGCGGGCCGAGGCGGGGCCGTTGTTGCTGCTGTGCAAGGTGCTTGGCCCCAATCCACGCGCGATCGTGCTGGGGCTATCGATGCTCGCCGGAACCCCACTGTGGTACATGTTGTACCAGTCGGTGCTGCTCAACGCACTGCTTGTGATCTCGGTCGTGATGCACAATGCTGCGGCCCATAGAATCGCCGCCCGGATCGGAGCCCACGATGCTGCATGAACGCCTGCTCGAACAAGCCCGCGCGCTGTCGGGCGATATTGTCGCGCTGCGCCGGGCGATCCATGCCGAACCCGAACTGGGGCTGGATACTCCGCTGACCCGTGACAAGGTCAAGGCCGCGCTGGCGCACCTGCCGCTCGAATGGACCGCCGGGCCCTCGACCTCAGGACTGGTCGGCACGCTGAAGGGTGGGGCCGGGCCGGGGCGCTGCGTGCTGCTGCGCGGAGATATGGACGCGCTGCCGATGCCGGAGGAAACCGGGCTCGATTTCGCCTCGACCATCGCCGGGACCATGCACGCCTGCGGGCACGATACCCACACCGCGATGCTGGCCGGTGCGGCGCAATTGCTCTGCGCCCGGGCGGCTTCGCTGAAGGGCGAAGTGCGGTTCATGTTCCAGCCTGGCGAAGAAGGCTTTCACGGCGCGCGGCATATGCTGAATGATGGCCTGCTGGGCGGCAGCAGCGATCTGGCGCTGCCCGAGGCGGCCTTTGCGCTGCACATCATGCCCAATGCCAAGCACGGGCTGGTCGCGGGCCGCGCTGGGGCGCTGATGGCCTCGGCCGATCAGTTCGACATCACGATCGAAGGGCGCGGCGGCCATGCCGCGATGCCGCACAATGCGCTCGATCCGGTGCCGATCGCCTGCGAAGTGGTGATGGCGCTGCAAGCCTTGGTAGCGCGCCAGTTCGATGCCGCCGATCCGGTAATCGCTACCGTTGCGCGGATCGAAGCCGGGACCGCGCACAACGTCATCGCCGAATTCGCGACGCTGAAGGGCACCTTGCGCACCCTGTCGGCCCGCCACCGCACCAAGCTCCATGCCGCGTTGATCCAGCTTGCCACCGGGATTGCTGCCGCGCATGGCGCAACCGCCAAGGTCGAGATCACCCCCGGCTTCCCGGTCACGCTGTGCGATCCGCGCGCGGTCGCGCTGGGCCAGGCGGTGACCACCGAGCTGTTCGGTGAAGCCGCGTGGCGCCAGCTCGACGCTCCGATCATGGGCGCGGAAGACTTTTCCTACGTGCTCGAACAGATCCCCGGCGCGATGTTTTTCCTCGGTGTCGCGCACGAAGGGGTCGATTATCACAGCTGCCCCTCGATCCACTCACCGCGGATGATCGTCGATGAGAGCGCGCTGCCCCACGGCTCGGCCCTGCTCGCTGGCCTGGCCGAGCAGTTTCTGGAGCATGGCTGGGGCTGAGCCCGGCAGCCCGTCACAGCATTTGTACGGCCTGCCGCAACGTGGCGGAACAAAGCTCACTGCGGCGGGTTCCTGCATCATGTCGCTTGGTTCCCCAGCGACCTTGCGGAGAACTATCATGAGCAAACTTGCGGATAACGTCATGAGCACGGCGGCTGCGGCTACCGAAGATGTCGGCGATACCCTTGTGGCGGTGGCTAAGTCGCTTCGTGAAGCGTCGGAAAGTGCGATCGAGCTTACCGAGGAAGCGCGGACGGCCTTGGCCAGTGCCGCAACGCAAGTGGTTCAGGCAGCCGCGACGCTGCGCAAGAATTCGGTCGTTACGGCCAAGGATGCGGCACGCCAGGCCGCGCATGAAATTCAGGAACATCCGATCGTCTCGATCGCCGCCGCGCTGGCTGCTGTTGGCGGGCTGGTTGGCGTGATTCTGGCCGCGCGCGGCGCTGGCAAGGGCCGCTAGACAGCGCCTACCGATCTTAGCAGCAATTACCCGCCGGCCTGCAACCGTGGGCCGGCGGCGCCTATGAAGATGGCTTTTTGGCGGCGATTTCAGTGAGTGCGGTTTTAACGTGACTGGCCTCATCGGCCAGCTTGGCTTCCTTGCGCGCACTCAGCGGATCGGACGCTCCCATGCCTTCCGTTTCGGCGCTAAGCTGGGCATCGACCTCAGAATCCCATTCGGTCAGCAGGGCTTGCTTCTCGTCTACGCCGAGCGCCGGATCGGCGAGCAATGCTTCGGGCGAGGCAAACTGCTGACGCGGGTCGGGCGCCGCTTCAAGTGCAGTCGCGGCGGCTTCAGCCCGCCCAAGCGCGGCTTGCTCGCGGTGAAACAACAGTGCTTGGCCGATTGTCGCGGCAACGGTCTCAGGACTGAACGGTTTGGAGATCAGATAGGCCGGCTCTGGCCGCTCGCCGGTCAGCAGCCTTTCAGGGAAGGCGGTGATGAAGATCACCGGGACATCGAACAGTGCCAGAATGTCCTTCACTGCGTCGATCCCGCTTGATCCGTCAGCCAGGCTGATATCGGCGAGAATCAGTTCGGGACGGGTATTTTCGGCCAGCGCAGTGGCTTCGCTGCGGGTCCGGGCGATACCCGTGACATCGTGGCCAAGGTCCTCGACGATTGAGCGAATGTCGAGCGCGATGATCGCTTCGTCTTCGATGATCAGCACGCGCGACCGCAGGTTATCGGCAATCGCGGCGTGGGCCGCCTCGATCTTCGCCGACACTTCGGCAGCGGCGATGCCAAGAATCGCCGAGGTCTCAGCGACCGAGAAGTCCTCGATTGTGGTGAGCAGCAACGCCTCCCGAGTATGGAGCGAGAGGCTGGCGATCAGACCATCCCCCGAACCGGCGCTCGCCAAACTGCGGCACAATCGGTGGAATACGCGGTACATTTCCGGACGGTGGGGATTGCTGCTGACGAATTCGTCAGGACGCGCGAGCAAGGCCTCGAGCACTTCGCGGACCGCCCCGTCACCCAGCAATTGCGAACCAGTCAGAGCACGCGCATAACGGCGCAGAAACGGAATTTGCGGCGCAATTTGGGCTTGCAATGACATGGTTGTTCCTTGTCTCGGTAAGGTAAAAACCGGTCGCGCGCAGAAATGTTCCCGGCGCAATGAAACAATTGCTGTGCTGGCTGGTTGTAAGATCGCAACCAACGCAAATGAGCAGAACAGAATGGCCCAAGACCCCCGCGAGAATGGAAGCAAAATGCATCGCCTGGTAACCGCCTTCGATCCAGTCGCGGCGGCCCTGCAGCAATTGCACCAAGCCGTGGCCAGCGAGGAAGTGCCGGCCGATTTCACCCGCATCCTCGAAGAGATTGACGCCAAAATAGCGGCGGCAAAGACCAGCGCGTCGCAGTGACAGCGCTAGTGAAAGATCCTGGCGTCACCGCCGAAACGCTCGCCGCCGACCAGCAGTTCCGTAACTTGCTGGTGGCACTGATCCCGTCGCTCCGGGCTTTTGCCCGCGGCCTGTGCGGCTCGCGCGATCTGGCTGACGATATGGCTCAGGATGCAATGATGCGCGGCTGGGCGGCGCGCGCCAGCTTTACCCCGGGTACCAACTTTCGAGCCTGGATGTTCATGATTTTGCGCAATCAGTTCTATACGACAATCCGTAAAAACCGGCGCATGACCAGCCTCGACCCCGGGGTCGCTGAGCGTACGCTGATCGCAGCGCCGGGCCAGCAGCACGCGATTCACCTCGCCGATCTCGCGCTGGCTTTGCAACAGCTTCCACCCGAGCAGCGTGAGGTGCTGCTGCTGGTGGGGGCAAACGGCAGCTCTTATGAAGAGGCCGCCGAAGTAACCGGTTGTGCGATCGGGACGATCAAAAGCCGGCTTGCACGCGGCCGTAAGGCGCTGGCGCTGATCATCGATGGTGCTGACGCTGAACCCCGGTTGGGCAAGGTCGCCTAGGCGATGGAGTATTGGGTCAGCAGGCTGCGCGAACAGGCTGGCCAGATTATCAGCGGCGATTACATTCACGGACCCCCGGCCTTTACGCGGGCACCCAGCGGCATGGCGGAATTGAGCAGCGATCTGGACCGTTTGGCGCAAATGATCGCGGAGCGCGAAGCCACGCGCCAAGCGCTCGCGCTGGAAGTGCATCACCGGGTCAAGAACAACCTCCAGATCGTCACCAGTCTGCTCAATATGCAAGCGAGCCGGATTGAGCATCCGGCCACCCGCGAAGCCTTGGGCCAGACCCGGGCCCGGATCGGAGCGCTCGCGCTGATCCACCGGATCCTTTACGAACAAGCTGACGATGGCAGTCAGTCGGCGCTCGATATTGCCCGCCTGATCGGCGAGTTGTGCGCCCAATTTCGCTTATGGAACTGTAATCGCCCCGAAATCGCATTATCGTGCAATGCCAGCACCTGGGCCGTGCCACTGGACAGTGCCATGCCACTGGCGCTGTTCGCGGTCGAGGCGGTCTCCAACGCCTATGCCTATGCCTTCCCGCACGGGCGCGACGGAACGGTGCAGCTTCATTTCAGCGTCAGCGATGATGGTGCTGCTGTGCTGTCGGTCGATGATGACGGGGTGGGGTTCGATAGTGCCGGGCTCGGCCCGTCGATGGGCCGCCAGCTGATGCAAGGCTTTGCCGACCAGCTGAAGGGGAACTTTGCCATTATCAGCAACAAGGGGGCAGGGACGCTGGTGCGGCTCGAATACCAGATAGCCAAGCTGCCGTGCCCCGACTGACGTTCGCGCGCCAGGCGGGGCATGTAGTGCTTATCGACCGCCGGACAGTATGACCGACAGGATTACGCCGCCGACAACTGCGGCCAAAACGTAGCGGTCATTGCTGCGGCGCCATTCATAGCCGCGCGGCGGCTGGCGCAGATTGTACTGACGATAGTCGATCCGCTGGGCATAGCGCCAGTCGTTATAGCCCATCTGCTCGCCGCGGTTCCAGCGGTGCGCGCGGCCGCGTTCTTTACCCCAGCCGCGATGGCGGCCATTGTCCCAGTGCTGGCTCTGCTGGTGCCACTGGCGGCCGTCGTGCTGCTTTCGGTCTGGCTTAGCCACAGCTGCTGTACCTGCCAGCAGGGCCACGATCGTGGCCCCCATAATCATGCGTTTCATGAACAATTCCCGATGGCGCAAAAGGACGCCGACGCGCACTGCGGATTTTCCGCAGCGTCACTGGTTGAACCACCAGCGCCCGCAAATGTTCCGCCGGAAAGATCGTGCCTGGACCCGGCAAAAGTTGCCTGCCACCCCCGCATTGAAGCGGGAATGGCAGGCGGGCGGGGTGCCAGCAAATGGGGGGGAGGGTCGTGCAGGCACCCAGACATTGGGCCGGTTAGCGCTGGGTAATCCGCAACCGGTTAGTCAGGCGGTTGATGCGTAGTTGCAGCTCGGCCCGGTCGCGGGGCGCAAGGTTGCCTTGCCGGTCATGGCGCATGGTGCGCTCACGATTGCGGATCGATCTCAGTTCCTGGCGCGCGCTGGTCAACTGGCCCCGGTTCAGCGAACGCCGTGCTGCAGCGCTGCTGATGTAGGAATCCAGCCAGTTCAGTTGCGCCACGATCGTGCCCTGCGGCATGTCCTGGTTATATTGGCCGCGCGTCGGAACCCAGCGCCCGCGATTATCGTAATAGCCATAGACCGCGCCCTGGTTCCACCGGCCATCGGTGCCGTAATAGCCAGGCTGAGGATCGGCGATCCACGTCCCGTTGCTGTCGCGGTGGCCGCTCGCGCCGCCCTGCATCCAGCGCCCGCTGGCATCATACTGGCCAGTGGTCGGCCCGGCGATCCAGCGACCACGCGTGTCATAATAACCGCTGGCGGTGCTGCCGGTCCATTCGCCATTGGAATTGTAATAGCCGTTCGAGCTGGCCGGGATCCAGCGGCCCTGTGCATCATAGCCGCCACTGGCCGCGCTGCCGTCGCTTTGCGCAACCCAGGTGTTGTTCTGGTCATAATAGCCGCTGGGCGTGCCGCTCACCCAATTGTTGTTGCGATCGTAATAGCCGCTCGCCTGGCCGGGAGACGTCGCATTGGCATGCCACATGCCCTGATTGTCGTAATAACCATAGGCGTCGGCCCGGCGCGTCGGCTGGCCCACACCGCTGCTGACCCAGCGGCCATTGGTATCGTAATTGCCGCCTTCCGAACCGGCGATCCACTGGTCGTTGCGGTCGTAATAGCCATTGGCAGATGCCGGAACCCAGCCGCCTGACTGTGCATAGTAGCCATCGCCGCGGGTCGAGCCGGTGTTGGAAATCCAGCGGTTGTTGCTGTCATAGTGACCGTTGGGGGCGCCGTCGATCCAGTTCCCCTGGCGGTCATAATAGCCCCGGGCATCGCTCGCGCTGACGCTGGTGGTGTGCCAGCGACCGCTGTCGTCGTAATAGCCAAACGCGTGGTTGCAATCGCTGTCGGGCTTGGCGATCTGGTTGCCGAGCACCGCGCCGCCTACTGCGCCGATGATCGTGCCTAGCACTTTGGAGCCGTCCGGGGCGACGACATTACCCAGAATCCCGCCGGCCCCCGCACCGCCGACCGTCGCGATAACCCGCGTCGAGCGCTGTCGTTCGCAGTTCGTTTGAACTTGAGACTGAGACTGGCTCTGGGCTGAAGCCAACGCGGGGATGAGCGCGGCAGCAGCAATGCTCGCCGACAGGATAAACTTACGCATGTAAAAAGCTCCTGGAACGGGCGTTTGCCCATGACCTGAAATGTAAAGCCATTGCGCGCCCATTTGTTCCGCAGGTGCCGACAATTATCTTGCAGAATTCCAATATTGCTCGCGTTAAATAAAAACCAGCATCCCGATCTTGCGAAAGGGATGCTGGTTCTTTGGCAATGACATCGGTGAAAAATCACCGCCAAATCGAATTTTGCGCGATCATTACTGACCGGGATTTAGGCTTATTGGCAGCGTGATCCGCCGCGATCGATCGCTTGCCCAAGCAATGCGCCGCCAGCCGCGCCGATGATCGTTCCCAGGACTTCGGAACCGCCTGGCGCAATCTGGTTGCCGAGCACACCGCCGGCAATTGCGCCGACGATCAGCCCGGTCGTGCCGTCCGAATTGCGGCAGTAGTAGCGTCCGTCCTGGCCGCGATAGATCCGCTCACGGTTCGACAGGCGGCGCTGATGACGGCGCGAGCCATCCTGATAATAGCGGCCGGCGTCATACCCGCCATAGCTGGGGTCCGAATGGTTGTAGTCATACTGCCGCCATTGCCGCGAGTTGGTATTGTAGCCGTTGCTGTTGGCGCAGCCTGAGACCAGCAGCGCGGCGGTCAGTGCCATCGTTAGGGTACGCATAAAACTTCCAATCCAACTTTGAGACATGGGCCTCAGGAAAATCCTGATGGAAACAGGCATTAGGAGGAGCAGCACAATCGCGCGCTTCGAGACCAATAACTGCGGTGCCATGCGAATGTTCCATCGCCGGGAACATTCGGCGTTTTTGCGGGTTTATTGAGTCTGCCCAGCCTGCAAACGGCATTCATGGCGGGCACTTGGCCGGGGAAACTATCATTCGCACATGCATTAATCTGGCAGCGCGGCAATGTTCATGCTGACAAAGCGCCTCGTCGCATTCGATCTTGATGGCACGCTGGCTGAGAGCAAGCAGGCCATCGATGCCGAAATGGCAGGCCTGCTGGGTCAGCTTTCGCACAAGGCAATCATCGCGGTGATCTCAGGAGGTGACTGGCCGCAGTTCCGGCAACAGCTGGTTTGCAACTTGCCGGCCGGGTTCGATGCCTCGCGCATGTTTCTGCTACCGACTTCGGGGACCAAACTTTATCGCCACAACGGCGATTGGCAGCCGGTCTATTGCGACCAGTTCAGCGATGAAGCCCGCACGCGGATCCTGGGAGCCTTCGAGCGCGCGCTCAGCGAAGCCGGGATTGCCGAAGAGCGCACCTGGGGCAAACAGATCGAGGATCGCGGCAGCCAGATCACGTTCTCGGCGCTGGGGCAATCCGCACCGCTTGAAGCCAAGGCCGTCTGGGATCCCGATTTTGCCAAACGCAAACGCCTGCAAGCCGCCTTGAGCGACGCTTTGCCGAATTTCGCTGTCAGAATTGGCGGATCGACCTCGATCGACATAACTCAGGCGGGCGTCGATAAAGCCTACGGGATGCGCAAACTTGCACAGTTCGCCAAGGTTGATTTTGCCGAAATGATCTTTCTGGGTGACGCGATCTATCCCAACGGCAACGATTTTGCCGTGCGTGAAGCGGGGATCGACTGCGTCGCCGTGCGTGATGTCCATGAAACCAAACGCGTCATCGAAGCGCTGATTTACAGTTTGCCCCTGCGCACCGGGTCATCAGGCCAGCAGGATGCCGGGTTCGCCGGTCAGTGTCCTTCCGCACGGTCTCAGACCAGCTCAGTCGATGCCGGAAAGTAGCCACCTGGGCTCATTGGCGTACGCTGAAGAGGTGGTCCCGGCGCTCCACTCAGCCCGCCCAGCCCGGATTGCCTTGATCGGCGGGTTCACCCCCCGGCGCTGCGGGATTGCGACCTTCACCTCGGATATCTACCGGTCGCTGGCTACTGCCGCACCTGATTGGGCCATCGATATTTACGCGATGACCCCCGCTGCAGACCACACCCAGTTCGACCCGGCAGTACGTGCCGCGATCATTGAGCGCGATCCCGCGAGCTACCAAACCGCCGCCCGGACCATCAATGCGAGCGGGGCGGACATCGTTTGGCTGCAGCACGAGTTCGGCTTGTTTGGCGGCCCCGCCGGTGAAATGATCCTCGAGCTGGTGGAGCGAGTTGCCGCCCCGTTGATCATCACCTTGCATACCGTGGTTCCCGAGCCTGATGCGGCTCAGGCCAGCGTGATGCACCGCCTGGTCGCGCGCGCATCCAAACTGATCGTCATGTCCGAACGGTCGCGCTTTCTGCTGGGCAGCATCTATGGCGCCAGCCCCGATCAGATCAGCCTGATCCCCCATGGCGTGCCAGATCGCCCGTTTGGCCGCTCGGCCCAGTTCAAAGCCAAGTTCGGGTTTACCGGGCGTCAACTGCTGCTGACTTTTGGGCTTCTCTCGCCTGGCAAGGGTGTCGAAAACGTGATCAAGGCGCTGCCGGCCATCGCCGCGGATCACCCGGACTTGCTCTATTGTATCGCCGGAGCAACGCACCCCAACCTGATCGCGCGCGAGGGCGAGGCATACCGGCTCAAACTGCGGCAGCTGGCCGCCGATCTGGACGTTGAACGTCATATCCATTGGATCGACGCCTTTGTCGAAACTGGCGAGCTGCTCGACTTGATCGAAGCAGCCGATATCTACCTCACCCCATACCCCGGGGCCGCGCAATCCACGTCGGGGACGCTGGCTTACGCGGTCGCGCTCGGCAAGGCCGTGGTCTCAACGCCATATGTCCACGCGGCCGAGCTGTTGGCGGACGATCATGGTGTGCTCGTGCCGTTCAATGACAGCGCGGCGATCGCTCGTGAAGTGGGGGCGCTGCTGGATGATCCAGTGCGGATGCGCATGCTGCAACAGCGCGCCTATGATCGCGGCCGGGCGATGATCTGGCCAGTCTTTGCCGCCAGCTGCCTTGATCTGATCGCGGCAACGCGCGCCGCGGCGCCAGCAATGCCGGCCATGGGAGCCGTCGGGCTCGAAGGCTTGCGGCGGATTTGCGACGGGACCGGCATACTCCAGCACAGCATCCACAGCGTGCCGGACCGCGCGCATGGCTACTGCGTCGATGACAATGCCCGCGCGCTGCTGCTGATGAACCGGCTGGGCGACGAGGCTGAGCCCGACCGGAGCCGGTTGAGCGCAATTTTTGCCGGGTTCGTACAGTCGGCCTGGAACGGCGATGCGGGCGAATTTCGCAACTTCATGGGGTTTGGCCGCAATTGGCTGGAGGATGCCGGATCCGAAGACAGCTGCGGGCGCACGCTGTGGGCGCTGGGCGCGACTGCGCTCGAAGCACCGCAGGCCGGTCTGCGCCGCTGGGCGCGCGGGCTGTTTGATCGCACTGCGGGATCGGCGATCGGATTTGGTTCGCCGCGGGCCATAGCGTTTGCGATGCTGGGTGCCGATTATGTGCTGACCATCGATCCGGCGCACGAAACTGCCACGACCATTCTGGGTGATGGGGCCGAGCACTTGCTCCGGCTGTATCAGCAAGTGCGCTTGGCCAACTGGCCATGGTTCGAGACGATGCTGGCCTATGACAATTGCCGCCTGTCCGAATCCTTGATCCGCGCCGGTGCGCGCCTTGGCCGCGCCGATCTGTCTGAATGCGGGCTCGAAACGCTGGCTTGGCTTATTGCCTTGCAAAGCAGCCCAGCGGGCCATTTTCGGCCGATCGGTTCGGATAGCTTCGGGCACGATTATGAAGCCCCGCGCCCGTTCGATCAGCAGCCGGTTGAAGTGTGGGCGGCGATTGATGCTTGCGCTGCGGCCTTTGCGGTGACTAGCAACCGGCAGTGGCTGGGCCACGCCGCTACCGCCTATGATTGGTTTGGTGGGGCCAATGACCGCGGTCTGGCGCTGGGCGATCCGCTGAGCGGAAGCTGCTATGACGGGATCAACCCACGCGGGCTCAATCTCAACGAAGGCGCCGAATCGGTGCTGGCTTATCAGCTGGCGACTTGCGCCATGCGGGCCTTGCGTGAAACAGCAGGAATCGGCGTTGAACCATGATTGAACTTGTCCACGATGGGCTGCGGCTCAGAGCCGATCCTTCGCGCGTCGTTGTGCGGCCATTTCACCTTGCCTGGCAGGCGTCGGGTCCGGATCTGGGGCGGGTGCAGAAACTGGCGCAGGATATCCTTGCGCTCGATCCGCGCACCGTGCGGGCCGAGCTGGGCGTGGTGTTGAGCGACTTTGAAGGCCGCCATTGGCAAATCGAAAAGGTGTTCGATGATCGCTATGCGCAGATCGAACCGCGGCTCGGCTTGAACGGGCAAGCCCTAAAGCGTGAGACCCGGCGGTTGATCGGCGCCTATTTCTGCCACGAATACAGCTATTCCGCCGCCGCGCTGATGAACCCCAGCGTGGTGCGCCATCCCGATCAATCGGGGCTGCCCGAAGGCCACGTGCGAATTCTCCTGTCGCTGCGCGCAGTGGGTGAAGGACATATTTCCACCATCGCCTTTCGCGAAGGGATCGTTTCGCCCGGACACAACTTGGCGCTGTTGGCCCAGCCGCCGTTCGCCACGGCCGCGATGGAGGGCAAACCTCTGGCCGATAAGCCCGCCGACACGCTCTCGCTGTACCGCCACCGTGAAAGCACCATTTCGGGAATGGTGATTTTCCCGATTACCGAAGCGCAGCGCAACGGCCTGGAGGACCTTCGGCTGGTGGAATTCAAGCGCGATAGCGGCAAAAGCGAATGGATCGGCACTTACACCGCGTACAGCGGTCGCGGGATCCGCTCGGAATTGTTGCGGACTCGCGACTTTCGGGATTTTACCCTCACTCCGATTAAAGGCAGCGCCGGGCGCGACAAGGGAATGGCGCTGTTCCCGCGCAAGGTCGACGGACAGTTCCTGATGATCGGGCGGCAGGATGGCAAGAACCTGTACCTGCTGCGCTCGGACAAAATCGATGAATGGGATGGCGGCGACTTGTTGCTCGAGCCCAAGTACCCGTGGGAGCTGGTCCAGATTGGCAATTGCGGCGCACCGATCGAACTTGACGAAGGTTGGCTGGTCCTGACGCACGGAGTTGGGGCGATGCGCAAATACGCCATCGGCGCGGCGTTGCTCGACAAGGCTGACCCTTCAAAAGTGCTCGGCCGCACCCCTAACCCGATCCTCTCCGCCGCTGATGAGGACCGTGAGGGCTATGTGCCGAATGTTGTCTATACCTGCGGCGCGATCCGCGTTGGTGATGATCTGTTCCTGCCTTATGGTGTCGCCGACAGCTCGGTGTGCTTTGCCTTCGTGGCGATCAAGGACATTCTGGCAGCGATGGCCTGGGCGTAACCGGTCCGGACCCTTTCGGTGATCCTCTGCCTTGCCAGGCAAGTTCCGCTTTTTTTTAAAAAGGAATGAGACATGGTTCACGAACCCGGCACAGCAAAGGTGCTGAAGACTGGCCCAGCCCATGATCCGGTTTGCGGGATGACTGTCGATCCCGAAAAGACATCGCACCATGCCAGTCATGCCGGGCACGACTTTCATTTTTGCAGTGCCGGGTGCCGCAGCAAATTCATCGCCGACCCGCAAAAATATCTGACCCCTGCAGCAGCGCCCGCCGCAAGCGCCCAGCATGGCGCGATTTGGACCTGCCCGATGCATCCCGAAGTGCGCCAGGACCACCCCGGCAACTGCCCGATCTGCGGGATGACGCTCGAGCCCGAGCAGGTTTCACTTCGTGACGGCCCGGATCCTGAATACCTCGATATGCGCCGCCGCTTCTGGATCTGCGCCGCGCTCACCCTGCCGCTGTTCATTTATGCGATGGGCGACTTCATTCCTGGTCAGCCGCTGGCGGGGCTTGCCGCGTCGCGCTGGTCGCAGTGGCTGCAATTGCTCGTGGCCAGCCCGGTCGTGCTGTGGGGCGCCTGGCCGTTCTATGTCCGCGCGGCCGCATCGCTGCGAACGATGAACCTCAACATGTTCACGCTGATCGGACTTGGTCTGGTGGTGGCCTATGGCTTCAGCATTGTGGCGACCGCGCTGCCCGGCATTTTTCCGGCGGCCTTCCTGGATATGCACGGCCATATCGCGGTCTATTTTGAGGCGGCAGCGGTGATCACCACGCTGGTCTTGCTGGGCCAGGTGCTCGAGCTCAAGGCGCGCGGACAGACATCGGGTGCCCTGCGCGCGCTGTTAGAGCTGACCCCGCCGGTCGCGATCCGCATCGGTGCTGACGGATCGGAGCAGGAAGTTCCTCTGGGTGAAATTCGCGAAGGCGACCAGCTGCGGGTCAAGCCCGGGGCTAAGGTTCCGGCCGATGGCACGATCGCCAGCGGATCGAGCAACATCGACGAATCGATGGTGACCGGCGAGCCGGTGCCGGTCCACAAGATTGTTGGCGATCCGGTGACCGGCGGCACGGTCAACCAGACCGGCAGCTTCGTGATGGTCACCGTGCATATCGGCCAGGACACCCTGCTCGCCAAGATCGTCCAGATGGTGGCGCAGGCGCAGCGCAGCCGCGCCCCGATTCAGCGGCTGGTCGATCTGGTAGCCAGCTGGTTCGTGCCGGCGGTGATCGCCAGCGCGGTACTGACATTTGCGGTATGGGCGATCTGGGGGCCATCGCCGGCACTTGGCTTCGCGCTGGTCAACGCGATTGCCGTGCTGATCATCGCCTGCCCCTGCGCGCTGGGACTGGCCACGCCGATGTCGATCATGATCGGCACCGGCAAGGGTGCCCAGAACGGCATCCTGATCAAGAATGCCGAGGCGCTGGAGACGTTCGAGAAGGTCGACACAGTGGTGGTCGACAAGACCGGTACGCTGACCGAGGGCAAACCAAAACTGGTCATGGTCGAACCAGTCGAGGGCTTTGCTGAGGACGATCTGCTGGCGCTCGCCGCGGCGGTCGAACAACCTAGCGAACATCCGCTGGCTGCAGCGATCGTGACCGGCGCCAAGCAACGCGGGCTGAGCCTGGCCCGTGCCGAAGACTTCAATTCGGTCACCGGCGAAGGCGCAGAGGCGATGGTCAAGGGCCGGCGGGTTGCAATCGGCAATGAGAAGCTGATGGTGCGGGTTGGCGCTGAAAATCCTGCGCTGGCCGCGCGGGCGCAGGCCGGGCGGGCGCTGGGGCAGACGGTGATGTTCGTCGCGGTCGATGGTCAGGCTGCCGGGCTGATTGGCGTGGCCGACCCAATCAAACCCGCCAGCGCGGCGGCGATTGCGCGCCTGCGAGAAGCCGGGATCCACGTCGTGATGCTGACCGGCGATGCCGAAGGCACGGCGCAGGCCGTGGCGCGTCAGGTCGGGATTGACGAGGTGCGCGCCAATGTCTCGCCCGCCGACAAGCACCGGATCATCGGCGAACTCAAAACGGCGGGCCGGGTCGTCGCCATGGCCGGTGACGGGATCAACGATGCACCCGCGCTGGCCGCCGCTGATATCGGGATCGCGATGGGCACCGGAACCGATGTCGCGATGGAGAGCGCCGGGATTACACTGGTCAAGGGCGACCTGTCGGGGATTGCCAAGGCGCAACACCTGTCACGCCTGACCATGCGCAACATCCGCCAGAACCTGCTGTTTGCCTTTGGCTATAACGCGCTTGGCATCCCGATTGCCGCCGGACTGCTTTACCCCTCGCTGGGTGTGCTGCTCAGCCCGATGATCGCAGCCGCAGCGATGAGCCTCAGCTCGGTCTCGGTGATCGGCAATGCCCTGCGGCTCAAACGCGCCGAGCTTTAAGGGACGCCGGCCAGCGCCTCGCTCACACCAATGGCATCGACTCGCGCCAACGCAACAGCATCGCGATGGCAGGCAGCATGTTGAAAGCTTGGTGCACCCGACAGGATTCGAACCTGTGACCCCTGCCTTCGGAGGGCAGTACTCTATCCAGCTGAGCTACGGATGCGTGGCAGCGGCGGTTAGCAGTGTGCGGGCGCGCTGGCCAGTGGGTTTGTGCAAGCCTGCGCGCGGTTAGCAATTTGGCAAGCGAAGCTGCGCTATGACACGGCGCTATGAACGCATATTCAAGTTTTTCGCAGCCGGTCGCCGGCGGGCTCCCCACCTCGGGCCGGGCTGAGTTCGGCCAGGCTTCGGCCAGCGCAATGAGCATGAAGTGGTCGGCGCTGCATGATGCGGCAGGCGTGGTCGGGATGCTCGCGGGGATCGCAGCCGAGCCGATGCGGCCTGAACTGCGCAATTTCCCGGCGGTAATGCGCGATCTGGGCGGTTGGCGGCGTGCGGCGGCCGAGCAAGGGATCGATGATCTCTCGGCGATCATGGAGCCGGGACTCGCAGCCCTGCTGGCAGTTCATGCGCGCGGCACCAATCCGGCGGTGCCGGCCTTGGCGCTGTGGCAGGAATTCCACGCCAGCCGCGCTGCGCTGCTCGCGCTGATCCCGCCGGCTGGAAGCCCGGTGCAACGCCGCTTTATGTAAAAGCACTTGGCGATGGGGCTTCCGCGGCTCGGGTTGCCAAGTTCTTATTCTGTTCCTATGCTCGAACGATGGCCGAGCTTGGAGCAATTCCTGACGATACCGAACTCAAGGCGGCCCGCGCCGTGGCGCGCGGCATTTGCCGCCTGTTTGCGCGCAACGATATGTGGTGCCTGCCGGAAATGCCGCTGCGCAATGGGCGGCGGGCCGATCTGATGGGGATCGATGGCAAGGGCCAGCTGGTGATTGTCGAGATCAAGGTTTCGCGCTCCGATCTGCTCGGCGATGCCAAATGGCCCGATTACCTCGATTATTGTGACCGGTTCTATTGGGGGCTGGCCCCGCATCTTGATCGCGCTTGCATGGAAGATCCGGCGTTCCTGCCGCAGCGCTGCGGGCTGATCGTGGCGGATGGCTATGACGCTGAAATCCTGCGCCCGGCTGCCACAGTGCCGCTGGCATCGGCATGCCGCAAGGTGGAAACCGAGCGGCTGGCCCGGGCCGCGTTGCGCCGCCACCTGGGGCTGCTTGACCCGATGGTTTTGGCCTGGGGCGAAGGCGGCGCAACTTAACGGTTAATTTACCATGTTGCGCCAGTACCGGTAGCGAAGGAAGACCGGGGAAACCACATGGATACTTATCGCGGCCGTTTCAGTGACCACGCCGATGACCACACCGCGCAGGGTGAGGATTGGCCTGAAGTAGAATTCGGCGATGAAGATACCCCGCGCGAAGCGCCGCCCAGCCCGGTTGGGCAGGACGAGCGGCGCATGCAGGTGCGCGCTTACAACCATTGGGCCAGCCTGCTCGACAATCGCAATTTTCCCTCGATTGAGGACTTGCGGCCTGAAGATCTGCCTGATTTCGGACCGCACAGCGTGCTGCTGGATTTCACCGCCGGGATCGAAAACCCCGCGATCCAGTACCTGGGTGCAGAACTTGGCAAGGAATGCGGCACCGACGGTGTAATCTCGGCGCTGTCTGATGTTCCGGCGCGGTCGCTGCTGTCCCGGATTACCGACCACTACATGCAGATCCTCGCCAACCAGGCGCCGATCGGGTTTGAAGCGGAATTCGTCAACCTGCGTGAGAAAACGATTCTCTATCGCGGCATTCTGCTGCCGTTCTCAAGCGATGATGACAATATCGACTTTATTTATGGCGTGATCAACTGGAAGGAACTGGTTGATCAGCAGACCACCGACAATCTGCTGCAGGAAATCGACGACGCGCTCGAACTGCAGGCTCCAGTGGGCCGGCCAACCGGACTGACACTGACCGACTGGGCCGATGCTGCAGTCGATCCCGATGGCGATTCGGGTGCTGGCACCGCTGACATCCTCGAACTGAGCATGCTGGCCGCTGATGATGCGGACGATGTGCTCGAACTGGGCAGCGCTGACGAGTTGGCTGGGCCTGCTGTCCTGCCTGATAGCGCCACCATGGAACTGGCCGATTACCTTGCTTCGGCGCGCGAACTGGCTGAGCTGGCGCGCGGATCGGAAGACCGCACCCGCCATGCGCTGTATGCGGCGATCGGGCGGGCTTATGATTTCTCACTCGCCGCTGAAGACGCGCCGGGCGAATTTGCCGAACTGGTCGAGGATTCGGGGCTGACCGTGCAAGACCGGGCACCGATGACTCCGGTGGTCAAACTGGTGTTCGGATCCGAATACGATAAGACCCGCCTGACCGAATATGCCTCGGCGCTGGGCCATGCCCGCCGTCTTGGGCTCGGCCGCGGCGCGCTCGCAGGCTATCTGAGCACTGCCCCGGGCGGGCTCAAAGGCGTGGTGGCGCAAGAGCGCCGGCTCAAGAAGGAAGACAGCGGCAAGCCTGCTTCGCAGCGCGAAAATCCGGGCGAAGTGCTGGCCAGCAAGTTGCGCCAGCTCGACTACCTGCCGCTCGATCAGGTCAGCGCGCAAGGCAGAGAATTTACGCTGCTGGTCGCACGCAGGCTGCCGAGCGGAGAAGTGGTGCTGCTGGGAGAATTGTCCGACGATATTCCATTGTTCGAACGAGCGGCCCGCCAGCTCGTCTAGGATTTGGCAACCGCGCATTCTGCAATCCCATCGGGGCGCATGCTGAAAGGCATAGCGCCCCGATTTTTTGGCGCTAGGTAGAGCCGATGGCAACACGGGCGGGCAAAAGGCAGATCGGCAAAATGGGCTGGGCAGCAATCACCGTGGCCTTGCTGGCGGCGGTCATGTTCGGCGTCTGGCATTGGGCGCTGGCCAACAATGCCGTGGCGCTGCTCGATTGGAGCGACCGGCAATTCGGCGGCAACGCAGGCTACAAGCTGGCGCTGGCCGATGGCCACTACGGGCCGCTGGCGGCGCAGCGGATCGAGGTGATAGTGCCCGATAATCCCAGCACGCGCCCGCGCCCGGTGGTGCTGTTCATTCATGGCGGCGGCTGGAACAGCGGCACGCCGGGCGATTACCGGTTTGTCGGCCGGACGCTGGCGCGCGAAGGCTATATCGTGGTGCTCAGCGGCTACCGGCTGGGCAGCGCAGGCCGTTATCCCGCGATGCTCGAGGACAGTGCGCAGGCTGTCGCTTGGGTGCGCGATCACGCGGCTGAATACGGCGGCGATCCGGGGCAGGTCTTCCTGATGGGGCATTCGGCGGGGGCCTATAATGCCATGATGATCGCGCTCGACCGGCAATGGCTGGGCCGCGCGGGAGTGCCAGACGGGTTCGTCAAGGGCGTGATCGGGCTGTCGGGACCATACGATTTCTACCCGTTCACCTCTGATTCGGCGCGCAATGCCTTTGGCCACGTCGCCGACCCTGCTTTAACTCAGCCGATCCATTTTGTCCGCGCCGATGCACCGCCGCTGCTGCTGATCACTGGTGATGCCGATGTCACAGTCAAACCGCGCAATTCAGCCGCGCTGGCCACTGCCTTTACCGCGCTGGGCCGTCCAAACCGGCCGGTCGTGCTGAACGGAGTGGACCATTCGGGCACGATCATGAAGCTGGCTGCGCCGTTCAGCCGCGATCGCCGGGTGCTCGATCCAGTGCTCGCATTCCTGACCGCGCAGTGTAAACCTTCAGCGCCGGTTAAGCTGCCCCGGCCCTAGGAGCAGGCCGATGCACAAGGTCCTTCGCCACTTATCGCGCTGCCTGGCCGCGCTGCTGATCTTCACGCTCAGCGCGCAGCCGGCCATGGCGCAATCGGTGCTGCGCGATGCCGAAACCGAAGGCGTGCTGCACGATATGGCCGCGCCGCTGATCGCTGCTGCCGGGCTCGATCCGCGCAATGTCGAAGTGGTGCTGGTCGGGGACAATTCGATCAATGCATTCGTCGCTGGCGGGCAGATCGTGTTCATCAACGCCGGGCTGATCAACGAAGCCGATTCGGCTGCCGAAGTGCAAGGAGTGATCGCGCATGAGCTGGGCCATATCACCGGCGGCCATGCCGTGTTCGATGGCGGCGGCAAGGCTGCATCGGGTATTTCGATCCTTTCGCTGATCCTCGGCGGGCTCGCCGCGGCGGCGGGATCGGGCGATGCGGCGATGGCGGTGATCATGGCCGGGCAGACGGCGGCGCTGGGCAAGTACTTGGCATTCAGCCGCGAACAGGAAGCCAGCGCGGACGCTGCCGGATCGCAGTATCTGTCAAAGGCCGGAATTTCCGGTCGCGGCTCGATCAGCTTTTTCAAGAAGCTGCAGAACCTGGAATACCGCCACGGCTATACCCGCACTGCCGACAGCGAATTCTATTCGACGCATCCGATGACCGCTGATCGGTTGTCGGTGTTGCAAGACACCTATCAGCGCGATCCGGCGTGGAACACCCCGGCCGACGCGGCGCTGGAAGCCCGGTTCCAGCGGATCAAGGCGAAGTTGCTGGGCTATATTGCCGAACCAGCCCGGACCTTTCAGGTCTATCCGGTGGGCAATAACTCGGTTCCGGCGCGCTATGCGCGGTCTTACGCCTGGCACAAGGCGGCCCACCTCGACAAAGCGCTGGAAGAGATTGACGCGCTGCTCGCCGCCGCGCCGGGTGACCCCTATTTCCTTGAGTTGAAAGGACAGATCCTGCTCGAAGCAGGGCACCCGCAAGAAGCGTTGGCCCCGCTGCGCAAGGCGACGGAGTTGACCGGCAACCAGCCGCTGATCGCCACCACGTTTGGCCACGCGCTGATCGCCACCGAAGATCCCGCCAATCTGGCCGAGGCTGAGCGGGTGCTCAAGGCGGCGGTAGTGCGTGACCGCGAAAATCCGTTCGCCTGGTACGAACTCGGGGTAATTTACGGCCAACAGGGCGATATGCCGCGCGCGCGATTGGCCTCGGCTGAACAGCAAGTGCTCGAACTGCAATTCCCGCAAGCCCTGCAAAGCGCTGAGGCGGCCGAGGCTGGCTTGCCGCAAGGCTCGCCCGATTGGCTGCGCGCCGAAGATATCAAGCTGCAAGCGCGCCAGGCGATTGAACGACAGAAGAAACACCGGTAGCGATTGGCCGCATGACCAGTCCTGTTGCTTCCCGCTCCGCGCTCATCCCCATCGGCATTGGTCTGCTGCTGCTGTTGCTGGGTGGGATTGCCGGCTGGCTGATCGAAGGCCGGCGCGGCGGGATTGATGGCGCAGACTTCAACGCCCGCGTCCACGCCTATATTGTCGAGCATCCCGAAGTGCTGGTCGAAGCGGCTGAAAACCTCAAAACGCAGGGCGCTGAAAAGCAGCTGGCCGGCATCGCCGATCAGGTTGAGCGGCCGTTCCCCGGGGCGGTACTGGGTAATCCCAATGGTGGCGTCACCTTGGTCGAGTTCACCGATTTTGCCTGCACCTATTGCCGCGGCAGCGTGGCCGATGTTGAAGCGCTGATCGCTGCCAACCCTGATTTGCGGGTGGTGGTGCGCGAACTGCCGATCATCGCGCCGACCAGCCCGAACGCAGCGCGCTGGGGCCTGGCGGCGGCCGAGCAGGGCAAGTATCCGGCATTCCACAAGGCGATGTTCGCCGCGGGCCGCACCGATCAGGCCAGCATCGAAGGCGCGGCCCGGGCCGCCGGGCTCGATCTTGATCGCGCGCGTGCATTTGCCGCGACCCCGCGCCCCGCCGCCGAACTGGAGGCCAATGTCGGGTTTGCGCGCAAGCTGGGGATCAGCGGTACGCCCAGCTGGGTGGTGGGCGAACAGCTGATCACCGGCGCGGTTGGCAAGGAAACGCTGGCCAAAGCCATCGCTGCGGCGCGCGCGCTGTAAAGCCATGGCGGGGCTTGGCTCTTTTCTGCTAGGATAGCCTGCTATGGCCGTGCTTCCATTCCGCCCGATCCCGTTTTTCGCCAACAAGAACCAGGCGTTCTGGCGGCTGCAGATGGCTGGCTGGGGCGGAGCGATGCTGCTGCGGACGATGTCCGGGCTGGCCAATGCCAAAACGCTGTCGTTTTTGGTGCTGGTCTTGGTCTCAACCATCACCGGACTGTCGGTTACGCTGATCCTGTCGGTGATCTACCGCAGCCTGATCAACCGCCGTCCGCTGGTCACCTGGGGAGTGACCACCTTGGTGCTGACCTTGGCCGTGGCGCTCTATGCCTTTGTCGATGCCTGGGTGAACGGGCTGTATAACGGCGATCAGGGGCTCGATTTCGGGCGGGTGATCGGGCTGTTCTATCTCGATGCGACGCTGCTGCTGGCCTGGTCGGCGCTATACTACATGATCAATTTCTTTCTGCAGATCGAAGAGCAGAACGACCAGATGATCCAACTGGAAAATCAGGCGACCTCGGCCCAGCTGGCGATGCTGCGCTATCAACTTAACCCGCACTTCCTGTTCAATACGCTCAACTCGATCTCGACCCTGGTGCTGCTCAAGCAGACCGAACCGGCCAATGCCATGCTCAGCCGGCTGTCTTCGTTCCTGCGCTATACCCTGGTCAATGAACCGACCGGGCGGGTTACCGTGGCGCAGGAGGTTGAGACGCTGAAGCTGTATCTAGAGATTGAACGGATGCGGTTTGAAGAGCGGCTGCGCACCCGGTTCCAGATTGAACCAGCCAGCGAAATGGCGTTGCTGCCCTCGCTGCTGCTCCAGCCGCTGGTCGAAAACGCGATCAAATATGCGGTCGGTCCCCAAGAATCTGGCGCAGAAATAACCATCGCGGTGCAACTCGTCGGCCAGAACCTTCGCATCACCGTCTCCGACACCGGACCGGGATTGCAATCGGGGCCGGGCTCCAACAGGCTTAGCGGCGTAACGTTCGATGGCGGCGAGCCGGTCTCCACCGGGGTCGGCTTGGCCAACATCCGTGACCGGTTGGTTCAGGCCTATGCCGAAGAACACCGCTTTGAAACGATGGAGCCGGCAGAAGGCGGCTTTACTGTCCTGATTGAATTGCCATTCGAACGCCGTGAACAAGATGCCCCAGCCCAGCTTCAGCAACGGACCGTGCTGGCTGGCTGAACCAGAAAGCCCTGCCATGACCATTCGCACGATCGTCGTTGACGATGAAAAGCTCGCTATTCAAGGCCTGATGCTACGGCTTGAACGGTTCCCTGATGTCGAAGTTATCGACACCTGTTCGAACGGCCGCGAAGCCATCCGCAAGATCAAGACTGAAAAGCCCGATCTGGTGTTTCTCGATATCCAGATGCCGGGGTTCGATGGCTTCTCGGTGGTCAAAGGCGTGATGGATATCGAGCCGCCGCTGTTCGTGTTCGTCACCGCCTATCAGGAACACGCGGTCCGCGCGTTTGAAGCCAATGCGGTCAACTACCTGATGAAGCCGGTCGACGAAGACAAACTTGCCGACACGATGGAGCGCGTGCGCACCCGCATCGCCGAAAAAGGCGCAGCGGGCGAGGCCGAGAAGCTCAAGACCGTGCTGGCCGAAGTGGCGCCCGATGCGATCGACGCGGTCTCGGACGAACCCGATCACGCCGCCCGCTATGAAAAGCTGATCAATATCAAGGATCGCGGGCAGATTTTCCGGGTCGACGTCGATTCGATCGAACGGATCGAGGCGGCTGGCGATTACATGTGCATCTACACTGCCGACAATTCGCTGATCCTGCGCGAAACGATGAAGGACCTTGAACGGCGGCTCGATCCGCGCGTGTTCCAGCGGGTTCACCGCAGCTGGATCGTCAACTTGAACCAGGTCCGGCAGGTTAAACCGCACACCAACGGGGAATGCTTTCTGGTGCTGGAAAGCGGGGCCGACGTGAAGGTTTCGCGCAGCTACCGCGATGTCGTCGCGCGGTTCGTGCATTAACGCAGCAAAACGCTCCTGCTGCTCGACACAGGCGGGCAAGTTTGGGATGAGCGGGATATGACCAGCTTTACCCTCCCCGGCTTCGACCTAACCGCATTCGTCAAAACCACGCTTGAAGAGGACCTCGGCGTCGGGCTGCCCGGCGGTGGGCACGACGTTACCAGCGAAAGCGTGATCCCGGCGGATATGCGCTTTGCCGGGGCAATGGACAGCCGCGATGCGATCACCGTCGCGGGACTGCCAATTGCTGCGGCGTTCTTTCGGGCGCTCGATCCGGCGATCAAGGTCGCGGTGCTGGTGGATGAAGGCGCAGCTGTGCCCGCTGGGACCGATCTGATGCGCATCACCGGCAATGCCCGGGCGATGCTGACTGCTGAACGCTCGGCGCTCAACACCGTCCAGCATTTGTCGGGTATCGCCACACTAACGCGGCGCTATTTGGACGCTATGCAGGGGCAGGCGACTTTGCTCGATACCCGCAAGACCATTCCGGGGCTGCGCCACCTGGAAAAATACGCGACGCGGATGGGCGGGGCGCAGAACCACCGGATGGGGCTGTGGGACGCGGCGATGATCAAGGACAACCACGTGGCAGTAGCAGGCGGAGTAGCGCAGGCGGTCCAGCGCGCCCAGGCCGCTGGGGTCAAGCACATCATCTGCGAGGTTGACCGGATTGACCAGATCGAAGCGGCGCTCAGCGCCGGGGCCAGCCACATCCTGCTCGATAATATGGACACTGGCCAGCTCCGCCAGGCAGTCGCGCTGATCGCCGGGCGGGTTCCGTGCGAGGCATCGGGCGGGGTACGGCTTGATACCATCGCGGCCATCGCCGCAACCGGGGTTACCTACGTCTCGGTCGGGCGGCTGACCCAAAGCGCCCCCGCCGCCGACATCGGGCTGGATTTCACCCCGCTATGAAACGCCTGATTTTCGCCCTTGCTGCACTCTTGCCCAGCCCCGCCTTGGCGCAGGCCTATCAGTGTCACGCCCCGCAGTCGGTCATCATGCCGCCGCCGGTTCAACCCGACGGGCCCAGCTATCGCGCGCGGATCACCGGCTATACTTTGGCGGTCAGCTGGTCGCCCGAGTTTTGCCGGGGCAAAGCGGCGCGCGATCAGGACAACTATCAATGCAACGGGCTGATCGGCCGCTTCGGGTTCGTGCTGCATGGGCTGTGGCCCGAAAGCGGCACCGGCAAGAGCCCGCAATGGTGCGCGCTCACCCCGCGGCCCAGCGCCGTCGATTTCCGCGCCAACTTGTGCATGACCCCGGTGCCGTGGCTGATCGAGCACGAGTGGGCCAAGCACGGCAGCTGCATGGCCAGCACCCCGGCGGACTATTTCAAGGTTGCGGGTATTTTGTGGAACGCGCTGCACCTGCCCGGTGCCGACCGGCTGTCACGCAAGCCAGGCTTGACCGCGGGCGATCTGCGCCAGGCTTTTGCTGATCGCAATCTCGGCTGGCCGGTCAGCGCCGTCGGTCTGGCGATTGGCAACGGCGGCTGGCTGCGCGAAATGCACTTGTGCTATTCGGCCAAGTTCCTGCCGGCCCCTTGCGACAAGCGCGGGTTTGGGCCGAAAAACGATGTGCCGCTGAAGATCTGGCGGGGTCTTTAGGTGCGCTCGTGCATTGTGTTGCTTAAGCGGATTGCCCCGCCCGGATCATTTGAGAGCAGTTTGAATATGACTAAACAGATCGGATTGCGGACATTGATGGCGGTTTTGGGCGGGCTGGCATTTGCTGCGACTGCTCCCGCTGCGCTGGCGCAAGATGGCGCGGCTCGCCAGATCATGATCGGCGTAGGGGCTCAGTCGCAACCGTCCTATCCCGGTAGCGCTGAGCAGGCGCTCGGCGTTTTTCCGGATTTCCTGACTTGGCAGGATGGCGAGCCGATACCGGCCAAAGCCCCCGATCAAGGCGGCAGTTTCCCGCTGGTTGGACGAACTGGCGGCTTCGCGATCGGCCCGGTTTTCACGCCGGCACCGCAGCGTTCTGCCAGCGACCTGCCGGGCATGCCGGCCGTGAAATTCGGAATCGAGGCCGGGGTGTTTGCCGAAACCTTCGTCGCGGCGCCGCTGCGGCTGCGGGCCGAACTGCGCCAAGGGATTGGGGCGCATCATGCAAGGACCGGCAATCTTGGTGCCGATCTGGTGCTCCGCGGCAGGAACAAGGGCTTCATCGCAACGATTGGTCCGCGGCTGCGCTGGGGCGATGCCAAGTACAATCAGGCCTATTTCGGAGTAACCACACCAGTGCCCGGCTATGCAGCTTATCAGCCGGGCTCGGGCATCTATGCGGTCGGGGCGGTGGCTGGTGTCCATATGCCGCTCGGGCGCGCCTGGGGCTTGTTTGGTTATGCTGGATTTGACCGGCTGTCGGGCGATGCTGCACGTTCGCCGATTGTCACGAATGGCAGCCGTAACCAGGGCTCGGCCGGGCTCGCCCTGACTTACCGCTTTTCGATCTAGGCCGGTTCAGCCGCGCTTGCTGGCGAAGAAGCTGCGCAGCAGCGCGCCTGCTTCGTCCTCGCCCATCCCCGAATAGACCTCGGGTCGGTGCAAAGCCTGCTCATGCTCGAACACCCGCGCGCCGTGCTCGACCGCGCCGCCCTTGGGATCGCTCGCCGCATAGTACAGACGGGCGATGCGGGCATGGCTGATCGCGCCGGCACACATCGCGCAGGGCTCCAACGTGACCCACAGTTCGCAGCCATCGAGCCGCTCATTGCTTAGCGCCCGGGCGGCTTCGCGAATCACCAGAATTTCCGCATGCGCGGTCGGGTCATGGCGGCCACGCGGAGCATTATGAGCCGCGGCGATGATCCGGCCATCCTTGACCACCACCGCGCCGATTGGCACCTCAGCCTGCGCCGCACCCGCGCGGGCCTGCGCCAATGCGGCGTTCATCGGTTCGGGCAAAGGCCAACGGCTCATTTCAGGCGGATTGGCCGGTATATCTTGACCGTGCAAGGGCGTTTCGCTATGCGCGCGCCTTCGCCCGACAACGGCTTCCCATTATTCAAGCGAGTTTTGACATGTCCCGTATTTGCGAACTGACCGGCAAGGGCCGCCAGACCGGCCACAACGTCAGCCACGCCAACAACAAGACCAAGCGCGTGTTCCTGCC
>JANNYT010000192.1:0-2643 GCA_031410255.1 Novosphingobium sp. | reverse complement strand
TCTTCGATTTCGACATCTTGATCACCCGGCCGATTTCGACTTCCTCACCAGTCGCGATTTCGAAAGCTTTTCCGCCCTGCTTTCGCACTTCGGTGGGCGATAAATAACGTCGAATTGTGACCGAGACGCTTTCCGAGAGATGCGCACTATCGATAACTTCTGCAAATGTGCCAGAGCTTAAGGCCTGTGTCGGGGTCTCCGCAGATTGGATCGAAGAACTGTCGCTTTCCGCGACTTTAGGAGCCACCGGCGCACTTGCGAAAACCTGCGTATCGCTAATCACTTTAACGTAGGTCTCATGCGTCACCATGCCTTGCGTGAACAGGCTGGCGAACGGCTCTTTCACGTCAATCAGGCCGATGTGGGCCAAGGCGCGGGTCCAGAACCGGGCGTAGAGCAAGTGCAGGATCGCATGCTCGATCCCGCCGATGTACTGCTCGACCGGCAGCCACTTGGCGATCACTGCAGGATCGAACGGGCGGTCAGCCGGCTGGCTGGCGAAGCGCAGGAAATACCACGAGCTGTTGACGAACGTATCGAGCGTATCAGTTTCGCGCAGCGCGGGCTGATTGCAGCCGGGGCAGGCGACTTGCTTCCACGTCGGATGACGTTCCAGCGGGTTGCCGGGCACGTCAAAGCTGACATCCTCGGGCAAGACTACCGGCAGCTGATCCTTGGGCACCGGGACCACGCCGCAGCTTTCGCAGTGGATGAACGGGATCGGCGTGCCCCAATAGCGCTGGCGCGACACGCCCCAATCGCGCAGCCGCCAGACGGTCTTGCCGTGGCCCCAGCCGCTGGCTTCAGCGCGTGCGATCACGTCGGCAATAGCGGCATCCACGCTCATTCCATCGAGGAAGCCCGAATTGACGCAGACCCCGTCGCCCGCCTCGGCTTCGCCCACAAATGGCGCGTCGGCAGCGGTGGCATCGGCAGCGATCACGCGGATGATCGGCAGCCCGTATTTGGTCGCAAAATCGAAGTCGCGCTGGTCGTGCCCGGGCACCGCCATGATCGCCCCGGTGCCGTATTCCATCAGCACGAAATTGGCGATGTAGACCGGCAACTGGGCGCCGGTGAATGGGTGCTTGGCGGTGATTCCGGTAGCGAAGCCCAGCTTCTCCATCGTCTCCAGCTCAGCCGCAGTCGTCCCGCCCTGCTTGCACAGCGCGATGAATTCCGCCGCTGCTGCGCTTCCCGCCGCAACACCTTGCGCAACCGGATGATCGGCAGCCACCGCGACGAAGCTGGCCCCGAAAATCGTGTCCGGCCGGGTGGTGTAAACCGGCAGCTGTTCGCCGTTCGACAGGTTGAACGAAAACTCCAGGCCTTGTGATTTGCCGATCCAGTTTTCCTGCATCAGCCGGACCTTGTCGGGCCAGTTATCGAGCGCGCCGAGGCCATCGAGCAGTTCCTCGGCAAAGTCAGTGATCTTGAGGAACCACTGGCTGAGCTTGCGCTTTTCCACCAAGGCGCCCGAGCGCCAGCCGCGTCCGTCGATCACTTGCTCGTTGGCCAGCACGGTCATGTCGACCGGGTCCCAGTTGACCGCCGATTCCTTGCGGTAAACAAGGCCTGCGGCGTAAAGATCGAGGAACAGCGCTTGCTCGTGACCGTAATAGTTGGGCTCGCAGGTCGCCAGCTCGCGGCTCCAGTCGAGCGCGAAACCCAGCCGTTTGAGCTGCGCTTTCATGTTGGCGATATTGGCGCGGGTCCAGCCGCCGGGGTGCACGCCTTGCTCCATCGCGGCGTTTTCAGCCGGCATGCCGAAGGCGTCCCAGCCCATCGGGTGCAGCACTTCGTGGCCCTGCATCCGCTTGTAGCGCGCGAGCACATCGCCCATCGTGTAATTGCGGACATGACCGATGTGGATCCGGCCCGAGGGGTAAGGAAACATTTCAAGCACGTAAGAGCGCGGCTTGGACGAGTTATCGTCCGCGCGGAAAGTCTCGCGCGCGTCCCACGCGGCTTGCCAGCGCGGATCGGCGCTGGCCGGATCGAAACGGTCAGTTGTCATGAAATCCCTCTAGCCGCTCAACCCGGCTTGTCGAGGGCGGGCTTAGCTAATTACTTAACGCCCGAAGCCTGCCGCCGCAAATCGCGGGCGCGGGTCAGGATCACGTCTTCGAGCTTCTGCACGGTGGCCGCCTGCACCGGGGCATCGACCCAGACGCCATTGGTCATCACTTGACGGCTGGCGGCAACGCGCAAGGCATCGGCGCGCAGATCCTGATCGAGGATCGCGACCGAAACCTTCATCCGCTCGTTGGGATTGTTCGGGTTGGCATACCAGTCGGTGACGATTACGCCGCCATTGCTGTCAGTCTGGAGCAGCGGCATGAAGCTGAGCGCTTCGAGGCTGGCGCGCCATAGGTAGCTGTTGACGCCGATCGTGGTGACCCGCGATGCGGCCAGATCGGCCTTGTTTCCGCCCTTGCTGTGGCTGCAGGCCGCCAGCGATACTGCGGCGAGCGCAATCAGGCCGGCGCGGCCGAGCAGACGCCAATGCGTACGGGGGGCGTTAAACTGCGAAGTGGTGCTGCCAGTCATGCGCTATCAAGGTCCTGTACGTTGTTGGTCCGGCAGGCGTGCCAGATGCGCAGCCTCTATAACCGAGGTGGCACCGGCGGCAAGCCCGCAATC
>JANNYT010000191.1:0-12679 GCA_031410255.1 Novosphingobium sp. | reverse complement strand
GCCGGGGCGACTGCGGCAGAATTAGCCAGGTACAAGGTAGAAATGGCCGAGTTCAGCGAGATGTACAAGAATCCGGCAATTCGGATGCTGATGACGCTGAGCGAGATCGCTCCGGTGGGGTTGCTGGCGTCGCTGATCTCTACTGCGCTGCTGCGCAACCCGCGCTTCATGCCAGCGCGGGCCTGAGCGAGGCGGGCGGGCTGCTTAGCGCGGCAGTTCGCTCACCCCCGTCAGCGCTTCATCGACCGCGCGGGCGGCCTGACGGCCTTCGCGGATTGCCCAGACGACCAAGCTCTGGCCGCGCCGCATATCACCGCAAGCGAAGATCTGCGGGTCGCTGGTCTGGTAATCGCTGACCGTGGCGGCGACATTTCCGCGCGGATCGAGCGCCACCCCGGCCTGATCGAGCAGGCCTTGCTGGCGCGGTCCGAGGAAACCCATCGCGAGGAAGATCAGGTCGGCCTTGAGCGTGAACGCGCTGCCTGGCACTTCCTGCATCTGGCCACCCGCCCATTCAACCCGCACGCAATCGAGCCCGGTGACAGTGCCGTCCTGTCCCGAAACCCGCTTGGTCAGGATCGCCCAATCGCGTTCCACGCCTTCCTGGTGGCTACTGGAGGTGCGCAGCTTCATCGGCCAGTCGGGCCAGGTCAGCGCCTTGTCTTCCTTCTCGGGCGGGCGCGGCATGATCTCGATCTGGGTGACCGAAGCAGCGCCCTGACGGTTCGAGGTGCCGACACAGTCGCTGCCGGTATCGCCGCCGCCGATCACGACCACGTGCTTGCCGGTTGCGGTGATCGAACCGCGCGGCGCGGCGCGGGTTTCCTCGTCGCCGGCATTGCGCTTGTTCTGCTGGGTCAGGAATTCCATCGCCAGCCGCACGCCAGACAGTTCAGCGCCCGGAATCTCCAGCCGGCGCGGCACTTCGGCTCCGCCAGCCAGCACGATCGCGTCGAAATTCTCGCGCAGCGATGCAACCGATATGGTTACACCAACTTCCGTAGACGTGCGGAACTGGACGCCCTCGGCCTCCATCTGCACCGCGCGGCGGTTGATCAGGTGCTTTTCCAGCTTGAAGTCGGGAATGCCATAGCGCAGCAATCCGCCCAGCCGGTCGTACTTTTCAAACACCGTCACCGAATGCCCGGCCCGCGCCAGTTGCTGCGCGGCGGCGAGCCCGGCCGGGCCCGAACCGATCACCGCGACGGTCTTGCCGGTGCGGGTGGCGGGGATCTGCGGGGTGACCCAGCCTTCGTCCCAGCCCTTGTCGATGATCGCGTTTTCGATCGATTTGATCGTGACCGGCTGGTCGACGATGTTGAGCGTGCAACTTGCCTCGCACGGGGCGGGGCAGATCCGGCCAGTGAATTCGGGGAAATTGTTGGTCGAATGCAGCACTTCCAGCGCATTGCGCCAATCGCCCTCATAGACCAGATGGTTCCAGTCGGGGATGATGTTGTTCACCGGGCAGCCGGTGTGACAATACGGAATCCCGCAATCCATGCAGCGGCTGGCCTGCGCGCGCAGCGCCGGTTCGGGTGGCGGCAGGGTGAACTCGCGGTAATGCGTGATCCGCTCCTGGGGATCGGCATAGCTGCGCTCTTGCCGGTCAAGCTCGAGAAAGCCGGTTTCCTTGCCCATCGCCTTAACCCTTATTCTGCCGCGACCGTGGCGGCTTCACGCCGCTCGGCCTCTAATTGCTGCAAGGCTGCGGCGTAATCGCGCGGCATCACCTTGACGAATTGCCCCAGGACCTGCGGCCACTGATCGAGCAGATCGCGGGCGCGCTTGCTGCCGGTGTGGAGGTGGTGGCGTTCGAGCAGCACGCGCAGCCGCTCGGCATCGTGGCGCAGCATATCGCCCATCCCGGCATCCTTGCTGCTGATGCTGCGTTGCTGCGGGCGGCCGGCTCCGTCGTCGTCATCGCGCGTCGCGCTGATCGGCAGCAGATCGACTTGCGCCAGATTACACATCGCAGCGAATTGCCCGGCGGGATCATAGACATAAGCCACCCCGCCCGACATGCCCGCGGCGAAATTGCGCCCGGTCCGGCCCAGCACGGCGACCACACCGCCGGTCATATATTCGCAGCCATGATCACCGCAGCCTTCGACCACCGCGACCGCGCCCGAATTGCGCACGGCAAAGCGCTCGCCCGCGACGCCGTTGAAGAATGCCTCACCCGCGATCGCGCCGTACAGCACCGTGTTGCCGACGATGATGTTGGCGCTGGCATCGCGCTCAACATGCGGCGGCTGGCGCACGATCACGCGCCCGCCGGACAAGCCTTTGCCGACATAGTCATTGGCATCACCGGTCAGATCGAGCGTGATTCCGTGGGCGAGCCAGGCACCAAAGCTTTGCCCGGCCACCCCGGTCAGCTTCAGCTTGATGGTGTTGTCGGGCAGCCCAGAATGGCCATAACGCCGCGCCACTTCGCCCGAGAGCATTGCGCCAACTGTGCGGTTGACGTTGATCACCTTGCGTTCAATCACCACCGGCTGCGCGCTTTCCAGTGCATCGGCAGCGGCGGCGATCAGATCGTTGTCGAGCGCTTTGCCCAGCCCATGATCCTGCGTCAGCGACCAGCCCAGCGAAGGACTGTCGCCCAGCGGCACCTGGTGCAGGATCCGCCCCAGATCAATCCCGCGCGCCTTCCAGTGATCGATCGCGCCGCGGGTATCGAGCCGGTCAACCCGCCCGGTCATCTCGGCAAGCGTGCGGAAGCCCATTTCAGCCATGATCGCGCGCAGTTCCTCGGCGACGAAGAAGAAGTAGTTGATCACATGTTCGGGCGCGCCGGTGAAGCGCGCGCGCAGCACCGGGTCCTGCGTTGCCACCCCGACCGGGCAGGTGTTGAGGTGGCACTTGCGCATCATGATGCAGCCCGCCGCGATCAGCGGGGCGGTGGCAAAGCCGAACTCGTCCGCGCCCAGCAGCGCTGCAATCGCCACGTCGCGCCCGGTCCGCAGGCCGCCATCGGCCTGCACGCAAACTCGGCTGCGCAAGTTGTTGAGCAGCAAGGTTTGCTGGGTTTCAGCGAGGCCAATTTCCCATGGACTGCCGGCATGGGTCAGCGAAGTCAGCGGCGAAGCGCCGGTGCCGCCTTCGTAGCCCGAGATCGTGATGTGATCGGCCTTGCACTTGGACACCCCGGCGGCGACCGTGCCGACCCCGACTTCGGAGACCAGCTTGACCGAAATCCGCGCGCTCTGGTTGACGTTCTTGAGGTCGTGGATCAGCTGCGCCAGATCCTCGATCGAGTAGATGTCATGGTGCGGCGGGGGGCTGATCAGCCCGACCCCGGGGGTCGAGTGGCGAACCGCGCCGATGGTCTTGTCGACCTTGTAGCCGGGCAGCTGCCCGCCTTCGCCGGGCTTGGCCCCCTGCGCCATCTTGATCTGCACATCGTCGGCATTGACCAGGTATTCGGTGGTCACGCCGAACCGGCCAGAGGCAACCTGCTTGATCGAGCTGCGCATCGAATCGCCGTTGGCCATGGGCTTGAACCGCACCGGATCCTCGCCGCCTTCGCCGGTATTCGATTTGCCGCCGATCCGGTTCATCGCCACTGCCAGGGTGGTGTGCGCTTCCCAGCTGATCGAGCCATAGCTCATCGCCCCGGTGGCAAAGCGCTTGACGATTTCGCTGGCCGGCTCGACCTCGCTCAGGTCAAGCGGCTGGTCGACCGGTTTCAACTCCATCAAACCGCGGATGGTCAGCATCCGGACCGACTGATCGTTGATCGTGCGGGCAAATTCGGCGTATTTCTCTGGCACATTGCCGCGCACTGCATGTTGCAGGCTGGCGACGTTTTCGGCGGTCCAGGCGTGTTCCTCACCGCGCAAGCGCAGCCCATACATCCCGCCCACGTCGAGCATGTGCGCATAGATGGGGTTGTCGCCGTAGGCCACTTGGTGGCGGCGCACCGCGTCTTCGGCCACTTCAGCCAGACCAATGCCTTCGATCGTGGTCGCGGTGCCGGTGAAATAGCGCTCAATCAGGTTGCTCGACAGGCCGACCGCGTCAAAGATCTGCGCGCCGCAGTATGATTGATAGGTTGAGATGCCCATCTTCGACATGACCTTCAGGATGCCCTTGCCGACTGCCTTGATGTAATTCTTCTGCACCGTCTTGGCATCGTGCGGCATATCCTTGCGGATGCGCAGATCATCCAGCGTCTCGAACGCCACGTAGGGATTGATCGCCTCAGCGCCATAGCCCGCCAGTACGCAGAAATGGTGCACTTCGCGCGCCTCGCCGGTTTCGACCACCAGCCCGGTCTGCATCCGCAGGCCCTGCCGTACGAGGTGATGGTGCACCGCGGCGGTGGCGAGCAACGCGGGCATCGCAATCCGCTCTGGTCCTTGCGCGCGGTCGGACAGGATCAGGATATTCTTGTCCTGCAGCACCGCCTCGGTGGCGGCCCAGCACATTTCCTTGAGCGCCATTTCGAGGCCCGCAGCGCCTGCCGCAGCATCCCAGGTGCAGTCGATCGTCTCGGTCCGGAACGCGCCATCGAGCGCGGCCTCGACCGAGCGGATCTTGGCGACATCTTCGTTGGTCAGGATCGGCTGGTCGACTTCAAGCCGCTTGTGTGTCCCTGCTTCCATTCCGAGCAGGTTGGGGCGCGGGCCGATCATCGAAACCAGGCTCATCACCAGTTCCTCTCGGATCGGATCGATCGGCGGATTAGTGACCTGCGCAAAGTTCTGCTTGAAGTAATCGTAGAGCAGCCGCGACTTGTTCGACAGCACCGCAATCGGCGTATCGGTACCCATCGAACCGAGCGGGTCTTCGCCGTTTTGTGCCATCGGTTCGAGGAATCGCGACAAGTCTTCCTGCGTATAGCCGAACGCTTGCTGGCGATCGAGCAGGCTGGCGCTTTCGGCTGGCACTTGCGTCAGTTCAGGCCCCGCCACTTCCAGGTCCTTGAGCTTGTACTGCGCGGCCTTGAGCCAATCCTCATAGGGTTCGGCCTTGGCCAGCTCGGCCTTCAGTTCCTCATCCTCGATGATCCGGCCTTGGGCGAAATCGATCAGTAGCATGCGGCCTGGCTGCAGCCGCCACTTGCGCACGATATTGTCTTCCTTGATCGGCAGCACGCCGCTTTCGGAGGCCATGATCACCAGGTCATCGTCGGTCACGCAGAACCGCGCCGGGCGCAGCCCGTTGCGGTCAAGCGTCGCGCCGATCTGGCGGCCATCGGTGAAGGCCACTGCGGCGGGGCCGTCCCACGGCTCCATCAGCGCAGCATGGTATTCGTAGAAGGCGCGGCGCTTGGCATCCATCAAGGGATTGCCCGCCCAGGCCTCTGGGATCAGCATCATCACCGCGTGGGCCAACGAATAGCCGCCCGCGATCAGCAGCTCGAGCGCGTTATCAAGGCAAGCGGTGTCCGATTGGCCGTGCGGGATGATCGGCCACATCTTGTCCAGATCGGGCCCGAGCAGGTCGCTTTCCATCGTCCGGCGCCGCGCAGCCATCCAGTTGACGTTGCCGCGCACGGTGTTGATCTCACCGTTGTGGGCGATCAGCCGGTAAGGATGCGCGAGCTTCCAGCTGGGGAAGGTGTTGGTGCTGAACCGCTGATGCACCAGGCCCAAGGCCGAAACGCAGGCCGGATCGGCCAGATCGCAGTAAAAATCACCCACTTGGGTCGCCAGCAGCAGGCCCTTGTAGACCACCGTGCGGCTGGAGAAGCTGGGCATGTACAGTTCGGTCAGACCTGGCAAATTGTGCTTCTTGGCCAGCGCCGCGAGCGGGTTTTGGGTCTGCTTGCGGATCGCCAGAATCTTGCGTTCAAACGCGTCCTGATCGGCACAAGCTGCGCCGCGTGCGATGAAGCACTGGCGGATCACCGGCATCTGTTCGAGCACGGTCTTACCCAGGCCCGCAGCGTTGACCGGGACATCGCGCCAGCCAATCAGCCGCTGGCCTTCCTTGGCGATGAATTTCTCGAACGCGCCGATCACAAAATCGCGCGCCATATCGTCTTGCGGCAGGAAGCACATCGCCACTGCATAATCGCCCGCGGCGGGCAGCTTGAGCCCTTCGGTTTCTGCCCAGCTACGATAGAGCGCATCGGGGATCTGGATCAGGATGCCCGCGCCGTCGCCCAGCAGCGGGTCCGCACCTACTGCACCGCGGTGATCTAGGTTGTGCAGGATCTGCAGCGCCTGGCTGACAATCGCGTGGCTTTTGGCGCCTTTGATGTGCGCGACAAAGCCCACGCCGCAGGAATCGTGCTCATTGCCCGGATCGTATAGCCCTTGCGGCTGCGGATAACCCATTGCTCGTCAGTCCTGTCGTCACCCCGGCCCTCCGATTCGCTTGTGCGGACACACGAAACGCGGATTTCCGGCAATTAAGCGGCACCATCATGGCTGCAAAAAGCAGCGAATATTGCGCGAGACTTTTCCATGACGACAGGAAGCTGTTTTTGCAACTGCGAAAGACACCAGCCGGGGCTGGCTACAGCCAGGCCGCGCGGTGAATAGCATTTCAAGCGGTAATGCGCCCGATTGTCAGGCCGCGCCGCTCATCCGCTGGAGGTTGGACAGCGCGGCCCGCAGCGCGCGCTCGGCCTCGGCCGGATCGACTGCAGACAAGCCATTGTTGGCGGCGGCCAGCGGCTGGCCTTGCCCGGCGCTGGACGGCGCATCGAAGCGCCGGAATGATCCGTCGGCTTCGGTCGGGTCCAGCGCGCCGGCGGCAGCGGCAGGGGCGGCCGGGCGCGGGGCCTGACCGGGGAAGATCACCACCGGTTCATGGGCCTGCTCAGCAGCCGCCGGATCATCGATCCGGACAAAAGCGGCGCGCGCCGGGGCAATTTCGAGCAGTGAGCCATAGTTTTCCTGAACCTCATCCTCAGCCGGATCGTCATCGCTGACGAAGGCGGCAGCTGGGGGCGGCGCAGGCACAGCGGCGGCCACCGGGGCAGGCATCGCGATGTGGCGCGGCGGTAACTGGAGCGGATCAAGCTCAGCGCCTTGTTCAAGGAAGGCGTCGAGCGCCAGCGGGCGCATTGCGCTGGGCAATCGTGCCAGTGGCACGGCAGCGGCAGGTGCAGGCTCGACCAGCGGTGCCTGCTCGGCGACTTGGTAATCCGGCACTGTAAACGCCGGCACGACCGCTGCCGGGACAACAAACTCTGCGGGTGCCGGGGCAGCAGCGGGTTCGTAGGCGGCGGGTTCGTAGGCGGCGGGGATTGGTGCAGCTTCAGTCAGTTCGAGCGCCGGTTCGGGCGCGAATTCCGGCCCAAGCTCAGCCGCCAACTGCGGTTGGGCAACTGCGGCAACTGCGCGGCGGCGGCGGCTGGCCATGGCGTCAGCCAGCCGGGCTGCCAGATCGGTCATGCCCAGGCTCGCCGGGCTCGGCAGCGGCGCTGCTGGCTCGGTCACGTTGGCCGGTTCCACCAAATCGAGCGGAGCGACAGCTACAGCGTCGGCCACGTCGGCTACGGCGGCCACCTCGGTGCGCGGGGCGAACAACGGGCTCGGCTCAGGACCATCGAACACGGTGGTCTGATATCCGGCGGCTTGGACGAACTCTTGCGGAACATGATCGCCGATTGCCGCGATGCCAAAGATCTGCCGAGGTTCGTCGGCGCGGTCGGGCTGCGGGGTCATGCCGAACACCTGACGGCCATCGGCATGGGCGGCTTCGCTGGCCAGCGACGGTAGCGGTGCGGCCGCCGGGTCAGCGTGGTCGGCGTGAAACACCTGGCGCTGCGCGGCCAGCGCGGCTGGCAGCTCGGCCGGCTGCACCGGCGCGCTGGCCGGAACGGCACTGGCCCAATTGAGCGGCGCCGGGCTGGGCACCGCGATCCCGGCTGGCGGCTGGGCGTAAGTTCCAAGATCGAGCGCGCCCGCAGCCTGCGGCTCAGCCCCGGTCATGCCAATCCCGGCAATATCGAGGATCTGCGGCGCTCCGCCGGGCAGCGGGGCGAAATCCTGCGGGACGAAATCATTTTCATCATGCACGATGGCCAAGGCGCGGCGGCGTGAAGTCAGAATGCTGGGCGCGTTACCGGTGCTGCCCAGCTCTTCGTGCGCCGAGATCGGCGCCCGCGCCGGAGCATCGGGATGGGCATCGCGGGCCCGGATGTGGAATGGCTTGGCCGAAAGGTCCTTAGCTCCGCGCTTGCGCTCAGTCTCAACCACCTTGGGCCGGGCGAGGCGGCGCGCCAGCACCACCCCGATCACTCCGCCCACTGCTGCCAGCAGCAATGCCAGCAGAATCCGGGCGGTGACCCCCAGCGGCGGTGCGGTTGCGGGCACGATCAGATCGATATGACTTTTCAGGACGAGCGATTCGAGCAAGGTCGCCCTTACTGCCAGACTGCCGAGGCCAAGCGCCGCGCCGCACCACAGCCCGGCGACTGCCGGAAACAGCGGATGGCTGGTGACCGGAATGGATTTGACCGGCTTGCGCTGCTGCTGTGCCACTGGCCCTGTTACCCCTGTTCGCGTTCTTCTTGCGCCCGTCCCTTGTGCTGCTCAGGCAGCGGCAGGGACACGGCAATCCGCGGATCGGGCTAACAGTGTTTGGTAAACAACGTGATAACGATGAACGTTGAGCGCCCAGTCATGGCTGGCGCGAACATGCGCTTGGCCCGCCGCGCGGCGGGCTTCCCAGCCCGACCGATCGGCTAGCAACTGCGCCAGCGCGGCGGCCAGCGCGGCCGGATCATCGGGCGCAAACAGCGTGCCGGTCTGGCCGTCGGTGATCAGTTCGCGGTGCCCGCCAACATTCGATGCCGCTACCAGTTGCCCCTGCGCCATCGCCTCCAGCGGCTTGAGCGGAGTGACCAGATCGGTCAGCCGGCTGCGCTTGCGCGGGTAAGCCATCACATCGACCAGGGCGTAATAGCGCTCAACCTCGCTGTGCGGCACGCGTCCGACAAACCGGATTGCGTCCGCCGCCGGGCTGGTCAGGGCCTGCGCCCGCAGTGCTGCCTCCATCGGCCCGCCACCGACCAGCAGCAGCTTGGCCCCGGGAATCTGCGCGATCAGCAGTGGCATCGCGGCGATCAGATCGTCGAGCCCTTCGTAATCATAGAAGCTGCCGATGAACCCGATCACCGGACCTTCGTCCAGATCAAGTTCAGCGGCGAGCGCGGGATCGGGCTGCGCAGCTTCGCCAAACAGCGCCAGGTCGACCCCGTTGGGGCTGAGCGTGATCTTGCCTGCCGCCACGCCGCGCGCGACCAGATCGTCTTTCAACCCCTGGCAAATCGTCACGACCGCATCGGCACCCGCAACCACGTTGTTTTCCAGCGCGCGGGTCAACCGGTATTTGAGCCCGCTTGCGCTGCCAGTGCCGTTGGACACGGCGGCATCCTCCCAGAAGGCGCGAATTTCATAGACCAGCGGCAGGCCCAACCGCCGCGCCGCGATCAGCGCCGCCTTGCCGCACAGCGCGGGCGAATGGGCGTGGAGCACATCGGGGCGCCACTCCGCCGCGAGCGCGACGATTGCATCGGCCAGCAGTTGGATCTCCCGCCATTCGCGGTACGCCGGCGGACCGCTGGCCTGCCCGCGCGTGCGGTGGAATTGCAGACCCTCGGCCTGCTCGGCAGCTGGACCATCCGCCACATGCCGCAGCCCGGTGATCCCGCGCACTTCCAGCCCAGCCGCCGCCTGCGCGGTCATGATCGCGCGGGTGCGAAAGGTATAGCCGCTGTGCAGCGGCAACGAATGGTCAAGGACGTGCAAAATGCGGGTCATGGCCCAAAGCTCTAGGCCAGGACTGCTTAACGGCGCGTCAACCCCGCGCTGCTAGGGCGGGCGGGCATGATCGACTATTTCGCCTTGGCCCTGACGCACGGACTGCTGGCGCTGGCTTGCTGGCGCATTTTGCTGCGCCGCGATCTTGACGAGGAAGTGCCCGCCGCTGCACTGGTCGAACCCGATCAACCGAGCCCGCCTCTGCGGGGCCAGCGCCGTGCTTGATCTGGCGATCACCGGCTTTACGCTGGCCTTGATTGCCGCAGGCTTTCGCCGCCCGTTCCTGTGGGTGCTGGCGTATCTGTACATCGATATTCTGGCGCCGCAGAAGATCAGTTATCATTTGCTGGCCTCGCTGCCGATTTCGTTGATCGCATTCGTGCTGGCTTTTGCAGGCTGGGCCTTGATCGACGACAAGACCGATAGCCGCTTCACCTTGCGGCAAGGGCTGATCGCGGTGCTGCTGGTCTATTGCGGGCTGACTACAATGACCGCCGACTTTCCCGATCACGCTGCTGACAAGTGGTCGTGGGTGTGGAAGGCGCTGGTGTTTGCGCTGTTCCTGCCACTGACCTTGCGCACCCGGCTGCGGATTGAGGCGACCGCGCTGATCATGGTGCTCAGCGTGGGCGCGATCATCATCGATGGCGGGATCAAGACCGCTGGCGGCGGCGGCGGCTACGGGATGCTGCATCTGTTCATCAATGACAACGTTGGGCTGTACGAAGGCTCGATCATTTCGTCGGTGGCGATCGCGGTGATCCCGCTGATCGTCTGGCTGATGAACCACGGCACAATCTTTCCGCCTGACTGGCGGGTCAAACTGTTCGGCATTGCACTGATATTTGCCTGCGCGCTGATCCCGGTCGGCACGCAGGCGCGCACCGGGCTGCTGTGCCTGGCGTTGCTGGCGGTGCTGTCACTGCGCAGCGTCAAGCGGCGTTTTCTCTACGTTGGAACGATGGCCGCACTGGCGCTGGTGGCGGTGCCGTTCCTGCCCGCCAGCTTTACCAAGCGGATGAACACGATCGAAAACCACCAGTCAGACGAATCGGCTTCGACCCGCGTCGCCGTGTGGGGCTGGACGCTGGACTATGTGGGCGATCATCCGTTTGGCGGGGGCTTTGATGCCTATCGCGGCAACAAGTTGAAGATCGAACTGCGCGGCAACGAAGGCAGCGGTAACAATGTCTCGGTCGATATCAAGGAAGCTTACGATCAGGCCCGCGCCTATCACTCGGCCTATTTCGAGATGCTGGGCGAACAGGGCTGGCCTGGATTGTTCCTGTGGCTGTGGCTGATGCTGTCGGGCCTGTGGCAGATGGAACGGATCCGCCACCGCTGGAAAAAGCGCACCGGCGCTGGCGAAACCTGGCAGGCTCCGCTCGCTAACGCGCTGCAGCAATCGCTGATTATCTACATGGCCGGGTCGCTGTTTGTGGGGATTGCGTTCCAGCCGTTCTGCTACATGCTGATCGGGCTGCAGTGCGGGCTGTGGTCATACCTGCGGCGAATCGATTCGCCCGCGCCGCGCCGGATTGCGCCGCGCGCGCCCTTGGTGGTGCCGCATGCCGTAGCGGCAGAATAAGCCGCGTTGCACTGCCGCGCAGCTTGCGCCATGAAGCGCCTTTCCATCGGCAGGAGAGGCATGATGACCCCCCAAGAACTGCAGGCCAAGACCGGCGAAGTAATCGGCGTGTCCGATTGGTTCGCTGTGACGCAAGAGCGCATCAACATGTTCGCTGACGCGACCGGCGATCACCAATTCATCCACATTGATGAGGAAAAGGCCAAGCTGACCCCGTTCGGCGGGACCATCGCGCATGGCTTCCTGACGCTCTCGTTGCTGCCGGTGCTGGGCGCGATGACCGAAGGCGGCCGGGTCAGCGGGATCAAGATGGGCGTCAATTACGGCGGTAACAAAACCCGCTTCCTCTCGCCAGTCCGCGCCGGAAAGCGCGTGCGGGCCCACACCAAGCTGCTCGAACTGACCGAAAAGCGCCCGGGCCAGTGGCAGCAGACCAACGAGATCACCATCGAGATCGAGGGTGAGGACAAGCCTGCGCTGATCTGCGAATGGATCACGCTGTTCTTCGTCTGAACTGCTGCTCCCCGGGACTGGTTCGAACTTAACAATCCAAGGAATTATCTATGCGTGATGCCGTCATCGTCTCCACCGCCCGCACACCGCTGACCAAAGCGGGGCGGGGTGCGTTCAACAACACAACTGGCGCGACGCTTGGCGCTTACGCGATTCGGGCTGCGGTCGAACGCGCCGGGCTCGCTGGCGGCGAAATTGACGATGTGGTGATGGGTACTGCCGCACAGCAGGGTTCAACCGGCGGCAATGTCGCGCGTCTCGCAGCGCTGCGGGCGGGCCTGCCCGTAACCGTGCCCGCAATGACGATCGACCGGCAGTGTTCGTCGGGGCTGATGACCATTGCCACTGCGGCCAAGCAGATCATTGTCGACAACATGGACATCTGTGTCGGCGGCGGGCTCGAGAGCATTTCCAAGGTGGTCGGCAGCGGCAAGATGTTCGTCGAGCCGGATCGGCAACTGCTCGAGATGCATCCGGATATCTACATGCCGATGATCGGCACTGCCGAAGTGGTCGCCAAACGCTATGGCATCAGCCGCGAAGCGCAGGATGAATATTCGCTCCAGTCGCAGCAGCGCACCGCTGCCGCGCAGGCCGCGGGCAAGTTCGACGATGAGATCGTCGCCTGCGATGCCACCATGGCGCTGGTCGACAAGGAGACCAAGGAAGTCTCCTACAAAGAGGTCACCGCAACCAAGGACGATTGCAACCGCCCCGACACCACGCTCGAAGGGCTCGCCAGCCTCAAGCCGGTGATGGGCGAAGGGGGCTCGATCACCGCCGGCAACGCCAGCCAGCTGTCCGACGGTTCGTCAGCCTGCGTGGTCATGGAAGCCGGGGTCGCGGC
>JANNYT010000190.1:0-16113 GCA_031410255.1 Novosphingobium sp. | reverse complement strand
GGTGATCGCGCTGCCAGAGGATATGCTGCTCGAGCAAGTCAGCGGCGCCGTGCCGCGCCCCGCGATCACTCGCCCGGCGCAAGCCGTCTGCACTGACGCGCTGGGGGTGCTGATGGACATGATCGACGACGCCGCCGCGCCAGTGGCGATCGTCGGCGGCGCAGGCTGGCACGCCAAGGCCCGCGATCACTTCACCCAATTTGCCGAGCGGATCGGGCTGCCGGTCGCGGGCGCTTTTCGCCGCCAGGACGCAATCTCAAACGCCAGTCCGGTCTGGGCGGGCAATCTCGGCTATGGCCCCAGCCCCAAGCTGACCGCACGGATCAAGGCCGCCGATTTGATCATCGCTGTGGGCGCGCGGTTGGGTGAGGCGACAACCGATAGCTACACCTTGGTCACTCCCGACCATCCTGGCCAGCTGCTAGTCCACATCCATCCCGACCCCGATGAGCTCGGCCGGGTCTACCGGCCTGACCTTTCGATCTGCGCGGACATGGCCGAATTTGCCGAGGCAGCGGCGTTGTGGGACGATGACTTGTTGTCATTCGATGCCGGGGCCGAGGCCCACCGCGAATGGCTCGACTGGAGCACCTATCAGCCCGGCGCAGCACCTGCCCTTTACGCACTCGACATGGCCGCTTGCGTTACCGCGATGCGCAGCGCGCTGCCCGATGACAGTATCATTTGCAACGGCGCGGGCAATTTCTCGGGCTGGTGGCACCGCTACTGGCATTACAACGGCTTCCCGACGCAGCTGGCGCCGACCGCTGGTGCGATGGGTTACGGAGTCCCCGCAGCCGTCGCCGCCGCTCTGCGCCACCCTGAGCGGACTGTGGTCGCGCTGGCGGGCGACGGCGATTTTCTGATGAACGGTCAGGAGTTGGCCACCGCCGTGCAATACGGCTGCGACCTGCTGATCGTGCTGGTCGATAACAGCGCTTACGGCACAATCCGGATGCACCAAGAGCGCGAGTTTCCGGCGCGCGTATCGGGCACCACGCTGCACAACCCAGATTTCGCCGCCTTGGCCGCGGCCTATGGCGGCTGGGCGGCACGGGTGGAAACCACGGCACAATTCACCGCCGCGCTGGACGACGCCCAAGGCCGCAAGGGGCTGCGGTTGCTGCATCTGATCATCGATGTCGAACAGCTCAGTGCAGGCGGCGCGACCATTTCAGGCTTGCGCGCGCGCGCTTAAAACCAACCGGGGCCGCCCTTCCGGACGGCCCCGATCTGGCAATCAATGCTGGGGTCAGACGTCGTCGCCAAGCGCACCCTTGACCTTGCCGATGACTTGCTGGGCTTCGCCCTTGCGTTCCTGCGCCACGCCCTTGTCGTGCAGCTTGGCGTCGCCGGTCGCCTTGCCGGCAGCCTGTTTTGTGTTGCCGATGGCTTCGTTTGCCGCACCCTTGGCGCGGTCGATCATCTCACCCATGACTTAACTCCTTGTGACAAGCTGCGATTTAAGCAGCGAATACAACAAGAATGCGGCACCGGCGCGTTGGTTCCGGCCCGACGACGAACTGGCTCAGGCTGTGGATAGGGCGATGATATGGTCCCACTCGCTCGGTTTTACCGGCGACACCGAGAGCCGGAACTTGGTCAGCAAGTCCATGTCGGCCAGCGCCGGATCGGCCTTGATTTCCTTCAGCGTCACTGCCCGCGCCAACTTGCGGACCGGCTTGACCTTGACTGAAGTCCAGCGGCCGGTGTCATCGGTCGGGTCCTGGAACCCGGCCTCGCTGATTGTAATGATCCCGACGATCTCCACGCCCTTGTTGGAATGGTAGAAGAACGCCTGATCGCCCACCGCCATCGCCCGCAGATGGATCCGCGCGGTGTAATTGCGGACCCCGTCCCAGGTCCCCTCACCCTCCGCCAGCAAATCGCCCCAGCCGTAAACATCGGGTTCCGATTTGAGCAGCCAGTAGTTGGTAGATTTGGTCATGCCACGCCTTGAAAAACGGTCTATGCGGGCGCCATAGCAACGCAAACATGGATCCGTCCACCAATGCCCCTAGACAAACTTCCGGTTCTTTCCCTCAATGCTGATCCGGCGCAATTCGCGCAGGATATCGGCAATAGATTCAAGACTTTCGGCTTTGCGCTGGTCAAGGATTGCGCAATCGATCGCGGCCTGATCGACGAAGCATGGCGCCTGTCGACAGAGTTCTTCGCGCTGCCCGAGGCGGAAAAGCGCAGCTATCACAACCCTGCAATCGCCGGAGCGCGCGGCTACACCCCATTCGGGATCGAAATCGCCAAGGATGCGAAGGCGCATGATCTGAAGGAGTTCTGGCACGTCGGGCGCGATTTGCCCGAGGGAAGCCCATTGGCCGACCAATCGATGCCGCCCAACGTCTGGCCCACCCGCCCCGAACGGTTCGAGGCGGTGTTCACCGAGCTTTACCGGCAGTTCGACCAGACCGGCGCCACGATCCTTTCAGCCATCGCCCGCTATCTGGGGCTCGACGAGCATTGGTTCGATGCCGGGATCGAGCAGGGCAATTCGGTGATGCGGCTGCTTCACTATCCGCCATTGATCGGGATCGAGGGCGAAGCTATTCGCGCTGGCGCACATGGCGACATCAACCTGATCACCTTGCTGCTGGGCGCGGAAGAAGCCGGGCTCGAGCTGCTGGGCAAGGACGGTACGTGGATTTCTGCGGCCCCGCCCGTAGGCGCGCTGGTGGTCAATGTCGGCGATATGCTCGAGCGGCTGACCAATCACGTACTGCCCTCGACGATCCACCGGGTCCGCAATCCCAACCCCGAACGCGCCGCCTTCAGCCGCTATTCGATGCCGTTTTTCCTGCACCTGCGCAGTGACTTTCCAATCCGCACCCTGCCGCAATGCGTCAGCCCTGAAAACCCCGATCGCTATCCCGAATCGATCCTTGCCGATGCGTTCCTGCAACAACGGCTGCGTGAGATTGGCCTGAAGAAGTAACGGTACACCCAAGCTTAACGCTATTTTCAACCCTTTTTGCGACATATCCGGGCTCGTGAGGCAGGGGCTTGGTGCATGGGGCGAAGTGATACGAGTGCTGGCCATCACCAAAGCGACTTGAGCAAGCAGGTTTGCTCCCGCCGCAATCTGATCCCGCTGGCGATTGCGGTAACTGCGATCTTCATGTTCACCGCCACCGCCAGCACGGTCTTGCCGCGCATCTTTCAAGCGATGGCCGGGCAAGGAATTGGCCCTGACCGGGTAGTGACAAACGCCTTGCTGCTGAACATCGCTTTGGTGATCTTCGGTTGGCGGCGCTATGCTTCGATGTCAGCCGAAGTCGGCGAGCGCCGCAAAGCCGAGCAGAGCGCGCGCGATCAGGCCGACCATGATCCGCTGACCGGCTGCCTCAATCGGCGCAGCATCGGCGCGGCCACCGACGCCCTGATCGAACAGGCGCGCCTGCGCGGGCAAGCGCTGGCCTTCATCATGTTCGATCTCGACAAATTCAAACATATCAATGATCTAAATGGTCACGCGGCTGGCGATCTGATGCTGCGCGAAGCGGCAGCGCGGATGCGTATTGCACTGCCCATCGACGCTCTGCTGGCACGGCTGGGCGGCGATGAATTTGCCGTGATCCTGCCCTTCTCCGCCAGCCAGCCCGAACAGGTTGACCGGCTGGTCGAGGCGCTGATCGCCGAAGTGGCGCGGCCCGTGAGCTATGGCGACCTTGAACTTGAAACGACCATCTCCGCAGGGATCAGCCAGGCCGATGCGGCGGGCAGTGTCGATGCGCCAACCTTGCTGCACATGGCCGACATCGCCATGTACCATGCCAAGCGCCACGGCCGGAACCGGCTCGCCTGGTTCGACCCGAGCATGGAAAGCGAACTGCGCTTCCGCGCGGAATTGGAAACCGGGCTCCGGCGCGGGATTCCGGCTGGCGAATTCGTGCCGTACTACGAAAAGCAGATCGATCTGGAGACCGGCGAGTTGGTCGGTTTTGAAATGCTGGCCCGGTGGAATTCCCCCAGCATGGGCATTGTTGGCCCGGACATCTTCATTCCGGTGGCCGAGGAAATCGGCCTGATCGCAGCATTGTCCGAAGGGTTGATCCGGCAAGCGCTGCGCGATGCGCGGGGCTGGAACCCGCGTTTGACCCTGTCGGTCAACATCTCACCACTGCAACTGCGCGATCCATGGTTCGCGCAAAAGTTGCTCAAGCTGCTGGTCGAGGCCAACTTCCCGCCCAGCCGGCTCGAGGTCGAGGTGACCGAAAGCTGCCTGCACGAAAACATCGGGCTGGTCCGTTCGCTGATCACCGGCCTCAAAAACCAGGGCGTCACCGTCAGCCTTGACGATTTCGGCACCGGCTACAGCTCGCTGTCTCAGCTGCGCAGCCTGCCGTTTGACCGGATCAAGATCGATCGCAGCTTCGTGATGTCGCTGCTGGACGACAAGGACAGCGCCACAATCATTCAGTCGATCATCTCGCTGGGGGCCGGGCTGGGCCTGCCGATCACCGCCGAGGGCATCGAGAGCGAAGCAGTGCTGGCCGAATTGCGCCTCTACGGCAAGTTCAAGGGTCAAGGCTACCTCTACGGCATGCCCGAACCGGCAGACCGGACGGCGGCCGAACTGGCCCAGCTCGATCTGCTGCAGGAAGCGCAGCCGGCAGTGCCAGCAGCCGTCCCACCAATGCCGCAGATCGCTGCGCGCTAAGCCGCCAATACTGGACGCCGCGCCGCCCAGCGCTTAAAGCGCCGCGAATGCAGGTTCCCTTCGTCAAAATGCATGGACTGGGTAACGATTTCATCGTGCTCGACGCGCGCCCCGGCGGCGTACCCGCGATGACGGCGGCGCTGGCTGCGGCACTGGCCGACCGGCGCACCGGGATTGGTTGCGACCAGCTGATCCTGCTCGAACAATCGCTAGTTGCCGACCTTCGCATGCGGATTTTCAATCAGGATGGCGGCGAGGTTGAGTCTTGCGGCAACGCCTCGCGCGCGGTTGGCTTGTTGGTCGGCACGCCGCTGCGGATTGAAACGCTCGGTGGGCTGCTTGAGCTCGATCCAGCGGGCGCTGAGATAGCCGTCGACATGGGTGAACCACGCTTTGAATGGGATCAAATCCCGCTGGCCTACCCGATGGACACGCACCTGCTGCCGGTCGCGTGGGACCAGCTTGACGCACCAACCGCGCTCAACGTCGGCAATCCGCACGTGGTGTTCTTCACGCCGGATTGCGCCGCGATCGAGCTTGATCGGCTCGGCCCCGAAATCGAGCACAATCCGCTGTTCCCGCAGCGCGTCAACGTCAACGTCGCCACTATCGAGAGCCGCACACAGGTCCGCTTGCGGGTTTGGGAACGCGGGGTGGGTGAGACCCGCGCTTGCGGCACCGGCGCCTGCGCCACCGCAATCGGAGCGATGCGCCGCGGACTGACCGAGCGGCGGGTTACCGTCGCGCTGACCGGCGGCGAACTGACGATCGAATGGACCGCAGCGGGCCGCATCCGCATGACGGGCCCGGCCGCCGAAAGCTATCGCGGCAGCTTCGATCCGGCGCACTACGGAGCTGCGGGTTGAGCCTTGAAGTCATAACGCTTGGCTGTCGGCTCAACTTGTCCGAGAGCGAGAGCCTGCGCGCCTTGCTGACCGATGAGCCTGACCTTGTGGTGATCAACAGCTGCGCGGTGACCGCCGAGGCAGTGCGCCAGACCCGCCAGGCGATCCGGCGCGCGCGCAAGGCCCGGCCCGGCGCGCGGCTGCTGGTGACCGGCTGCGCCGCCGAAATTGAGCGCAGCGCCATCGCCGCGATGCCTGAGGTTGATGGGCTGGTGGCGAACATGGCCAAGCTCGATCCGCGCGCGTGGAACGTCACCCCGGCGGCCAGTGTTGCCCCCGCCGCGCACACCCGCGCCTTCATCGCGGTGCAGAACGGCTGCGACCACGCCTGCACTTTTTGCGTGATTCCGCAGGGGCGAGGGAGCAGCGTCTCGCTACCGCTCGATCAAGTGTTGCGGCAAGTAGACCGATTTGTGCAACTTGGTGCCCGCGAAGTGGTGTTGACTGGTGTGGACCTGACCAGCTGGGGCCACGACTTGCCCGGCGCGCCTCGGCTTGGGCTGTTGGTCGCGGCGATTCTCGGCGCATTTCCGGGGCTTGAGCGGCTGCGGCTATCGTCAGTCGATGGGGTCGAGATTGATCCGCAGCTGTTCGATCTGATCGCTGACGAACCGCGGCTGCTGCCTTACCTGCATCTTTCGCTCCAGCACGGCAACGACCTGATCCTAAAACGCATGAAGCGCCGCCACTTGCGCCGCGATGCGCTCGATCTGGTGGCAAGCTTGCGCGCCCGGCGGCCCGAAATCGCGGTGGGTGCCGACCTGATCGCGGGCTTTCCGACCGAAAGCGCGGCAGCGCATGCTGACAACCTCTCGATCATCAGCGACCTCGACATCGTCCACGGCCACATCTTCCCCTATTCGCCGCGTCCCGGCACCCCGGCGGCGCGGATGCCGCAACTGGCGCACGAGGTGATCAAAGCCCGCGCGGCCGAACTGCGCGCAGCCGTGGCCGCGCAGCGCGCGCAATGGCTGGGCACTCAAGTGGGCCAGGAGCTGGCAGTGCTTGCAGAGCGCGACGGAACCGGCCATGCGGCCAACTTCGCCCGGGTGCAGTTGCCGCCCCACGCTATCGCCGGAACGATTGTGATGCACACCCCCACCCATCTCGACAGCGGGCTGCTGGTATGAGCAGCGACGAGACCTCGCCCGCCAGCTGGACTGACCGCGTGTTCGGCGGACTGCGCAAAACCTCCGAACGGCTGACCGAAAATCTGGCCGGAATCGTCAGCAAGACCCGGCTCGATGATGCCCAGCTGGACGCGCTGGAAGACGCGCTGATCCTATCCGATCTGGGCCCGCGCGCCGCCGCCCGGATCCGCGAGCGGCTCGCCGCCGAGCGATTTGAGCGCGGCGCGGACGAAGCTTCGATCAAGGCCGCCGTGGCTGAGGAAATTGCCGCGATCCTGCGCCCGGTCGCCAAACCGCTCGACATCGTGGCCTTCCCGCGCCCGCAAGTCATTCTCGTCATCGGGGTCAACGGATCGGGCAAGACCACCACGATCGCCAAGCTGGCGCACTATTTTCAGGAGCTCGACTACAGCGTGATGCTGGCGGCGGGTGATACCTTCCGCGCGGCGGCGATTGGGCAACTTGCGGTCTGGGCGCAGCGGGTCGGCGTGCCGATCATCACCGGGCCCGAAGGCGGCGATCCCTCGGCGGTGGTGTTCGATGCGGTCAAGGCCGCGACCGCGCAAGGGATCGACGCGCTGATCGTCGACACCGCCGGGCGGCTGCAGAACAAGCGCGAGCTGATGGACGAACTGGCCAAGATCCACCGCGTGCTCGGCCGGCTCAACCCGGAAGCGCCGCATGATGTGGTGCTGGTGCTCGACGCCACTAATGGCCAGAACGCGCTGCAACAAATCGACACATTCAAGGAGGTTGCCGGGGTGACCGGATTGATCATGACCAAGCTCGACGGCACCGCGCGCGGCGGCGTGCTCGTCGCCGCAGCGCAGCAATACGGCCTGCCGATCCATGCCATCGGGGTGGGCGAAAAGCTGGATGACTTGCGCCCGTTCGACCCCGATCTGGTCGCCCGCGTCATTGCAGGGGTGGCGTGATGGATCAGGTTCAACCCGCCAAGAAAACCAAAAGCGGCTGGCTCAATGTCGTGGTCGATTATGGCCCGGTGCTGGTGTTCTTCCTGACCTATCGGCACTTCTCGCCCAAGGATCACAATGATCCGATTGGTGAGATGCTGGCGGTGGTCAAAAGCACCGCTGCGTTCATGATCGCGGCTGTTACCGCGCTGATCGTGTCGCGTTGGCGGCTGGGGCGGATTTCGCCGATGCTGTGGCTATCGACCGCGCTGATCGTCGGGTTTGGAGGACTGACTGTATTGCTGCGCGATCCGGTCTGGATTCAGATCAAACCTACGGCGATCTACCTGCTGTTCGGGGTGACATTGATTGCCGGGGCAGCGCGCGGGCGGCCTTTCCTCAAATACCTGCTTGAGGCGGCATTTGAGGGCCTCAGCGACATAGGCTGGCTCAAACTATCGCGCAATTGGGGGGTGTTTTTCCTGTTGCTCGCTGCACTCAACGAAGTGCTGCGGCAGTTCTACAACGTCGCCAATGGCAATTTCGGGACCTGGATCGCGCTCAAGCTGTGGCTGTTCATGCCGCTGTCGTTCCTGTTCACTTTTACCCAGCTGCCGATGCTGCTGCGCCACGGGCTGCTGCAAGAGGCCGAGGGCGAGGTGCTGTCCGATCCGCCGCATGAGTGAGTGAATAAACCGCGCTAGCGGCGTGACAAGGCGGCGTTAACGCGCGATAGTGCGGTGTTCGGGATATCATTCCTAAGACCGCTTCAAATTTAGGGGGAAGCAATGGCCAAGTTTTTCGGAAATCTGCACCTGGTGCTGCTCACCGGCGTGGTGCTGGCATTGGTGGTAATGTACCATTTTGCCGGCGCGTCAGAAGGGGCATTGCCGATCGACGCGAATTCAGTGCTGCGCTGGCTGCATGTGTTCTTCGCAATCGTCTGGATCGGGCTGCTCTATTACCTGAACTTCGTGCAGGTGCCGACCATGCCCAAGATACCGGCTGAGCTTAAGGGCGGCGTCACCGGCTTTATCGCTCCCAAGGTGCTGTTTTTCTTCCGTTACGGCGCGCTTCTGACGGTGATTACCGGGCTGGCAATCGCGTTCCTCGCTGGCTACGGCCACCGCGCGATGTCCTTCCATGGCGCCACGGCTGCTGAAAACCTGATCGGTCTGGGAATGTGGCTCGCGCTGATCATGGCGTTCAACGTGTGGTTCATCATCTGGCCCGCGCAGAAGAAGATCCTCGGGCTGGTCGAAGCGACGCCGGAGCAGAAAGCCGCCGCCGCACCCAAGGCACTCTATGCCAGCCGCACCAACGTGCTGCTGTCGCTGCCGATGCTCTATTGCATGGTCAGCGCCAACCTCGGCTAAGCTGTAACCAACACGACAAGGAAAGCGCGGCACCCTACGCAGGGCGCCGCGCTTTCCTTTTGAGCGCTGCGTGCTAATCCCGCCGCCATGACCGCGCAGATCGAACCCTTCCACGCCATTTCCATTTCGGCGCTCGCTCACCGGCTCAAGGCTGCCGGGCGCAGCGTGATCCACATGGAATTCGGCCAACCATCGACCGGTGCCCCGCCCGCCGCGATTGCCGAGGCGCACCGCGTGCTCGATGCCGATCCGCTGGGCTATTGGGAAAGCCAGCCGCTCAAAGCGCGGATCTGCCAGCATTACGCTGACTGGTACGGCGTAACGGTCAGCCCGGCGCAAGTGATCCTGACCTGCGGCGCATCCCCCGCGCTGGTGCTGGCGCTGAGCATGAGCTTCGCCCCCGGTGCGCGGGTGGCCATGGCCCGGCCCGGCTACGTCGCCTACCGCAACAACCTGCGCGCGCTGCACATGGAACCGGTCGAGCTGCAATGCGGGGAGGCTGAGCGCTACCAGTTGACCGCAGCAGCGCTGGCCGCGCTCGACCCGGCGCCCGACGGGATCATTCTGGCCAGCCCGGCCAACCCCACCGGCACGATTATTCCGCGCGCGGAATTGGCCGCGATTGCGCAGGTCTGCCGGGACCGCGGGATCACCATCATCTCGGACGAAATCTACCACGGCATCACTTATGGCATGGCCGCGCCTTCACTGCTCGAGGTTGAGCCGAACGCGCTGGTGGTAAACAGTTTTTCCAAATACTTCAGCATGGCCGGCTGGCGGCTGGGCTGGCTGGTCGTGCCCGAAAGCGGGATCGACGCGGCTCGGGCGCGGATGGGCAACCTGTTCCTGACTCCGCCCAGCTTGGCGCAGCACGCCGCACTGGTGACGATGGATTGCACCGCCGAGCTGGAGGAATACCTCGCCACGTACACCCGCAACCGCGAACTACTGCTGGCCGCACTGCCCGCGCTCGGCCTCGCCAAGATCGCCCCGCCAGATGGGGCGTTTTACGTCTATGCCGACCTCTCTGACTATACCGACGATTCGATGGAATTTTGCCGGCAACTGCTCGAAGATACCGGCGTCGCCACCGCGCCCGGGATCGATTTCGATCCGGCGGGCGGCCACCGCTTCATGCGGATCAGCTTTGCGGTTTCCACCGATCAGGTGGCCGAAGCGATAGCGCGGCTGAAACCGTGGTTCGCCGCGCGAAACAGGGGGGCCAGAAGCTAGTTTCGAGCGGCTAAATCTCGACCTGGCTGCCCAGTTCGACCACGCGGTTAGTGGGCAGACGGAAAAACTCCATTGCGCTGGCGGCATTGCGCAGCATCCAGGCGAACAGCTTTTCACGCCAGATCCACATTCCCGGCTTTTCCGAAGCCAGCAAGGTCTGGCGCGAGAGGAAAAAGCTGGTCTTCATCATCTCAAACGGCGCGCCGCACAGTGACACCCGCTTGAGCGCGGCCGGCACGTCGGTTTCCTCCAGGAAGCCGAAGCGCATGACCAGCCGGTAAAAGCCCTGCCCCAGATCGGTGACCTTGAAGCGCTTTTCCTCGTCCACGTACGGCACATCCTGGATCGCCACGGTCAGGATCACCACGCGTTCGTGCAGCACCTTGTTGTGCTTGATATTGTGCAGCAGTGCCGAGGGAACCCCGGATTTCGAGCTGGCCATGAACACCGCCGTGCCCGCCACGCGCGCCGCGCTGGAATGCGCGCTCTTGGCAAAGACCTCGATCGGAATGGTGCCTTCGGCCATCGATTGGCGCATCAGGGTCCGCCCGCGTGACCAGGTGGTCAGCAAGGTGAAGATCGCCAGTCCCATCGCCAGCGGCACCCAGCCACCATCAGGAATTTTGGTGAAGTTGGCGGCGAGGTAGGCGGCATCAAGCGTGAAGAACAGCGCCAGCAATGGCACTGACAGCCAGCGCTTCCAGTTCCACATGTTGAACAGCACCACCGCCAGCAGCACGTTGTCGATGGTCATCGCGCCGGTCACCGCGATACCGTAAGCGGCGGTCAGGTTGGCCGAGCGCTGGAACACCAGCACCAGAATGATCACCGCGATCATCAAGGCGGTGTTGATCACCGGAATATAGATTTGCCCGGCGGCCAAGCTGGTATGCTTGATCGACATGCGCGGGATGAAGCCCAGCTGGATCGCCTGCTGGGTCACCGAAAATGCTCCAGTGATCACTGCTTGACTGGCGATCACTGCGGCCGCGCTGGCGATGATTAACAAGGGCCACTGGAACCAGTCGGGCGCGAGCAGGTAGAACGGGCTGACCAATGCTGGCTCGCCCATCCGCAGCAGCAGCGATGCCTGGCCAAGGTAGTTGCAGACCAGCGCCGGCAGCACGATCGCCAGCCACGATATCCGGATCGGACTGCGCCCGAAATGGCCCATATCGGCATAGAGCGCTTCGGCCCCGGTCACCGCCAAAACTGCGGCACCCATGGCCAGAAAGCCTTTGAATGGATCGTTGAGAAACAGGTTGGCGGCATGGTGCGGGCTCAGCGCCCAGATGACCTCGGGCCGCTCCGCCACGCTCATCAGGCCGAGCACCGTGATCACCGCGAAGTAGACCAGCATGACCGGGCCGAACAGGGCCGCCACCTTGGCCGTACCGCGGCTCTGGATCATGAACAGGAAGACCAAGATGCCGACCACCAGCGGCACCACCAGCTTGCTCAATCCGGGGTTGTAAATCGCCACGCCCTCAATCGCGCCGAGCACTGACACGGCCGGCGTGATCATGCTGTCGCCATAGAACAGCGCGGTGGCAAACACCCCCAGCAGGACGATGCCGCTGGACCATTTCTTGCCCGAAACATTCTTGTTGATCAGCGCGAGCAGTGCCAGGCTGCCGCCCTCACCCTTGTTGTCGGCCCGCATGATCACAGCGACGTATTTGACCGTCACGATGATCATCATCGACCAGAACATCAGGCTGACGATGCCAAACAAGTGCAGCACATCGAGCGGCAGGCGGTGATGCCCGCTGAAGGTATCGCGCATCGCGTAAAGCGGGCTGGTGCCGATATCGCCGAACACCACGCCGATTGCACCGACTGCGAGCGCTACTTTGCTGCCGTGATGGTGGCCGTGACCCGAATCCAGAATCTCGTCATCGTCTTGGTCGGCCGCGCCAGCATGGACGGTTGCGCCGGGTTCGACAGCTTTGCTCATGCGACACAGTACCCTTGTCACCCCGCCTGGCACGGGGCCTTGATCGTGCTGCGGTTAGCAGTTTGCAATGTGCCGGTCCAGCGCGGCTAGCGGATGGGGATTGCCGCCTGTCTGGCGATGAATTGATCGAGATCGGCGAGCCGCTCGGCGAGGTCTTGCCGCCACGGTGCATCCGGCGGCGTGCGCGCCAGCAGGTCCGCCCACATCGTCCGGCCTTCGCTCAGCAAGCCATTCTGGGCCAGCGCCAAGCCCAGAAAATAGGGCGGTCCGGGATGGGCCGGATCGGCTTTGCGTGCACGATCATAGGCATAGAGCGCAGCAGGCGTCAGGCGGCCCTGCGCATGCGCGACCAGATTGTTGGCCACCGCCAGCCAGGCATCGGCATTGTTCGGATTTTGCTCAACCGCGCCCAGCGCCATTCCGGCAGCATCGGCAAATTGCCCTCGCCGCGCGAGCGCATCGGCGGGGATCATCCAGCGGTCTCCTGACGTGGGCCCGCCGGTGGTGTTCATCTGACGGCGCTCTGCCACCATCGCCGCGCCCGATGCGCCGGTATCCTCAGCCGCTGCCTTGGGCGCACCGGCTTGATCGGGGTGCGCCTGAAAGGCAAAGCCGGCGAGACCGAACACCAGCGCGGCCGCAACCGCTTCCCACGCGGCGCGAGGAGCCCGGCCCAGCCGGATCAGCGCCGCCAAGGCCAGCACCGCCAGCACAATCGCGATTGCCCAGCCCATCACGCAGAACCCCTCGTGAACCGTCGGCGCAGCAGCATGAACGCCAGCGCCAGAAAGGCCAGCGGCGCGGCGAATAGCGGCCAGGTCAGCGCGGTCACACGCGGGGCATAGCTGACATAATCACCATACCGCTCGATCAGCCACGCCCGGATCGCCTCGGGCTGCTCACCCGCCTTGATCCGCAGCCGCACCTGATTGCGCATGTCGCCGGCGATCTGCGCATCGGAATCGGCGATCGACTGACCTTGGCATTGCAGGCAGCGCAGCGTCTCCATCAGTGCCTTGGCGGCGGTCTCTTGCGCCGGATTTTCAAGCTGCTGATTTGCGTAAGGCGCAGCCGGCATCGAATCGTCGGCCAGCAACGGCGCAGCGCCAACCAGCAGCAGGGGCAGCAGCAACCGCTTCATCGCCCGGCCTCGGCCACTTTGGCTGCAATCAGGTCGACCTGATCGGCGCGGATATCGCCGATGTGCTGATAGCGGATCACGCCTTTGCCATCGATCACGAAGCTTTCAGGTACGCCTGACGAGCCGATATCGAACTGCAGCTTGCTGACATCGTCGGCTCCGATCCGACTGTAGGGGTTGCCATTTCGCGCCAGAAAGGCGGCCAGATCCTGCGGGTGATCGCGGATCGCCACGCCGACTACTTCGATCCCGCGTGCGCGCAGCGCCTGCAGTTGCGGTGCTTCGACCGCGCAGGGCACGCACCAACTGGCAAAGATATTGAGCAATTTGGGCTTACCGTCCGCCATGTCGGCAAAGGCCAGTCCGGGGCGGTCAGCGGTGCCCGCACGCAAGGCAAATTGCGGCAGGCTCTTGCCGATCATCGCACTTTTGACCTCGCGGCTGGCCGGGCGCAACAATCCGATCAGGACCAGCGCCACAAAGCCGCCAAACAGCAGCAAGGGCAGCCACATGGCCCACCCGGCAGCGCGCGGTTGCGGCGCGGCGGTCATCGCCCCTGCCTTTGCCGGCGGTAGCCGATCTTGTCGCTGGCGATCCGCCGCCGCAGGTCACTGGCGATCCGGCCCAGCAGGGCCAGCGCGCCGCCCAACGCGATCAGCACGCCGCCCAGCCAGATCAGCGTCACGAACGGCTTCCACCACAGCCGCAGCTGCCAACGCCCATCTTCGGTCTGTTCACCCAGAACGGTGTATAGCTGCCCATTCCAGCGGGTGAGGATCGCGCTTTCGGTGGTCGGCTGCGGAGGGGTCCAGAAGGCGCGCGCCTCGGGCTGGAGCTTGTGCCCGCCGCCGCCGGCATAGCGGGCATCCAGCGTGGCCCGCAGCGCAGTCCAGTTGGGTCCGGCGACTGGTTCAAGCGCAGTAAAGGCCACTGACCACGGGCCAACCGCAACAGTCTCCCCAACTCGTGCGGCGACCAGCTTTTCGGTGGTGAAGGCGCTGTCACATGCTATTCCGGCCAGCGCTACTGCAATGCCGAAATGCGCAGTCACCATGCCCCACAACGGCAGCGTGACGGTGCGCAAACGCCGCCCGCGCAAGGGCAGTAAGCTCGCCGCAGCCAGCCCGGCGGCGAGCGCCAGTCCGATCACTGGCAGCAGCGGCGCCCCAAGCCAGGTGATACCTGCGAGCGCCGCCAAGCTCAGCACCGCGGGAATGATCAGACGCTTGGCGATCCGCGCAAAGCTATCGCGCCGCCAGCGCAGCAGCGGCCCGATCGCCATCACCACCAGCATCGGCAGCACGAACAGCGCGCTGGCCGGGTTGAAATAGGGCGGGCCGACTGAAACGCTCGCGCCCAGCGCCTCGGTCACCAAGGGATACAAGGTTCCGATCAGCACAATCCCCAGGGTGCCGGTCAACATAACATTGTTGAACACCAGTGCGCTTTCGCGGCTGGTTACGGCAAAGCGCGCGCCCTCGGTCACGCTGCCTGCGCGCAAGGCAAAGATGGTCAGAGCCGCGCCGATGTTAAGCGCCAGCAGCGCCAGAATAAACGAGCCGCGCGCCGGGTCCACTGCGAACGAATGCACAGAGGTCAGGATGCCCGAGCGGACCAGAAAAGTGCCGACCATCGACAACGAGAAAGCCACCACGCCCAGCATCACAGTCCACGCCCGCAGCGCATTGCGCGAGGCCAAGACCGAAACCGAGTGCAGCAAGGCGGTCGCTGCCAGCCACGGCATCAGGCTGGCATTCTCGACCGGATCCCAGAACCACCAGCCGCCCCAGCCCAACTCGTAATAGGCCCAGTATGACCCGGCGGTGATCCCCAATGTCAGGAAGATCCATGCGCCCAGCACCCACGGCCGCATGGCGCGGGCGAAGGCCGGCGAGACTTCGCGGGTCAGCAGCGCACCGACCGCGAAACTGAACGCCACCGACAGCCCGACGTAGCCAATGTACAAAGTGGGCGGATGAAACGCGAGCCCCGGATCCTGCAGCAACGGGTTTAGCCCCTGCCCTTCATCGGGCACCGGATCGAGCCGCGTGAACGGGTTCGAGGCGAGCAACAGGAAGGCGTAGAACCCCAGACTGACAAAAGCCTGCGCCGCCAATGTGGCGAGGATCGTCGGTTCGGGCAGACGCCGCTCAAACAGCGCGACACAGCCGCCCGCCAGCGCCATGATCGTCACCCACAGCAGCATCGAGCCTTCGTGGTTGCCCCAGGCCCCGGCGATTTTGTAAAGCAACGGCTTGGCGGAGTGCGAGTTGGCCGCAACCAAGGCGACCGACAGATCGGTCTGCCAGAACACCATGATCAGGCAGAACATGGCGATGCCCACCAGCACGCCCTGCACCACCGCCACCGGCCGCACCACAGCGGCCAGCGGGTTAGCCGGCAAGCGCAGCGTCAAAAACCCGCCGAGCAGTTGCAAGGCGGCCAAGGCGGCGGCCAGCCACAAAGCGGCAAGGCCTGCAGTCGCGATCACTTGGTCGCTTCCACTGCTTGGCGCGCCTGCCCGGCGGTCATGTCTTTCATTTCGCGGGGCACGTACTTTTCATCGTGCTTGGCGAGCAAGTTGTCGGCCACGAAGATCCCATCCGCGCTGCGCTTACCCTCAGCCACTGCGCCAGAGCCTTCTTTGAACAGGTCCGGCACGATCCCGCGAAACCGCACCGGGACGCGCACTTTGCCATCGGAGATGACAAAGCGGATCGTCACGCCGTCGGCATCCTTGGCCAATGAGCCTTGCTCGACCATCCCACCCAGCCGCACTGCG
>JANNYT010000189.1:0-22410 GCA_031410255.1 Novosphingobium sp. | reverse complement strand
GTCAAGCACGCCAAGCCGCCATCGAGCCGCAAGGATTCGTCCGAATGGTACGTGATCGCGCAGGGTTTCAAGGGGCAGGGTTAGCTCACGCTGCAAGGGGCACGCGATGAATGTTACCGGTCAATGTCACTGTGGCGCGATTGCCTACCGCGCGCGAATCGAACCTGACCGGATCATGATCTGCCACTGTCGCGATTGCCAACGTCTTACCGGATCGGCCTTTCGAGTCAGCGTGCCCGTTGCGCCGCAGGACTTCGAACTGTCGCGCGGCGAACCTAGAATTTATTACAAAATCGCCGACAACGGTTCGCGTCGAGGGCATGCATTTTGCGGAGACTGCGGCGCGCCGGTCTTCAGGTTGCCGACGGATAACAACGTGAACTATTCGCTGCGGATTGGCGGGCTTGATCAGAGCGACCAGCTGCAACCTCCCCGCAAGCAGATCTGGACCCGGCGGCGCTGGCCTTGGGTCATCGCAATCGACGAGATCGCGGAGCACAACGGCCAAGCCTGAAGACGCTCTTCGTGCAGTACGGCCGCAGCAAAAGGGCGGAGCCTTGCAGCCCCGCCCCGTTAGCGTTTGCGCTGATCCAAAACCTACTTGGCGGTCTTCAGGTAAGCGATGATGTTGGCGCGTTCCTGCGCGTCGGCGATCCCGGCAAAGCTCATCTTGGTGCCGCTGACGTCGGCGCTGGGGCTGGTCAGCCACTTGTCGAGCGCCGCGTCATCCCAGACCCCGCCTTTGGCCTTGAGGGCATCGGAGAAGGCATATCCGCCGCGGCCTTCGCCGACCTTTTCACCGTAAATCCCGGCCAGGTTCGGGCCGGTCCCGTTGGGGCCGCCCGGCGCGATGGTGTGACACGAAGCGCACTTGGCGAAGCTTTTCTGGCCCTTGGCCGCATCGCCGACAATGGCTGCAACAGCTGGTTCAGCGCCAGCTGCCGGGCCTTCTGGCACCTTGGGCAGCGGCAGGTTGGAACCCTTGGAATTAAGGAACACCATCACGTTGGCGCGTTCCTGCGGATCGCTGATCCCGGCAAAGCTCATCTTGGTGCCACTGACCATTGCGCTGGGGTTGAGCAGCCAGGAATTCATGCTGGTCCAGTCCCACTTGCCGCCCATGGCCTTGAGGCCATCGGAGAAGGCAAAGCCGCCGCGGCCGACGCCGACGCCGTCACCCAGAATGCCGTAAAGGTTCGGGCCGGTGCCGTTGGCTCCGCCCTGATCGACCGAGTGGCAGCTCATGCATTTCTTGAAGCTGGCTTCACCCTTGGCAATGTCAGCCTTGGCCAGAAACGCCTCAATTGGAACAGCTACTTCGGCCTTGCCGCCTTCTTCCACGACGCCGTCGATCTTGAAGCCCATCGTCTCGGGCCGGTTTTCCTTGTTCGCGCGGAAATAGTGGCCCGACACGCTGCCAAGGCCAAGCGCCACGATCCCTGAAAACAGTGTCCAGCCAGCGATTGTATTAAAGCGGTCTGCCATCCGAAAAGCCCCGTTGGGAAATGGTGTTTGCGATTTGGCGCCGCTCTAGTGGCGCGCAGGGCCAAGTGCAAGGGTGATTGCAAGCACCATTGCGGCCCGCTGCGATGCGCTCTAGCCAAGCACAGGATTTTTCCACGCCGCAGTGCATCGCAAGCACGAAACGGCGGCACAACGGAAGCGGCAGGCAGATGGGCTGGGAACACGAAATCGAAGAGCTGCGCCGCCGCGAGGTGCTGGCCGAGGCGATGGGCGGGGCCGACAAGGTCGCGCGCCAGCACGGCCGGGGCAAGCTGGATGCGCGGGCCCGGATCGCCGGACTGGTCGATGCTGGGTCGTTCCGCGAGATTGGCAAGATTGCAGGTACTGGCACTTACGATGCTGATGGCACATTACTGAACCTCGACGCCTCTAATCTGATCTTCGGGCGGGCCAATATCGAGGGCCGGCCAGTAGTGGCCTCGGCCGATGATTTCACCGTGCGCGGCGGGGCGGCAGATGCGGCGATCGGCCGCAAATTCGCGCAGTGCGAGCAGATGGCTTACACCCTCAAAATCCCGCTGATCCGGATGATCGATGGCACCGGCGGCGGCGGCTCGGTCAAGACGCTCGAGACTATCGGCGCGACTTATGTGCCCGCCGTGCACACCTGGGGCCACGTGGTCCGCAACCTGGCCGAAGTGCCGGTGGTGGCCATGGCCCTGGGCCCGACTGCCGGGCTTGGCGCCGCGCGGGTTGCCGCCAGTCACTATTCGATCATGGTCAAAGGCCTGTCGCAGCTGTTCGCCGCCGGGCCCGCCGTGGTCGAGGCGATTGGCGAGAAGAGCGACAAGGAGTCGCTCGGCGGCAGCGACATCCACACCCGCAACGGCGTGGTCGATGAGGAGGTGGCGAGCGAGGCCGAGGCCTTTGCCACCGCGCGGCGGTTCCTCTCCTACCTGCCCAGCCATGTCGGCACGCTCGCCGCACGGACCGCGAACAGCGATCCGATTGACCGCCGGGAACAATTTCTGCTCGATCTGGTCCCGCGCGAAGCCAAGCAGGTCTATTCGATGCGGCGCGTGCTGGAGGCAGTGTTTGACCGGGGCTGCAGCTTTGAAATGGGCAAGCAGTGGGGCCGCGCGATCATCACGGCTTTCGCCCGGCTCGATGGCTGGCCGGTCGCGGTGCTGGCCAGCGACCCCAGCTTTCTGGGCGGATCGTGGGAAGCCAAGACCAGCGAAAAGGTCGAACGGTTCATCAAGCTGGCTGACCAGTTCCGCCTGCCGGTGATCCATCTGGTCGACAACCCCGGGTTCATGATCGGCAATGCCGCCGAAACCGCCGGGACGATCCGTTATGGCGTGCAGGCGATGAACGCGATTTACGCCGCGACGATCCCGCTGTGCTGCGTGGTGGTGCGGCGCGCTTACGGGATCGCGGGATCGGCGATGAGCAACGCCGATGCGTTCCAGTACCGCTTCGCCTGGCCCTCGGGCGATTGGGGCAGCCTGCCGATCGAAGGCGGGATAGAAGTGGCTTACAAGAGCGAGATCGAAGCGGCGGAGGACCCGGCGGCGCACCTCGAAGCGATTCGCACCCGGCTTAACCTACTGCGCAGCCCGTTCCGCACGGCTGAGAAATTTGGGATCGAGGATATTGTCGATCCACGCGACACCCGGCCGTTGCTGTGCGAATTTGCCGATTTAGCGTGGCGGAGTTTGGGGGCGGTTTGAGAAATTAGGTCACCAGATACTCCGCCAACCCGGCCTGCTGCTGCTTGCTTAACCGCAGCCCCAGCTTGCTGCGCCGCCACAGAATATCCTCAGCGCTGACCGCCCATTCCTGCGCGCGCAGGTAGTCGACCTCAGCTCCAGTCAGCCCGCCGCCAAAATCGCGGCCCAGGGCTTGCCAGCCCGGTGCATCACCCAGCCAGACCCGCGCGCGGGTGCCATAGGCACGGGCGATCCGGTCCAGGTCGTCAGTGCCCAGAAAGCCATAGTCCGCCGCCAGTCCGGCTTTGAGCGCATCAAGCCCGTCGATTGCGAAATCGCCGCCCGGCAGCGGCGCGGTGCGAGTCCAGGCCGGGCCGCTCAATTGCGCCAAGCGTGGTACCAGCAAATCGACTGCCTCCTGCGCCAGATGCCGCGAGGTGGTGATCTTGCCGCCATAGACGCTGAGCAGCGGCGCGCCCGCTTCCGCCTCGCTCAGTTCCAGCCGGTAACCGCGCGTGGCGGCCTCAGGCTTGCCCGAGCCATCGTCGATCAGCGGGCGCACCCCGGAATAGGTCCAGACCACGTCCGCCGGAGTAATGGCTTTGGCAAAATAGCGGCTCGCGCCTTCGCACAGGTAGGCTATCTCCTCGTCGCTCGCGGCGATCGGATCGCCCGGCGCCTGATCGCGGTCGGTCGTGCCGATCAGGGTGAAATGCCGCTCATAGGGGATCGCAAAGAAGATCCGGCCATCGGGCAGCTGGAAGAAATAGGCATAGGGGTGATCGAACAAGGCCGGCACCACGATGTGCGATCCGCGCACCAGCCGCATCGCGTATTCGGGGGTATCGCCCAGCGCGCGTTCCACCTCGAGCACTTGCGGGCCCGCTGCATTGACCAGCGCGGCGGCGCGGAAGGTGCCTTGGTCAGTGGTGATTTCCCAAAGCTCACCGAGCCGCTTCGACCCGGTGACGCGGGTGCGGGTGCGCACCTCTGCACCATGTTCAGCCGCATCGAGCGCACTAAGCACGACCAACCGGGCATCATCGACCCAGCCGTCCGAATATTCGAACGCCGTACCAAACCCGGGCTTCAGCGGGGTGCCTGCAACATGGCTGTGCAGATTGATCGTGCGGGTCGGGGGCAAGCGTTTGCGCCCGCCGATATGGTCGTAGAGGAACAATCCCAGCCGCAGCAGCCAGCGCGGGCGCAGCCCTTTGACGTGCGGCAGCACGAAGCGCAGCGGGTGAATGATATGCGGTGCGATGGCCCACAGCGCCTCACGCTCGGACAGGCTTTCGCGGACCAAGCCGAATTCGTAGTGTTCCAGATAGCGCAATCCGCCGTGGATCAGCTTGGTTGAGGCTGACGAGGTGCCTTGCGCCAGATCGCCCGCCTCAAGCAGCAGCACCTTGGCGCCGCGTCCGGCGGCATCGCGCGCGATGCCCGCTCCGTTAACGCCGCCGCCGATCACCGCGAGATCATAAAGTTCGTCCATTTCGCTCACTGCGGCTCTGGTACTGGCCGGGATTGCCCGATCGGGGTCAGGCGGCGGAACAGGCGGCCACGCTCGCTGTACAGCACCAGTGCCAGCGCGGCGAGGCCGCACCCCAGCAACGCCCATGACAGCGGGCGGGCGCTGCCATCATAGGCTTGTCCCACGATCAGCCCCAAGGCCGAACCGCAGGCCATCCGCAAAAACGCCTGCAACGACGAGGCCGCCCCGGCGATCCGCGCAAACGGCTGCAGCGCAATCGAGCCGAAATTGGCTCCGGTAAACCCGATCATCGCGCAGTTGAGCGTCATCAACGGGATGAATTGCCACAGCGTCTCCTGCTCCTGATGGGAGAACCACACTTGCAGCACGCTGATGGCGATGAAGGCCAGCAGGGCAACGTGGCTGACTCGCCGGGCGCCATACTTTTCGACGATCTGGGTGTTGGTCAGGTTGGCCAGCGCGATCCCGCCTGCCATCACTGCGAACAGCAGCGGGAACCAGTCGCCCGCGCCCATGTGTTCGCCGATCAGTTGCTGCGCCGAGTTCAGATAGCCGAACAACCCGCCGGTCAGCAGCGCCCCGCCCAGCACATAGCCCATCGCCGCGCGGTTGCTGGCGGCCTGCCACATGTTGGCGGCGATCGCGCGCGGCGCGATCGGCTGGCGGTAATCGGGATGCAACGTTTCGGGCAGCCGCAGATAGGCCCAGATCCCGACCACCACCACCAAGACCGCCATCAGCCCAAAGATCCAGCGCCAATTGGCGACCAGCAGCACGGCTTGCCCTAGGCTGGGCGCGAGCATCGGCACCGCCATGAACACGACCGAGATGGTCGACATCATCCGCGCCATCGCATCGCCGCTGAAGCGGTCGCGGATGATCGCACTGGGCAAGACCGCCAGCCCCGCGCTGAACAGCGCCTGGACCGCGCGCAAGACCAGCAGCAGCGTGAAATTGTGAACCGCGGCGCAGGCCAGCGACAGCACGAAGTATCCGGCAAAGCAGACGAACAACACCGGGCGACGGCCAAAGCGATCGGCCAAGGCGCCGGGCAGCAGCGATCCGAATCCGGCTGAGATCAGGAACACCCCGATCACCAGTTGGCGCTGGTTGGGATCGGCGACGTGGAGCTCACCCGCGATCTGGCCCAGCGCAGGCAGCATCGCATCGATGCACAGCGCCTGTAGTGCCATCATCATCGCCATCAGCGCGATAAATTCACGCGGTCCCGCGCCGAATTGCGCTGAATGAGGGGGTGTGCGGAGCATGTCCCGCCCCATGCCGACTTGCGCCCGCACTGGCCAGACCTTTTCGTATGCAGCCAGTTGCGCGTATGGTGCGGCCATGGCGCCGCCTGAACCTGACAGCGAAGAAATCGCCCATGAAGCCAGCGGGCTACGCAAAATCATCCATGTCGATATGGACGCATTCTATGCCAGCGTCGAACAGCGCGACGACCCGGCGCTGCGCGGGCTACCGCTGGCGGTGGGCGGCGATGGCCCGCGCGGGGTGCTGACCACTTGCAGCTATGAAGCGCGCAAGTTCGGCTGCCGCTCGGCGATGCCCTCGGTTACCGCCAAGCGGCTGTGCCCCGGGCTGATTTTTCGCCCGCCGCGGTTCGCGGTCTACGGCGAAATATCGCGCCAGATCCGTGAGATTTTCCTCGATTACACGCCGCAGGTCGAACCGCTCAGCCTCGATGAGGCCTACCTCGATGTGACGCAGGACAGCAAGGGGATCGGCTCAGCCACCCGCATCGCCGAGCTGATCCGCACGCGGATCAAGGCCGAGACCGGGCTGACCGCCAGCGCCGGGGTGTCGTACAACAAGTTCCTCGCCAAGCTGGCCAGCGATCACTTGAAGCCCGACGGGCTGTGCGTGATCCGGCCGGGCGAAGGCGCGCAATTCGTTGCCGCGCAGCCGGTCCGCCGGTTCCACGGGATCGGTCCGCGCGGCGCAGAGAAAATGGCGGCGCTGGGGATCGAAAGCGGGGCGGACCTCGCCACCAAAACGATCGACTTTCTGCGCCAGCACTTCGGCAGTCAGGCCGACTACCTGTACCGCGCCGCGCGCGGGATCGATCTACGCCAGGTCAAGGCCAACCGCGCCCGCAAATCAGTCGGCACCGAACGCACGCTCGACAAGGATGTCTCGTCAGGATCAGCGCTGCGCGAAGTGCTGGCGCGGATCATCGAGCTGACCTGGCAGCGGATCGAACGCTCCGAAAGCGAAGGGCGGACGGTCACGCTCAAACTCAAACACGGCGATTTCAGCCAGCTGACCCGCTCGCGCTCGCTGCCGCGCGCGGTGGCGAGCAAGGCCGAATTCGCCGCGATCGGCCACGCGCTGCTCGATGAAGTGCTGCCGCTGGCGCAGCCGGTGCGGCTGGTCGGCTTGACGCTGTCGGCGCTTGACGATGACGATCCGCCAACGCCCGTAGGCGGGGTCAAGCAGGCCGAACTGCCGTTTTGACTGTCGCATTCTTGCAAGTAATTTCCGATTTAAGCGCTAGTAATCAAGGCGAGGTGCCGGCTTGGCCGGTGCTGCGAGAGTTTGGTGACTGCGCACGCCGTGCCTGAGCGAACTCCGGCCTGTTCAGCAATCGGACAGCCGGAAAGTTCGACTGGCAATCCAATGTTGCGGAAATCAGGTTCGGCACTTAACTCTCGCAAAATGTGTGGGGCGACTTTCGGTCTTGGTGGGTGCGCGCGGCAGGAGAGATCCTGCAGTGCTTTTTTAGGGGATTACGAGAAATGAAAATGCGTTTTGCTGCTGCCGCGATTGCACTTGTTGCACTGTCGGCACCGACCGTTGCCAGCGCCGAAGATGGCCTGAAATACGAAGATCTGGTGCATTGCGCCGCGACCAACCTGGTGATCGCCGCGGTGCTGAGCCTCGACGGTGGCGAGGTCAAGAACAAGGACTCGATCGAGACTTACAACAACCAGGCGATTGCGCTTGAAGTCGTTGCTGCGGTCGGCCTCAAAAAGGACGTCGAAGTGGTCAAGGCCGATGTTTCGGCTGATTCCAAGATGATCATCGACAACATGGGCGACACGGTCAAGAACAAGGCCTTCATCGACAACGACGTGCCAAAGTGCATGACCATGGGCAAGGCTGCCTATGATGCGGTGGAAGAAGCCAAGAAGAGCAAGTAAGTCCCCCGCGGGCTTAATGTCTAAGTTACTGGATGGCCCGGGGCAGCAATGCCTCGGGCCATTTCGCGTCAGACAGGATCACGCACAAGAATTAGCCACTGCGGGAACTGGAGTTGCAGCGCTGGGGACAGCGGCTCGGGCAAGGCATCGGGAGCGCAGAACCGCGCCTCAATCACCTCGCGCCCGTCGCAGCGCACCGTGCCCTGCGCCTCGCCGCAGACCATGTAGACCCGGTGGACGGTGCCGTAGATCTGCGCCTCAACCTCGGCAAAACAGCGCGGGTTCAGCAAGACGCAGGCGGTTTCCTCGCGCAGTTCACGCACCCCTGCCGCCAACGGCTCTTCGCCCCGGCCGATCCCGCCGCCGGGCAGCATCCAGTGCCCGCTGCCATACGAATGCCGGATCAGCAGCACCCGCCCGGCCGCGTCGAACGCCAGCACCCGCGTTCCGCGCAAAGTAGGCTTGGCCAGCCGCCACCAGACCCGCCGCACGGCATGCGCGCAGCGCAGCCCCAGCCGGTGCAGCGGCGCGGGGATCAGGTGAAGCATGTGATGGGTTGATGCGCGGCCCGCAGCACCCGGGCAATCGGCAAATCGCTGCGCCCGCGCCGGGCGGCATCGAACACCGCCTGCTTGTCTGCGCCGCGAATCACGAAGACCAGCGCATCGCTGTTCAGCAGCGCCGGGATCGTCAAGCTGAGCCGGTCGAATGGGGCCTCGGGCGGCAGCGGATCGGGGGTCAGCCGCCGCAGCGGCAGCGGATCATCGGCGCGCGGATCGGTATTGGGGAACAGCGAGGCAATGTGCCCATCCCCGCCCATCCCCAGCCAGGTCAGCGCAAAATGCGGCGGCTGGGCACCCTGGCGCAGCGCGGCCACGGTGGCCCCAAGCGGCTCCAACGCCGCGCGAATTCGCCCGACGTTGCTGGCCGGGTGGTCTTCCGGCACAATCCGGTCATCGCCCGGCCACACCGCGATGCGGCTCCAGTCGAGCTTGCCTACCGCCAGCAGCGCCAGGATCGGGAACGGGGTCGAACCGCCAGGGATAGTGATCGCCACCGATCCCTCGGTCGCCGCCAGCGCGGCGCTCAGGTGGGTCTCCAGCCAGCGCGCAATCGCGGCGTCGCTGGCCTGCTCGTGGATCGTTACGGGTATCATGACGGGGGCTTAGCAGCGCGGCAGCGCGGGCGATACGGCGGCGACTAAATCGCCAGCCACACTGCAATTGCCGCCAGCCCCACCCCCAGCACCCGCCGCGCAGTGACCAGCGGCAAGCCGCGCAGGCTGGGCCCGGCCAGCCATCCGGCCAGCACGCTCAGCCCGCCGCCCAGCGCGCCGCCGATCGCCGCCAGCACCGGAACCGCGCTGGCCGCAGCCAAGGCGAACACCACCAGCCGCGCCGCGTCGGTGAGCTGCTGGGCCAGCAGCACCGCTGCGAATGCGCCAAGCGAATGGGTTGGCTCAGCCCCGGTCCGACGCGGGCGGATCAGCAGCAGTTCGAGCGCGGCGAGGCCCAGCACCATCGCCACCAGCAGCGTGCGGGCACGCGGGGCCAGCAGCGGCGCGGTGACCGCGCCCAGCCAGCCCGCCGCCGCCGCGCTGATCCCGGCAGCAAGCAGTGCCACCAGTAATATGCCGGGGCGCGGGCCCTGCCGCTCGGTCAGGTCGGCCACCAGCAGCTGGTCGCGCGCGCCCAGCCCAATGATCAGCACCGTCAGCATTGCAAAAAGGAAAGAGCCCATCCGCGCCTGCTGCCTGCTTGGGCCGGTCTCCGTCAACCCCGCTTGCCCGCGCCGAGGCTTGTTGTATGCACGGCGGTGATGGAATTCCACCCAACCGCAATCGAGCTGGTCGAGGTTTCGCCGCGCGACGGGCTGCAGAATGAGGCGGCGCTGGTCACCACGGCGGACAAGCTCGGCCTGATCGAACGTGCGCTTGCGGCCGGCGTGCGGCGGATCGAGGTCGCCAGCTTCGTCAACCCGCGCGCCGTGCCGCAAATGGCCGATGCCGAAGCGGTCTGCGCGGGCCTGCAGGCCCGCGCAGACGTTACCTACATCGGCCTGGTGATGAACCAGCGCGGCGCGACCCGCGCGCTGGCCACGGGGCGGATCGACCAGCTGGGTGCGGTCGCGGTGACGACTGACCGCTTTGCCATGGCCAACCAAGGCCAGACCAGCGCGGGCTCGGTTGCGGCCGCCAGCGCGATCATGGCCGCCGCCCGCACGGCGGGAAAAAGCGCGCAGACCACTATCGCGGCAAGCTTTGGCTGTCCATTCGAGGGTGAAGTCAGTGCGGCCCGAGTGCTCGATATGGCGCGCGAACTGGCGGCGGCGGGCGCGGTGGAAATCGGCCTGGCCGATACCATCGGGGTGGCCGACCCGGCGCAAGTGACGCGGCTGGTCAACGCCGTCCGCGCGGCGATCGCGCCGCTGCCGGTCAGAGTCCACTTTCACAACACCCGGGGCACCGGCCTCGCCAATGTTTGGGCCGCGCTGGGCGCGGGCGCGAGCATCGTCGATGCGTCAATCGGCGGGCTCGGCGGCTGTCCGTTCGCGCCCGGCGCGAGCGGCAATGTCGCGAGCGAAGACGTGGTCTACATGCTCGAACGCGCCGGGATCGCCACCGGGCTCGACCTGCAACAGCTGATCGCCGCCAATCACTGGCTGGCCGATGTGATGGGCCGCAGACTGCCCGGCATGGTCGCGCATACTCCGCCGTTCCCGGCTCTGGCATGAGCGCCGAAACGGCCAATACCGGCGCTTTGGCCGGGCTGCGCGTGATCGAGCTGGGCCAGCTGATCGCGGGGCCGTTCTGCGGGCAATTGCTGGGCGATATGGGCGCCGACGTGATCAAGGTCGAGCCGCCCGGCGCGGGCGATCCGCTGCGCGAATGGGGCCAGGGGGAAGCCAAGCTGCAATGGGAAGTGATCGCGCGCAACAAGCGCTCGGTCTCGGCCGATCTGCGCCTGCCCGCCGGGCAAGCTTTGGTGCGCCGCCTGATCGCCACGGCCGACGTGCTGATCGAGAACTTCAAACCCGGCACGATGGAAAAGTGGGGGCTGGATCCGCAGGCCCTGCTGGCCGAGCAACCGGGGCTGATCATCGCGCGGATGTCCGGCTATGGCCAAACCGGGCCTTATGCGGCGCGTCCCGGGTTTGGCGGAATCGGTGAGGCGATGGGCGGCTGGCGGCATATCGTGGGCGAGCCCGACCGTCCGCCCAGCCGGATGGGCGTATCAATCGGCGATACGCTGACCGCGACCTTCGGCTGCATGGGGGTGCTCGCCGCGCTGCATCACCGCAGTGCCACCGGGCAGGGTCAGGTGGTCGATACCGCGCTGTATGAAAGCGTGCTGCAGGTGATGGAGGCGCTGATCCCCGAATATGACCACGGCGGCCTGATCCGCGAGCGGTCGGGCTCGATCCTGCCGGGGATCGCACCTTCCAACGTCTATAAATGTGCCGACGGCGATTACATGATCGGGGCCAACAAGGATTCGTTGTGGCAGCGGCTCGCCGCTACCATGGGCCAGCCCGAACTCGGCCTTGATCCGCGCTTTGCCAACCATCTGGCGCGCGGCGCGAATCAACTGGAGCTAGACGCGCTGATCAATGCCTGGACCGCCACGCTGACAGTGGCCGAGGTCGACGCCTTGATGACCGCGCAGGCGATCCCGGCGGGGCGGGTCTATCGCGCGCCCGAAATGCTCGCCGACCCGCATTTCGCCGCGCGCGAAGCGATTGTCGCGGTCGAGACCGAGCGGTTCGGCGCGCTCAAGATGCAGGGCATCTTCCCCAAGCTATCCGCCACCCCCGGCACCATCCACCGCGCGGCCCCGGCGCAAGTCGGCCAGCACAACGCCGAAGTTTACGGCGAATTGCTGGGGCTGGATTCAGCCGCGTTGGCCGAATTGGCTGCAGCTGGAGCGATCTGAGCGGCTGGCTCAGCCGGGGTCAGTCATCTCGCACCATGCAACCGACCCGGTCGGATCACGCCAGGTCCTGGGCACCAGCCCGATCGCTGCGGCATAACCTTCCAGCTCGCGCTCGTCCCGGTAGATCAAGTGCCAGTCCATCACCGCATCCATCCAGCCGGCGCTGATATGATTGGGCACGAAGTTGGCCAGCACAATCCGGCCCTTGGGGGCGAGGCAAGTCTTCATCAGCCGGTGCAGCAGTTGCATGGCGCGGGTGTCGAGATAGTCGGTCAGCCCCAGGGTATAAATCAGCTCGAAGGTCTGCCCGCGCTTGGCGGCCTCGCGCAGATAGCGGAACACGTTGGCCTCAACCAGTTCGACCGCCGCGCCATGCCGCGCCCGCACCCTTTCGAGCGACAATGCATCCTGATCGACCAGCGTGAACTTGCGCAAGTTGCTGCCGGTCAGCGGATCGCCCTCGCGAAAGTGTCCGCAAGCCAGCACCAACACGCGCTGCTGCGCGTGATAGGCCTCGGCGACTAGCTGCTCGGCCACGATCCGCCGCTGCCGCACCGCCGCGGGCGCCTGGAACTGCACGGTGACGCCGAAAAATTCCTGCGCCAGATCGCTGACCCCAGCGGGCGGCTCCATGTCGTAGAGCAGGTCGATCAGCCCCGCATCGCCGGGATAACCGCGCGGGCGGCTTGCGCTGTGCGCCGCGAGCGGATCCTGCAACAGCACCGGATGCAGCGCGTGGCGATGCAGGCTGGCGCGGGTATCCGCCCAGCGCGCCGGATCGCCGCAGGCGCTCTGCAGGTAGCCAGCCAGCAGCACCGCGGCTGTATGAACCGTGCCGGGCTTGATCATCTCGAGGGTCTGATCGAAAAATCGTTCGTTGTGCATGACTTGTCCTAAGGCCGTTCGAGTAAGAGCAGATCATCGGCGGCGTCCATCACCACCCGGTCATGACTGACACAGACCACCACCGCGCCGCGATCGTGCGCAAAGCTGCGCAGGGTCTGGGCGACCAGCGCGGCATTGGCCTGATCGAGCGCCGCAGTCGGTTCGTCCGCCAGCAGGATCGCCGGCTGCGCGCACAAGGCCTGCGCAATCGCGACCCGCTGGCGTTCGCCGCCCGATAGCTGCGCGGGCAACCGGTCGAGCAGCGCCCCCATCCCCATCGCATCGAGCAAGCTCAGGCCATGCTGTTCGGCTTCGGGCTTGCCGCGAATCGCGGCGGCCAGCCGGACATGCTCGCGCACCGTCATCACCCCGACCAGCCGGCTGGTCTGAAACACCAGCCCGAGGTGCCGCCTGCGCCACAACGATTGGTGCTCGGAACTGAGCTCGCTCAGCTTTTCCGCGCCCCATGAAATTGACCCGCACTTGGCCCGCACGGTCAGCGACAGGATCGATAGCAAGGTGGTTTTCCCGGCCCCCGATGGGCCGCCCACCACGTGGAACCCGCCCGCCTCGAAGCTGCGCGACAGCGGCGCGAGCGTGGGCTTTTCGCGGCCAGCCTCCAGCACCGAATGGCCGATCCCGTGCAGCGCAAGCGCGGCGTTCATGGCTTTATTCCGACCATCACGCGCAATCCGACCAAGGCCGGGGGCAGCGGCCCATCAAGCACCACAAAAGCCTCGCGGACATCGCGGTCGAACCGGTCGGTGGGATCGAGCGCGCGGGCGCTGCGGCGGCCCATCACTTGCGCCAGGCTGCCGATATGGCCGGGCCAGCGCGTGGCGCTGCCTTCGATCCAGACTTCGGCGCGCTGGCCCACGGTCACCGCCGCCGCGTCGCGTTCGTTGATCTCGGCGCGGACCACCAACTTCGTCAGATCACCAACCACGATCAGCGGAGTGCCTTGGCTAGCGCCGGAAAACTCACCCTCGCGCCGCAAAATCTGCAAGACTTCGCCATCAATCGGACTGCGCAGATTGCACTGATCGGCTTGCGCCACTGCAGCGGCGGCGTCCTGACCAGCGGCCCGCGCCCCCGCCACTGCGCCGCGCCGTTCCGATGCCCGCGGCCCCGCCGCCACCAGCGATGCTTGCGCCATGGCTTCGTGCAGCGCGGCGTCCGCTGCGGTCAACGCGTTCTGCCGCGCGGCCAGTTCACGCCGCGAAATGAAGCCTTGCCCGGCCAGACTGCGGGCCTGGTCGAGCCGGTCGGCGGCATCGGCGCGCGCAGCTTGTGCAATCCGGACCGACTGCCCGGCTGCCTCAACCTGCTGCGCGCGCGGCCCAGCCAGCACAGTGTCGGCCGCGGCATCCAGCTGCTCGGCCTGCGCCTGGCGCGCGGCGGAGGCGGCCAGTCGCGGTCCGCAATCGACCGTCAGCAGCACTTGCCCGGCATGGACCCGCTGGCCGCGCTCGACCAGCACGGTACGGATCATCCCATCGGCCGATGCGACCAGCTGGCGGGCCTCGCTGGCGCTATCGACCCGGCCCACCGAAGTTGCAACAAAACCGGATTTGCCCGCGGCCAGTGTGGTCGCGGATTCTTCGGGGCTGGCACTGCGGGCCTGCTCACAGCCCGCCAGCATCAACTGCAACAGTATGATCGAGAGCATTCGCACGGTCATCATCAACTCCGGAAAACGGCTTCAGGGCCAAGCTCGGCCAGCGCGCGCTGCGCCGCGACAATTGCGACCACCAGGGCCAGGGCGACCCCGGCGAGCGGTGCCAGCAGGTCCGCCGCGCTGAAGGTTACCCATGGCAGCACGCCCTTGAACGCAGCGACGAGCAGCGGCGTGACCACGATGCTGCCGAGCAGGGTAACCGCCGCGATCACCGCCGCGACCCCGCTGACGATCCGCCGAACATCGCGCTGGTTCGCGCCGTGCCCGAGCAGCGACACCAGATCCTGATAATACCGCTGAATGAAACGCAGCACGCCATTGGCCAGCAGCAGCACCATCAGCAGCAAGGCTAGCAGCGCTGCCAGCCCGATCGCCAGCCCGGCGCCGGTTTTGTTTTGCCAGTAATTGATCGAACTGGCTGAAAACGCCGCAGCGCTGGTCACCGAGACATCGGGAAAGCGGCCCAATGCCGCCTGTGCGCGCGCGTCAAAATCAGCCGGAGCCGCGCCACCGAACTTCCCGGTCAGGAACGAAACACTGGTCGGATCGAACCGCAGCAAGCGCCGCGCGGTTTCAAAATCGACCAGAACGTAAGGCGCGCCGAGATAAGTCGGCAGGGTATCGACCGTGCTTTGCAGTTGCAGCGTGGTTTCGCCGATGCCCGCTTGAACCATCCCGGTTGGTGCCGCGGGAATGTCCAGCCGCGCCAGATCGCTCTGGTTGGCGATAAAGCCGGTTGGACCGATCCCCCGGCCTTCCACGCCGACCACGGCAACATTGCCGAGCCGGCCCGACGGTGAGCGCCATGGCGCAAAGCCGAACACCACGCGGCTCATCGTGCTGCCCGGGAAATAGCGCGCAAGGGTCCCGGCATAATCTTCCGAAAAAGACGCCGGAAAGTCGAAGCATTCGACGCTGCCCGCCTTCACCCAGAAGTCGGGCGCGAGCACCCGCGGGACCACGGCGCTGGCGCCGCGAAAGCTGTCGTAAACGGCGAACTGAAAGGTCGCCACGGTTGCCGCCACCATGCACGATGCGATGGTCACCGACAAAAAGCGCCAGTCGCGCGTGACGACAGTGAGAATGAACAGGCGGGCGGGATGCATATGAAAATTCAGTCTGCCGATTTTGTTGCAGATCTTCCTTGCACTGGCCGTTGCCCCTCGCGCGGTGCCATTCGCCACGCGCTACTTGTGCGGTTTCGCATAGTTGGGCATGAGGGAAGCAGAAGAACAGGGGTGGCCAGATGCAATCAGCGCCGCACGACCAGATCTCCGGTCTGGACGCGGAAACGGCATTGCCCGCCGGGCTGGCCGATGCCTTTCTGGCGCGCGCGACAACCGTCCACGCCCGGCGCGGCCAGATTCTGATTTCCCACGGCAGCGAGGCCGACGATGTCTTCCTGATCGTGCGTGGCAAGCTTCAGATCTCGACCTTTTCGGTCAACGGTCGTGAAACCATCCTGCGCCAGATGGGCCCCGGCCGGTTGGTCGGTGAAATGTCCGCGATCAGCGCCACGCCGCGCTCGGCAACGGTTGCAGCGGTTGAAGAAACGGTGCTGGGGCGATTGTCTGGCGCGGCCTTTCGCACCTTCCTGCACGAGGTGCCCGGCGCGGGCTATTGGATGGCGGTGCAGTTGGCATCGCGGGTCCGCAACCTGTCCGAAAAAACCACCGAGCTTGCCACGCTGCCGGTCAGCGCGCGGCTGCACAGCGAGCTGCTGCGGCTGGCGGTCGAGGCCGGGGGCGATCCTGAACGCTGCGAGATCAAGCCGCTGCCGACCCATGCCGAGCTGGCGGCGCGGATCGGCACGCACCGCGAGGCGGTGACCCGCGAGCTGGGCTTGCTGGAGCAAGAAGGGCTGATCATGCGATCAGGCCGCGCGCTGGTGATCCCCTCAATCGCGCGGCTGAAAAGCCTGCTCGAACGGTTGTCGGGCTAATGGCGGAGCTTGACCAGGTCCGCCGGCTGGTCACCATCCTGTTCACTGATCTGTCGAATTCCACCGGCATCGCTGCAGGTTTGGAGCCCGAGCAATACGCCGATCTGCTCGAGCAGCTGCGCAGCGTCGTCGAACGGGTGATCCCCGCGCATGGCGGCAGTGTCATCCGGCTTGACGGGGACGGCGTACTGGCGGTGTTCGGCTATCCCGAGCCGTTTGAGGATGCCGGGCGGCGCGCGACCGAGGCCGCGCTCGATCTACATGCCGCGATGACCACGCTCGACGCCGCCTTTGCCGCGCCCGATCAGCCGCTGCGCCTGCATAGCGGGATCCACGCCGGGCTGGTGCTGGTCCGCAGCGGCGATGTGGTGCGCGGCAAGTATGAGATTCTGGGCGATGCCACCAACACCGCCGCCCGAATCTGCGATGCCGCCCCGCCGGGTGAAATCCTGGTCAGCGAAGAAACTTTGGGCAGTGACCGCCAGTTCTTCGTGACCGGGCCAGCACAAGCGGTGGCGGTGGCAGGGCACCGCGCCAAAGTGCTGGCTTGGTCGGTTACCGGGCGGGCCGACACCCCCAACCGCTTCAGCGCGCGCACCCGGCAGGGCTTGACGCGCTATGCCGGCCGGGCTGCTGAAAAGGGCGCGTTTCTGGATTGGCTGGATGACCCTGCCCAGACCCCGCGCGTACTAAAGGTTCACGGACCGCCGGGGATCGGCAAGAGCCGCTTTGCCAGCGAAGCTGCGGACCTGGCCAAAACGCGCGGCTGGGACGCCGCGCGCGGCTATTGCGAAGCCTATCTTTCAGCTCAGCCCTTGCAGCCATTCCGTCACGTGATCAGCGCATTGCTCGGCCCCTTGCCGGCGGCTGCTGCTGTGCCCGCGTCCGAGTATGCCGCGACGATCGGCCGCGTTGCCGCTGAGCGCTCGCTGCTGTTGATCCTTGACGATTGGCAATGGGCCGACGACGCCAGCCGCGACCTGCTGGCCGAACTGGCGGCGTTGCCCAGCAGCCTTGAGCTCAAGGTCATGCTGCTATCGCGTGAGGCCGAGCCTGACTTGGTGCTGACGGGCGAGGCGCAGGCGCTGCCATTGCCGCCGCTGGGCCGCGATGAGGCGCTGGCCACGATCGAGCAGTTGCTGCGCATTCCCGATCCGTTCGTGATCGATCGGATCAAACAGGCTGCCGGGGGCAGTCCGTTGCTGATCGAAGAGCTCTGCCATGCTTTTGCAGGCGAAGCGGCAACGCCCACGGCCGATCCGCGCGGGGCGTGGTTCGATCTGGCGGTGCAGGCCCGCTTTGCCAGATTGGGCGCAACTGAAGCAGCGCTGCTGCGCACCGCCGCGGTGATCGGGCATTTCATCCCTGCGTGGCTGCTGGGCGCGGCTGGCAGCGCAGCTGAGGAACCCGCCGTGCTCGAAGCGTTGCAGGCGGCTGACTTCCTGTTTCCCGGGGACACGTCGGGAACCTTGCGGTTCAAGCACGGGCTGACCCGCGATGCGATTTATGCCGGGATCGGTCTGGCCGAGCGCAAGCGGCTGCACGGCTGCGTGCTCGATGTGCTGGAGGCGCGCGCTGCGGCGCAAGGCCAAGCCGGGGTACTCGATGCCCTGGCCTATCACAGCGCCGCCGCCAATCTGCCGGCCAAGGCGCTGCCTTACGGGATCGAAGCGGGCGATGCGGCGCTGGCCTCGGGCGCGCTCGACCGGGCGCAAGGGCACTATCTGGCCTGCTTCGAGCTGGTGGCGGCCATGCCGGCGGGCCAGCAAAAGCGCGATTGGGCCTGGGCGCTGCTTAACAAATACGGGCTGGCCTGCATCGTCGATCCCGCGCCCGATCAACTGGTGGTACTGGACCGCGTTCGCGCTTTGCTCGAACAGCACGGTTCTGCGCGCGAGCAGCTGCGTTGCGCCTATTGGCTGGGCTCGGTCACTTACGGCATCGGGCTGGGCAAGAGTTCGGTGAAGTACCTCCAAACCGCTCTGACGATCGCTGAAGCTGATGGCACCGCGCGCGACATCGATCTGATCCGGATCAAGCTTGCCCATTCGCTGTTCGCCAGCGGAAGCTATGCCGAGGCCGAGGTGCTGTTCGAACGGCAATTGCCGCAATTGGGTACGGCGCCCGGGCGCAATGATCCCGAAATCTCGGCCTATGCCCATGCCTCCTATGGCTTCATGCAATCAGACCAAGGCGATTTCACCCGCGCCGAACGGCTGTTCGGCGAATCCGAGGCCATTCTGGCTGACCCCGACAACGCGATGAATGCCAGCATTCTGCTTTACCGGACCGCCGCCTTGGTTTCGCAAGGCGAATGGGACCGGGCGATCGCGATGTCGGAAAAGGTGCTGAGCGTCAGCCAGCGCAGCCGCACCCGGATGCAGAACCGCACTTGCCGGGCGCAGGCCGCGTTCGCGCGCTGGCAACTGGCCCGCGATCCTATTGCCGTCACCGCGCTGGAACGCGCCGCCAGCCTCTTCCTCGCCCCGGGGGTCAGCCGCCAGCGCGCCTCGATGGTGTTCGGCTGGGTGGTTCAGGTCTCGGCCGAGACGCACGACCAGGCCAAAGCGCGCCGCTATATGGGCGAGGTCATCAAATGCATCCGCACCGGCGGGGACCGGCTGGGCGAGGCGCTGGCATGGCGCGCACTGGCCCGGTTGGCGCAAGCCGAAGGCGATGCCGCCCGCGCCGACCGGTACCTCGGCTTCGCCCGGCGTTCGGCCACAATCCGCCAGTCGCGCCGCGAAATGGCGCAAAACCAGCTGTGCCAAGGCGAGCTCTTGCTGGCGCGCGGGCAAGCTGCGCTAGCCAAGCCAATGTTCGCAGGGGCCGCAGACGAATTCGCGGCCATGGGCATGCCGTTCTTCAAGGACCGGGCGGCTAGAGCGTGATGCCCTAGCCTTCCCAGTCGCTGATCTTGACGATCAGCGAGGCCGGCAAGGCGTGGATCGTTCCGGCCTCGAGCAGCGCGGCCAGGATCCCGGTCATCGCCCCCATCGCCATCTTCTGCGCGGGGCAAGCGTGGACCGGTTCATTGATGTCAGCATTGGGATCCGGCCTGACCTCGCCGTCCACGTAGATATAGCCTTGCGGAACATTGGTGCGTTTACCGCCAAAAATGACCGAGACATCGCCGTCAGGGTATTTCTTAAAGGTCCGCTGGCTGACCGAGGCGAGGCTGGTCACGATTAGATCGCCTTCCTGAGTCGTGACCGGCTGCCAGCTCTTGGACGCTTGCTCCGTTGCGCCGCGCTTGATCGTGGCTTCGCCTTTGGCAGTGCGGAACAGCAGATCGGGAGCGGGCCGCTTGCACATCGCGCGCGAGATCGGACCGCGCAGCACTTCGCGCACTTCGGCCGCCTTGTCCGCCACCGCCGCGCCGGCCAGCACCCGCAGCATCGCGGCCTGGTGGCGCCACAGGTTCTTTTCCAGCAACCATTCGAGGATGATGTTGCGCAGATTGGCGTCCATCGGCGGGATCGCGCCGATCATGGTGCCGATCAGGTTGCGCGCCAGCACCTCGTCGTCATCGGGGGTTGCGGCGAGCAGCTTGGCCGCCAGCATGGTCTTGACCACCGTAGGGTCAGTCTTCAACCGGGTGACGAATTTGCGGCCCGCAGCCAGAATGGCAGCGCCGTGCTTTTGCGAATAGTATTCGACTGACGGGCTGGGCCGCGGGAAGACCGAGCCGCGCGAAGGCGCCATGAAATCGCCCGGACACAGCGCCCCGGTACGCGCCAACGTGGCGGGATCGGCTTCGGATATTTCCGTGACGACGCGCTTCCACGACCAGGCCCCCTCGAACATCGTTTCGCCGTCTGGCAGGCCGTACCAGGTCTTCCACACCTCGGCGATCGCGGGCTGGATGTACTGGCGACGCAGTTCGATCTTGAAGTAATTGCGCTGGCCGAAAGGGTTGATGGCGTTTGAGTATGCCACGGCAGCTTTGGCCGCTTCCAGCACGTGCCGCCCAGCTTGGTAACCAGCGTCAAACGCTGCATCCTCGGGATATTCGAACAGCGCAGTGTTGGTCGCGAACGACTCCTCGTGGTAGTTCAGCGCCGTGTGGTTGTATGTCGGGTCGAGCTTCTTATAGTCATCGTCGGGCTGCTGGGTGACGTAGATTGGCCCGGCATGCGGCATGATCCGGCGCAGCTGCTCTTCCGAAGAGAAGTCCTTCCAGTTGGCCAGGACCTGCAGCACTTGCCGCTGCCCGGCGCAGATGATGACATTCTGGGTTTCCGTATCGGGCTTTGCCCAGTTGTACTTCGGCGTTGCGGTTTTTTCGGTTTGACCCGGCGCCAGGGCTGGTAGCGGAACCGGCCCCGGTCGGCCGTCTAGGTCATCGCGCAAGTTGATCGCGCCGCCCAGCCGCCAGCGGATCGCGGCCCAAATGTTGGGGCTGATGTTGGCCTGCGCAGGGTCTTTGGTGTCGAAATCTTCGAGCAGCCGCTTCCATTCCTTGCCCTTTTCGTCGGCCGTCAGCGCGGCCAGCCGGTTCAGCCAGACCTTGCCGACTGCGTCTTCCAGCGCGTTTTGCATCGCCTGAATTTGCCCGGTCCATTCCGTGATTGCCCGCAGCGCGGTGCGGGACGGGACCAGCAGGTACATCCCCCAATAAAGCGGGGTGAACGGATGGCGGCCCGGCTCGTCACCCCGGTTTTCGGGCGTGGTGGGCGGCGGCAACGGCACCCGGACGACCACGTTCTCCGTCCCGCCTGCGGCACCGTCCCCCACTTTTTGCGCCACGAACCGGAAGGTATCCTGCTCGCCGCGCGGCAGCACCCCGGTCAGCGGATCATTGTTGGCCGCCGCTACATCGGTGCTGTTGCCGCCGTTGAGCCAGCGCTGGATCGTCTCGTACTGCTCGGCGATGCTGGCGTTGTAAGCCATGAACATCAGCCCCGGCGCGACATCGGCCGCGCCGCCGAACAGCATCCCGCGCCGCACCAGCCGCGGCGTCGGGCGGCCAAATTCGGCCCTGAGCTCAGCCGCCACCCCGTCCCCCACCTGAGTTCGGCGCGGATTGGCGCGGCGAATATGCGCCGCGTGCGGACAGCGCAGCCCCGCCTGATCGCCCTGATAGTCAAAGTCGTTGCCGCGCGCCGCATCCGGCTTGGCCAGCGGCGCGCCTGCGGCATCGCGGCCCATCACCGCCGCCTTGAGCAGCGCGCGCGCCGCTCCGTTGTCGCAGCCGAGTTGCGTAGCGACCGGGACGGCCTGGGCATCGAGCCAGGCATCGAACGCCGCGACATCTTCGCCGATCTTGCGGATGACCAGGAAGCTGCCGTCTTTCTGCAAGGCCAGCGCTTTCGTGCGGTGTACCTGCCGCCAATGGGTTGCTTCGCCAGCCCCGTCCAGATCGTCAAAGTCCCCCGGCGCGGCGTCGCCGCGATCATTGGCATAGCCCAGCAACACTTCGCCCAGCTTGACCCGGTTGCGGACCGGGACGGCTGGATCAAGCGCTTCATCAGGCGCGATCGGCTTGGGCTGACTGAGCCCGTCGCGGTAACCGAAATGATCCTTGAAGAAATCCTCGCCGTCATATTCGATATGCAACCAGTCGATCGCCTCGAGCGTGGCTGCTGCCCCTGCCAGTTCGGCCAGCCGCCGGACTTCGGCTTCGACCGCAGCTTGATCGGCCTCGGTGCTGCGCAACTGGATCACGAAATCGACCTCGTCGAGATCGACTGGCGGCAAATGCGTTCCGGCTGGAATCGCGCCAGTAAAAATCGGCCCGTTGCGCGGCGGCAAACGCCAGTTGCGCGGATGATTTTCGCGCATGTCCCCGACCAGACCGCTGCGCCGGGCCGGGCCTTCGCGAAATTCCTTTGGCAGGCAGTCATGCACGCTGCGCTCCAGACCCAGCTGCAGCAGCCCGTGCGCTGTGAAGGCCATGGTCGAGTAGAGCGCCGCGTCGGCCTCAGTCTCGAAACTGATCTGCCCAGCATCGAGCAACTGCGCGATGAACGCGCGCGCCCCCGCGGCATCACGCACCGTGAACATCAGCAACGCGCCGCTGCGGACGGGATTGCTGGCAGAGCCGGAAGCCTTCAGAATCCCGGCCTGAACCTCACTGCGGACAAAGTACGGATCGGGCACGACTGCTGCAGTTGCGACTTGGCCGAGCCGGGCCAGTTCAGC
>JANNYT010000188.1:0-5628 GCA_031410255.1 Novosphingobium sp. | reverse complement strand
CTCGAACGCGGGTCGGTCAATCTGATCCGGCATATCGAAAACCTGCGCAAGTTCGGCCTCAACCCGGTGGTGGCAATCAACCACTTTGCCACCGACAGCGCTGAGGAACTGACGGCGCTGGAGGCAATTTGCGAGCGTTGCGGCGTACGCTCGGCTTTGGCCAAACACTGGGCGCAAGGCGGCGCCGGGGCCGAAGCGCTGGCTCAGGCAGTGCTCGACCAATTGGCGGAGGGTCCCGCACCGATCCAGTTGCTCTACCCAGACAACCTACCGCTGGCCGCCAAGATCGAGACCGTCGCGCGCGCGATATACCACGCCGCAGCAATCACGCTGTCCGCCGCAGCCACGCGCAGCCTCGCCGAATTTACGAAATTAGGCTTTGGCCACTTGCCGGTCTGCATCGCTAAGACCCAATACAGCTTCTCGAGCGATCCCTCCCGCCTCGGCGCGCCCAGCGATCACGTGCTCGAAGTGCGCGAGGCGCGGCTCTCCGCCGGTGCGGGGTTCGTGGTAGCGGTCTGCGGCGATATCATGACCATGCCAGGGCTGCCGCGCCGCCCAGCCGCAAATACGATCGGGCTGGATGAAGCGGGCAACATCACCGGGCTGGCTTGAGCCCGGCTGCGCAAACGAAAAGGGCCCTCCTGACGGAGAGCCCTTTTGGTAATGGTGCGCCCGGAACGATTCGAACGTCCGGCCCTCAGATTCGTAGTCTGATGCTCTATCCAGCTGAGCTACGGGCGCATTGGAGAGGCGCACATAGGGGCCTCGCCAAAGCTTGGCAAGCGCCTAAATTGCCCTTTTCAGCACCTGCTCGACCGCCTGGGCGAGCGGCACATCGAGCGGCGGCATCGCCAGCTGCGGCAGCTGGGCGGCGGTGAACCAATCCAGCTGCGCTGCATCAAGGCAACGCGGCGATCCGGGCCAGCGGCGGCAAGTGTAAAGCTTGATTACAATCCCGGCGCTGTGATCCGCCGCCTCGTCAAGATAGGTCAATTCGGCGGGATCGAGCATCAGCCCCAACTCTTCTTCCACCTCGCGCAGCAGCGCGCCGACCAGCGTTTCTGCCGCCTCCACCTTGCCGCCGGGGAATTCCCACAGCCCGCCATGCTGCCGGTCAGCGCGGCGTTGCTGCAGCAACACCCGCGCCCGTTCATCGATCAGTGCGACCGCCACCACTTCGATCATTGTCGGAAATTCTTGCACATTGGCTCCGCTGTTAAACGATTTGTTAGCATTCACCCCGCTATTTCAGTTGCACCAGAGGAAAGCGCAGGAGGGGGGCAATGATTACGATCTTCAAAAAACTGCTCCGCGATGAAAGCGGGACCTCTGCAATCGAAATGGGGTTGATTTGTTCGCTCATCATCCTGGCGATGATGACCGCGCTCCAGAACTTTGCCGGTGAGAGCCAGCTAACCTGGAGCAACGTGTCGAGCAAGACCCATGACGCCGTTGCAGGCGCCACGGGGGGTTAAACATTTCGCAAGACTTTCCCCTTAGTTCGAAGGGGGCTCTTTCCGGTGACAGGGAATGAGACGGGTACAATCGAAGACTGCCAACAGGAGACTAATCATGAAGTTCTTGACCAAACTGATCCGCGACGAAGCTGGTGCGACCGCTATTGAATATGGCCTGATCGCTGCTCTGATCGCCGTTGCCGCCATCACTGCAATGCAGGGCCTGGGCAGCGAACTGCAGACCACCTTTAACACGACCTCGTCGGCTATGGGCGTTGCTAACTCGTCGGCAAACTAAGACCAGCCAACAGGCTAACAACATTGGGGCGGCAGGGAAACCTGCCGCCCCTTTTGTTTGCCCAAAACAGACGCAAAACCGCGTCGGATCAGTAGGTGACGAGCTTGACCTTCTGGCCCGGAACCAGCGTGGAATTGGCGCTGAGGCCGTTCAGCACCAGGAACCGATCAAGCGGCGCATCGGTATAGGCCATGCGGCTGGCCATCGATTGCACCGTATTGCCCTTGACCACGGTGACCACCTGCAACCGGCGCGGCTTAAGCGCCGCCGCCTCACTGTTGGTCAGGCGCCGCACCGAGCTGAACATCGGACCGAACGGGTTCGTCGATCCAGCCTGCGTGATCGTCATGAAGTGATAGGCGTGCGTCGAATCCCACTGGTACGCGAACACGGTCACATCCACCTGGCTGCTGCCGCTGGTGACCCGGGCAACTGAATAAGCCGCCGGGATTCCGTTAACAGTTGTGCGCTGGACATTGCCAGGGTTGAGCTGGGTCTGATTGGCTTGGCCCAACGTAGTGAATACTGCCCGCACATAAGCGTCGAGATCGCCGCTAAAAGCCGCCGTTGTAAATTGGCCCTTGCCGCCCTGACCGCCGATTGCGACCGCTTGCGTGCCATTGACCAGATAGAACCCGCTGGGTGCATCAAAGGTCAGCTTTTCTAGCGGATGAGAGAACCGGCGGCCCTCAACATAGCCTTGCTCGGGCGCATCGCCATAAGTCAGGCCGCTGATCTTGGTCAAAAAGGTGTCACGGTTGGTCACGCCGGTCTGATTGCCGGCGAGCGCCAATGTGGTGCGGACCCGAGCAGCGGGATCGGGGTGAGTCGAGGCCCAGACCGGCACTTGGTCGCTGGTCCCCATCAGTCGCGCATCAAGCGCATTCTGGTTGGCCAGACTTTGCAGCACGGTCGACATGGCGCGCGGATCATAGCCGGCCCGCTTGAGGTAACTGACGCCCAATGCATCGGCTTCGTCCTCCTGCTTGCGCGAAAATTTCAGCGTCAGCAGCTGCGAGCCTTGCATAAAGCCTTGCTGCAAAACCTGTCCGGCTTGGCTGTTGCCCAGAAACACGCCGGAGAGCACCGCCCCCAGCACGCCGATAATCTGATTCTTGGTCGCCGCACTTTGCCGTTTGGCACTGTGGCGCGCGTTTACGTGCCCATCTTCATGACCCAGAACGCCAGCCAATTCGGCTTCATTGTTCATCAATGCCACCAACTGCCGGGTGGTGTAGGTATAGCCGCCGGGCACCGCGAACGCGTTGTTCACCGACGAATTGAGCAAGGTGACGGTGTAGTCCGAGGCCGGATTGCCGCTGCCCGAGGCAACCGCGATCTTGCGCCCGATGCTCTGGACATAGACCGCCTGCGGCCCAGCCATCGCGCCGCCGAATTCAGCCACCAGCTGCGGATGGTTTTTGGCGCCCTCGGCCTTGTCCTTCGCGGTCATGATCGAGCTGGTTGTAGTCGCGGCAATCGAACCGCTCTGCGGTATTGCGGTGAGGACCAGCGCCGCGGTCAGCAGATAACGGGTTGAACGGGCAAATTTCATGGCTGGACCCTCTCCAGGTTAAACTTCCTAAGAAGCATTAACCCATAACCTAGCCGAAAAGATCCCGTCAGCCAGCAAATTAGCGCTGTTTATACAGCGCCGATCTGCAAAAATCGCTCTTCTCGGGCGGTCCGCAGTTTCGCCGGATCCAGTTTGCTGAGCTTGTCCAGTTCCTCGGTAATCGCCGCGTTCAGCGAATGCGCCGCGCGGGCCGGATCGCGGTGCGCGCCGCCGACCGGCTCTTTCACGATCCGGTCAATCACGCCCAGCCCCAGCAGATCCTGCGCGGTGACTTTCATCGCTTCGGCCGCATCAGCCGCCTTGTCGGATGTCCGCCACAGGATCGAAGCACAGCCTTCGGGACTGATCACCGAATAGACCGCGTGTTCCATCATCAGGACCCGCTCGGCGCTGGCCAGGGCCACTGCGCCGCCCGAGCCGCCCTCTCCCACGATCACCGCGACCATCGGCACCGGCAAGGCCAGGCAGGCCTCGGTCGAGCGAGCTATCGCTTCGGCCTGCCCGCGCTCTTCAGCTTCGACGCCGGGAAACGCGCCCGAGGTATCGACCAAGGTCACCACCGGCAGTCCGAACCGCCCGGCCAGTTCCATCAACCGGATCGCCTTGCGGTAGCCCTCGGGCTTGCCCATGCCGAAATTGTGCTTGATCCGGCTTTGTGTGTCATTGCCTTTTTCGTGGCCGATCAGCATCACCCGGCGTCCATTCCCATTGGCACCAAGCCTGGCAAAGCCGCCGATAATCGCCTGATCGTCGCCATAATAGCGATCGCCGCCGAGCGGCATGAAATCGGTGAAGATCATGCTGACATAGTCGAAAAAGTGCGGCCGCATCGGATGGCGCGCAACCTGCGTCTTTTGCCACGGGGTGAGTGCGGCATAAGTGCTGGCGAGCAAGTCCGCGCTCTTGTTTTCAAGCCGGGTCATTTCCGAGGAAATGTCGACGTCACCAACTGCGGCGGTCTGGCGCAGCTCGGCAATGCGGGCTTCGAGCGCGGCGACCGGCTTTTCAAACTCTAGATAAGAAACCATCGATCTGCGCTAGCCTTCTGTGCCGCGCACGGCAAGGGGATGCCGCAGGTTCACCAGCGCCACCAGCCGGGCGGCATCGACGTGCGTGTAAATCTGCGTGGTGGCAATATCGGCATGGCCGAGCAGCAGCTGCAGCACGCGCAGATCGGCCCCGCCCTCCAGTAGATGGGTGGCGAAGGCATGGCGCAACACGTGCGGGCTGACCCGTTCGGGATCGAGCCCGGCGCGCGCCGCCAGTGCCCGCAGCAGCTGGAACAAGCGTACCCGGGTCAGGTGGCCTTGCCGTGCGCTTGAGGGAAAAAGCAGTTTGCCCTCGGTTCCGCGCAGCGCGGTCCAGCGCGACAAGGCTTGCCGCGCGCGGGTCGAGACGGGGACCATGCGTTGCGCCCCGCCTTTGCCGGTGACCGTCAGGAACGGGGCATCGCGCGGCACCGCGCCCAAGGGCAGCGAGACCAGCTCGGTCGCCCGGAGTCCCGAGCCGTAGAGCAGTTCGAGCAGTGCCAGCAGCCGTACTGCGCCAGAATTTTCGCCGCTCGCTTCTTCCTCGGCGCGGGTGAACAGCGCCGCGACATCGCCGTGCCCTAGCAAACGCGGCAAAGGGCGGCGCGCGCGCGGGCGCGGCAGCGACGGCGACGGATCGTCACTGCGCCAGCCTTCGTCCACCATGAACCCGCAAAATTGTCGCAGCGCCGAGCATTTGCGCGCCAGACTGGACGGAGCGAGCCCGGCCCAGGCCGCGCCAAGCGAAGCGAACGCCGCCGCATCAGCTGAGGTCAGATCGCCGATTGCTTCTTCGGCGCCCTCAAGATCGCGGCGATAGGCCAGCAAGGTATTGGCTGCCGCGCCGCGTTCGGCCGCCAGCATCACGAGGAAAGACTCGGCCGCCGCTGAGATGATTACCCTCGCGCGACCGCTTCGGCCGCGATCATTCGGGCTTCGGCGCCCAGTCCAACCCGGTTCAGTCCCGCGACGATGTGGTACAGGTTGACGCTGGTCATCTTATCCCAGCCATCGCCCTGCATTCCCAGCCCGGCCAGCAGCACGACCAGCTCGCGGTTGCCCAGATCGGCGGCCTGATCGATCAGACGGGTCCACTTGGTCTGGCGATCAAGGCTAATCCCCAGTTCCCCGGCAAAACTGCCTGCCGCGCCCGGCTCGACCCGGCCAAGGCCAGCGAGCCCGGCTAGCAGCATCCGCGATTTGTGTTTGCCGGCGCTATCGTCGTTCCCGGCAAAGCTCGACAGCGCCGAGCCATTGACCGGCGCG
>JANNYT010000187.1:0-1550 GCA_031410255.1 Novosphingobium sp. | reverse complement strand
CGTGGCCAGATAAGCCCGCGCCTTCGCGCCCTCGTCCGAGGCGAGCCGCTCGGCAAACCACGCCTGCGCCGCCTTCATCACATCGTGGAGCGAATCGCGCTGTTCAGCCACCGCAGCGGCGCGCGGATCGGCGGCGGGGACTTCCATCCCGGCCTCGGCAGCCAGTTCCTTGACCGCGTCCATGAACGACAGCCCGCGCTGGTCGGTCATCCAGCGGATCACATCGCCATGCGCCCCGCAGCCAAAGCAGTGGTAAAAGCCCTTGGCGTCATTGACGGTGAAGCTGGGGCTCTTCTCGTTGTGGAACGGGCAGCAGGCCTTGAACTCATGCCCCGCCTTGGTCAGCCGCGTAGTCCGGGCAATCACCCCCGACAACGCCACCCGCGCACGTAGTTCATCGAGCCATTGGGGGGAGAGGGACATGGCCTCTTATGTCACCCCAACGCCGCCTTCACCAGCCCGCTCGCCTTGCCCATATCCAGCTGCGTGCCATGCCGCGCCTTCAGTTCCGCGATCAGCTTGCCCATGTCCTTCATGCCAGTCGCGCCGATTTCGGCCTTGATCGCGGCAATGGCCATCATCGTGTCGGCCTCGCTCATCTGGCTGGGCATGAATTCTTCGATCACCGCCAGTTCGGCCAGCTCGATTGCCGCCAGCTCTTCGCGCCCACCTTGCTGGAACATCGTGATCGATTCGCGGCGTTGCTTGGCCATCTTCTGCAGCACATCGACCACCAGCCCATTGTCCTCGGGCTGGACGCTGGCGGTGCGCAATTCGATGTCCTTGTCCTTCAGTTTGGCGAGGATCAGGCGGACGGCGGACAGGCGCGGCTTGTCTCCGGCCTTCATCGCAGAGATCTGGGCGGCCTTGATCGTGTCGCGAAGCATTTGGGGTGATTCCTTGAATGAAGAGGTATGCAGGTGGGGAAAGCTTGTCCCTAGCGGCGGATTATCGCTTTTCAAAGGTTGACGCTGGGGCAGGGGGTCTCTAGCCGCAATTCCTTAGCAACATCGCTGGAAAACGCACTTACGGAGCGCCCCTCAAAATGGCCGACGCCGCCACTTCTCACGCGCCGCAACCAGACGGTGCGACGGGCGTGCTCGTGCTCGCCGATGGCCACCTGGCCTGGGGCCGCGGGTTTGGCGCAGAGGGCGCGGCGGTGGGCGAGGTTTGCTTCAACACCGCGATGACCGGCTATCAGGAAGTGATGACCGACCCCAGCTATGCCGGGCAGATCGTCACCTTCACCTTTCCGCATATCGGCAATGTCGGCGTGAACGACGAAGACCTTGAGGCGCAAGTCGATGGCGCAGTGGGCTGCGTGGTGCGTGAAGACGTGACGCCGCCGAGCAACTTCCGCTCGACCGGGACCTTTGGCGATTGGCTGGCGGCCAAGGGCAAGATCGGTCTGGCAGGCGTGGACACCCGCGCGCTGACTCGCCTGATCCGCCTGTCCGGCGCGCCCAATGCGGTGATCGCGCATGCGGCGGACGGCAAGTTCGACATTCCGGCGCTGGTCAAGCGCGCGCAGGATTGGCCGGGGCTGGAAG
>JANNYT010000186.1:0-31904 GCA_031410255.1 Novosphingobium sp. | reverse complement strand
CTCAAGCAGCCGCTCAACGGCATCGCCCGCAGCCGCGATGAAGCGGTCGCGGTCGCCAACCGGATCGGCTTCCCGGTGCTGATGCGGCCTAGTTACGTGCTGGGCGGGCGGGCGATGGAGATCGTCGATAGCATCGCCCAGCTCGACAACTACATCACCACCGCGGTGCTGGTTTCGGGCGATAGTCCGGTGCTGATCGACCAGTATCTGCGCGATGCGATCGAGTGCGATGTCGATGCGCTGTGCGATGGCACCCGCGTCGTGGTGGCAGGCGTGATGCAGCATATCGAGGAAGCGGGGATCCATTCGGGCGACAGCGCCTGCACCCTGCCGCCGTACAACTTGCCCGCACCGATCATCGCCGAAATGGAACGGCAGGCCGAGCTGCTGGCGCTGGCGCTGGGCGTCAAAGGCCTGATGAACATCCAGTTCGCGATCAAGGGCGAGGACGTTTACCTGATCGAGGTGAACCCGCGCGCCAGCCGCACGGTGCCGTTTGTCGCCAAAGCAATCGGCCAGCCGGTCGCCAAGATCGCGGCGCGGGTGATGGCGGGCGAACAGCTCAACACTTTCCCGCCGTTCAAACGCGACCTGCCATACATGGCGGTGAAAGAGGCAGTGTTCCCGTTCGCGCGGTTCCCCGGGGTCGATCCCGTGCTGTCGCCCGAAATGAAGAGCACGGGCGAGGTGATGGGGATCGACGCGACCTTCCCGATTGCCTTTGCCAAATCGCAATTGGGCGCAGGTACGCAGCTGCCGGCGGGCGGGGTGGCCTTCGTTTCGGTCAAAGATAGCGACAAGCCGGTGATCCTGCCGGCCGTGCGCCAGTTGATCGAGCAAGGCTTCACCGTGATCGCGACGGGCGGAACCCAGCGCTATCTGGCCGATGCCGGGCTGCCAATCGAACTGGTCAACAAGGTCGCTGAGGGGCGCCCGCACATCGTCGACAAGATCATCGACGGCGCAGTTGCACTGATCTTCAACACCACCGAAGGCTGGCAAAGCCTGAAGGATTCGCAATCAATCCGCGGCTCGGCGCTGACCGGCAAGGTGCCGTATTACACCACAGCGGCGGCTTCGGTGGCGGCAGCGCAAGCAATTGTGGCCTTAAACGGCGCAAAGCTTGAAGTGCGGTCATTGCAGGATTATTATAGCATCTGAACAATCGCGTTCACCCGACATCGCGACTGGCCAGACCCGCAGCCCGCTTGGCGCGGGGGAGGGTTCTAGTCGTTGCGCCGGGGGCGACAGGAGAAGTACGGAATGGCAAGTGTCGAAAAGCTGCCGATGCTGGCGGAAGGCTATGAACGCCTGATCGGAGAGCTGAAGGCGCTGCGGGAAGAGCGGCCCAAGATCGTTGACTCGATCGAGGAAGCGCGCGCGCACGGCGATTTGTCGGAAAACGCCGAATACCACGCTGCTAAAGAGCGGCAGGGCCAGGTCGAGATGATGATCGGCGATCTGGAAGACAAGGTCAGCCGCTCGCAGATCGTCGATCCCACGACGCTGTCGAGCGACAAGGTAATCTTTGGCGCGACCGTCAGCTTGCTCGATGATGATGACAAGCCGGTCAAATACCAGATTGTCGGGCCGTATGAGGCGGACGCCAAGATCGGCCGGATCAGCTACAACTCGCCGCTGGGCAAGGCACTGATCGGGCGCCGCGTGGGCGAAGACATCGAAGTGACCGTGCCATCGGGCGACCGCTGCTATGGGGTCGAGAAGATCGAATTCATCTGAAGGCAGGCGTCCCGGGTTAATCCCGGGAAAGCCCTACCGCCTGAGCATGTCCGGATCGAGCAACCGGTGCAGGTGCACCACGACATACTTCATCTCGGCATCGTCAACCGTACGGTGCGCGGCGCTGCGCCAGGCTTCTTCAGCGCTGGCATAGTCGGGATAGACGCCGACGAAATCCATTTTGTCGAGGTCGACGAATTCGATCGCTTGCGGATCCTTGACCCGTCCGCCGATCACGAGGTGAAGTTTCTGGCTGCTCATGGCGCATTCCTAGGGAGGAGGAAGCGCGCCCATAAGCGGCGAGCGCGATCTGCGCAAGTGCGGGGGATTACGCTATTTGCGCAGCCGCGCGGCCAGCTTGACTGCTTCACCAACCAAGCGGACGCCTTGCTTGCGGGCATTGCGCGCGCCGCTGGACGCCCGCTGGCGCAAGGGGGCAGTGCTATCTTCAATCAAGTGCAAGCCATCGCGCGCGCCGCTCTCAGCTTTGTCACGCGCGTGCTTGCTGAAGGCCAGGCCCAGTTCGGCGGCGGCGGTCGCATAGCCCATCATCCTTCGGCCAGCTTTTCCGCCCGCATTCCTAGGCAGCAACGAGCCGACCAGAATACCTAGCCCAAGTCCGGCCGCAACGGTCAGCCATGGGTATTCTGCCGCCAGCCCGCGATAGTTCTCGGGCGGGTAGGCGTCAGGCAACTTCTCGCCGTGCGGCACGGCGGGCAAGCTCGCATCATCGCGTTCCAGCCGCGCCTGCGAAGCGGCAATGCGCTGGCTGATCCGGTAACTGCGTTGGTCGGCTTTGCTCACGTCTGCTTACTCCTGCGGCGGTGTGTCTGCGCTATCGTCCGGCATATTAACGGTGGCTGGCTCACCGCGCGAAAACAGCCGTTTGGCAAGTCGGATCAGCGGATTGCGAAACGTCCACGCCAGCAAAACTGCGATGGTCCCGGCGATGATGCCCTTGCTTTCCGACGCTAGCTCAAGTGCATCATCCTTGATTTCGCGCACTTCGCCTGCTGCCTTGTCCTTGATCCGCCCGGCGATGCTGCGCGCCGACAGGTCAGCTTTCACGGTCGCCAGATCGTAGTCGAACAGCCGTTTTGCCGCGCCGCGGTTCGCGCGGTCTTTGGCCAGCTGGCCAGTGGAGTCGGTCATTGCGGCAGATCCTTGGCGGTCAAGTGCGACGCCATCCGTCGCCAGCGCCGACTGGCGGTCCACGCTGCCAAACCAGCAGCAATCAGCACGCCGCCAAAGACAATCGCCAGCGCAGCCCACGGCCCCAGTTCAGCCGAAAGCGCCAACAACAGGCCCATCACCAAGGCCATCAGCGCAAAGAACACCAGCGCCAGCGCCAATGCGCCCCAGCCAGCGATACCCTTGATGCCCTCGCCCGCAACGACCGCGCGCGATTTCTGATAGGCCAGCTCTGCCTCAAGCAAAGTCCGCCCGTCCTGCGCGAGTTGTTTGACATCATCGACCAGCGAACGCTCAGCAGCATCATGCGAATCTGGGCGCGAATCTGGCGCAATCAGGGGCGGGGTTTCATCGTCCATGCGGCGTGACAAGAGGCAGAGCGCGGGGCCGTGTCAACTGCCGCTCAGCTTTCGTCCGACGAACCACCCCGGAACAGCCGTGACAGCATAAAGCCAGCAACCGCTGCGATACCGATGGCGAGGCCCGGGCTCTTGCGGACGAATTGGCGCGCATCGTCGCCGAGTTCGCCCAGATCCTTCGAATCGATCTTGGCCGCAGTTTCCTGCATCGAACGGGCAGCGGTGCGGGCATAGTCGCCATAGCGCGTGCCCAGCTTGTCATCGATTGACCCAGCATTCTCGGAAACGAGCTTGCCCAGGCTGGCAATTGCGTCGCTGGTCCGAGCCTTGCCGTCCTGCGCCAGTTCGCCAGCCTTGCCCTTGGCCTGCTCGGCCATGGTCTTGGCTTCATCGACCCAGTCACCGCTCTTGGCAGCAAGCTGATCGCGATAAGCGCCAGCCTTGGCCTGCGCTTCGTGGCCCAGCGCGGCTGCGCCGGCGCGGGCTTCGTCGATCGCCTTGGAAAACTTCGCCTTGGCTTCGGTCGTGCCAGTCGCAGGCGCTGCGGCCTTGCTCGCGGCAGCGGGCTTCTTGGCAGCAGCAGGCTTTTTCGTCGCGGCGGTCTTGGTGGGGCTGATGGCCATGGTAATACCCTTTTTCCTGAAGCCCGCGTTCCGGGGCGCTTTGATCTATGTGGACATCAATCCCGCAGCGTTCAAGAGGTTCCCGCATTAGGCCACTTAGCCCGGCGCATAGCAATGCAACTTGCTTGCCGGGCAGGCGCTGCTTAAGGCGTCGCGCAACGTTTAACGGCCGCCTGAGGAACACCATGACCACGATCATTGACATCCACGCCCGCGAAATCCTGGACAGCCGGGGCAATCCCACGGTCGAAGTCGATGTGCTGCTCGATGATGGCTCGTTCGGCCGTGCAGCAGTGCCCTCGGGCGCCTCGACCGGGGCGCATGAGGCGGTGGAGCTGCGCGATGGCGACAAGGCGCGTTACATGGGCAAAGGTGTGCTCAAGGCGGTCGCAGCGGTCAATGACGAGATCAGCGACGCGATCCTGGGCCTCGATGCCGAAGACCAGCGCGACATTGATCACACCATGATCGAGCTCGACGGGACCGAGAACAAGGCTCGGCTGGGCGCCAACGCCATTCTGGGCGTCAGCATGGCGGTGGCCAAAGCGGCAGCGGCGGCGCGCGGTCTTCCGCTCTATTCGTACATCGGCGGGGTTTCCGCCCATGTCTTGCCAGTGCCGATGATGAACATCATCAACGGCGGCGAGCATGCCGATAATCCGATCGATTTTCAGGAATTCATGATCGTCCCGGTCGGCGCGCCGAGCCTGTCCGAAGCGGTGCGCTGGGGCTCGGAGATTTTCCACACGCTGAAGAAGGGCCTGCACGACAAGGGGCTGGCCACTGCAGTCGGCGATGAAGGCGGCTTTGCGCCCAACCTGTCGAGCACTCGCGCGGCGCTCGATTTCATCATGGAATCGGTCATCAAGGCCGGGTTCAAGCCCGGCACCGAAGTGGCGCTGGCGCTCGATTGCGCGGCGACCGAATTCTTCAAGAACGGCAAGTATGAAATCAGCGGCGAGGGGCTGTCGCTCAGCCCGCACCAGATGGCGGACTATCTGGGCGCACTGGCCAAGGACTATCCGATCCGTTCGATCGAAGACGGCATGAGTGAAGATGACTTTGAGGGCTGGAAGGCGGTTACCGATCTGCTCGGCGACAAAGTCCAGTTGGTCGGCGACGATCTGTTCGTCACCAACCCGCAGCGACTGAAAATGGGGATCGAGCAAGGCCTCGCCAATTCGCTGCTGGTCAAGGTCAACCAGATCGGCTCGCTGTCCGAAACGCTCGACGCGGTCTCGATCGCCAACCGCGCCGGATACACCGCCGTGATGAGCCACCGCAGCGGCGAAACCGAGGACGCTACCATCGCCGATCTGGCGGTGGCGACCAACTGCGGGCAGATCAAGACCGGCAGCCTCGCGCGCTCGGACCGGCTGGCCAAGTACAATCAGCTGATCAGGATCGAGGAAGAGCTTGGCCCAGCAGCACACTATGCCGGGGCGGGTGCGTTCGGGCGGCTGGCTTAATCCTTAGGCAGGAACGGCGCGCAGATCGCACCGAGCAGCAGCCCCAATATCCGCACTGGTGGACGGCACACTGCATTGAGTAGTCCGCCAGTGCGCAGCACCAGCGGCGGTCCATCGGCTAGCCACCCTTGCGGGGCAGGCGGACCAGTGAAGCCGTAATCGCCGCTCCATTTGTGTTCCTGGCAATGCGGCCCAAACGGTCCCGAATTGTCGGCCGCATGGCCCAGCAGCTTCGCACCGATTGGTCCGCCCAGCAGCCGGGGCGCGAGCGCCAGCAGCGCCGCGCTCAGCCCCAGCGTCAGCAGGTGGAGCAGCAGCACCGGCGGCGCCATGTGGCTTTCCAGCAGCGCGCGCAGATCGTCGACCAGTTTGCGCCGAAACCTTCCCCCGGCCGGCTCATAGGCGCCCCAACGCCAAGCATAGCCCAGCCAGAGCGGCTCGATCACGCCCGGATCGGACCAGGAAGTCGAAATCAGTTCGTGGCGCGTTGCGTCACCCAGGTTCCATGAGCGGCCCCCCGCCACCTGATCGATCAGGCCCAGTTCCAGCCCGGCCAAGGCCAGAGTCCGGTTGAAATAAACCAGCTTGCGTTCTTGCGGGTGAGCATAGCTGGCGTGGCCATAGCGCGAGGCGTAGAGCCTGATCTGGCCGCTCGGTTCGCGTTCCAGCTCGGCCACCGCCGCCGCGCCCAGATGCGCGTCGCCGCCCTGATGCTGGGACAGCAACACTCCGCTCGGCGCTAACGTGGCGTGGTCGATCCGCACCACCGCCAGCTCCCAGTCGGCTTCGTGCATTCCGCCCGGCCACAGACTGATCGTGGCATCGGTGCGCAGCCCGCCAATAAAACGCGGACGCAGGCGCACCAAACCGGGGCCATCGTAAGGATAGAACATCCAGAATTGCAGTTCGGTATGCCCGGCAGCCGGATCATGGACCGCGCGGACATAGGCTTTGGCGACGTTCAGATCGCCGCGGCGCGGATCATCGGGCGGGGCGAGCTCTGGTTCAAGCGCTGGTCCGGCCAGCGCCGGATCAAGCGTCAGCCAGTAACGCTGCAATTGATCCGGAGCAGCTGGCCCCTGCGGCAAATCACCCGGCGCCGGGTGATGCTTGATCACGTTGCCGCTGGCACCATCGATCAACAGCGCGCGCGCCAGATACCAATCGACATTGGCGGGGAAGTAAGGTTCCTCGGGATGAAAGAGGATCACCGGAGCGTGCCGCGCGATCAAGGTGCGCAGCAGCGCCAGCGGGAGCGGCTCGCCTGCGGGCCAGGTGCTAAACGCCGCCGCGCGATTGGTCGCATCCCCGCTTGCAGACATTGGTTATTCCCCCCATGCTTGACCATAAGGCACCGGGAGGGCGGCGCAAGCGGGCGGTTATTGCAGCTAACCGGCGGCGCGCAGCGTTCCATGATAAGACAACCGGGAGTGGGCATGCCTGATTTTCCAAGCCATCCTGCGGATATTACCGCAGACTGGCTGACTGAGCGATTGCGCAGCGCAGGCGTGCTTGGCGATGCGGCGATCACCGCGATCAGCTGGGAGCCGATTGGCACCGGCCAGGTCGGTGATAGCGCGCGGCTGCATCTGACTTATGATCAGCCGGACGGCGGCCCAGCCAGCGTGGTCGGCAAATTTCCCGCCGAAGATCAGACCAGCCGCGCCACTGCAACGATGTTCGGCCTCTACCGCAAGGAAGTGGGGTTTTACCGCGAATTGCGGCACCTGCTGGATGTCCGCGTGCCGATCCCGCACGTCGCCGAATCTGATGCTGAAGGCGCCGATTTCATCCTGATATTTGAGGACCTGCTGCCCGAGCGTGGCGGCAATCAATTATCAGGCTGCACTTTGGCCGAGGCGCGCGAAGCAGTCATTCAGGCCGCCGCACTGCACGCCCCAAGCTGGGGCAATGAAGCGATCACCGGGGCTGACTGGCTCAAGGTCAAGCCAGAGACAATAGAGCTGATCAAATCGCTTTACGCCAATGCCCAGACGATTTTTGCCGAGCGCTATTCTGGTTTGCTCGAGCCGGAATACATGGCGATCTGCGCCGGGCTGGAACAATTGCATGACCTGTGGATCGGTCGAGATTCGGGGGTAAAATGCTTGATCCATGGCGACTTCCGGCTCGACAACATGCTGTTCGGCGTGGGCGGCGGGGCGGAGGCAATCGCGGTGCTCGATTGGCAGACTGTGGCGGTGGGCAGCGGGCTAACCGATCTGGGCTATTTCATGGGCTGCGGGATCGGGTCAGAACTGCGCCGCGCGCATGAAGCCGAACTGCTCGAGCTCTATTGCGCCGAAATGACCGCGCGCGGCGTGCCGTTGACTGTGGCGGGGATCTGGGACGATTACTGCATCGGCGCGCTGCACGGCGTTTCAACCGCAGTGTTCAGCTCGGCCTATGTCGAGCGCACTGCGCGCGGCGATGAAAACTTCCTGTCGATGGCGCGCGGTGCCTGCGATCTGGCACTTGAGCATCATTCGCTCGACATTCTGCAAAAGGCTGACTGACGATGGTCCTGACCCGTGGAGACGATTATCCGCTGCATCAAACGCCTGAACCGGTCGCTTATGCCGGGACTGACCGCAATTTCTACGACCGCTATTTCTTCAATGGCTATGCGCCCGATGGCTCGGGCTTCTTTGCGGTGGCGTTCGGAATCTATCCGCATCTCAATGTGGCGGACGCGCACTTCTCGGTGATCCGGGGCGGGGTGCAGCACAACCTCCATGCCAGCCGCGAATTGGGGATGGAGCGGATGGACCTGCAAGTCGGGCCGATCCGGATCGAGATCCTCGAACCGCTGCACAAGCTGCGGGTCACGGTCGACGGCGAAGGGCTGAAGGCCGAGCTGACATTCACCGGCCGCGCTTTCCCGATTGAAGAGCCGCGCTTCATCCACCGGATCGGTCCGCGCACGTTCATGGATTACACCCGGATGACTCAAAACGGCCGCTACACCGGCTGGATCGAGATCGATGGGGAGCGGGCGCCTTGTGCGCCGGGCACCGCCGGAACGCGTGACCGCAGTTGGGGTGTGCGCCCGGTCGGCTCAAGCGACCAGCAGCCGCATGGCACCGGCGTTGTGCCGGGCTTTTTCTGGCAGTGGACCCCGCTCAACTTTGCCGATCGCAGCGTGTTTTTCCACGTCAACGCCGATGCCAAGGGCAACAAATGGAATACCCGCGCGGTGATCGCGCCCGATGGCGCCGATGCCGCCGCGCTGATTGATACTGATGGCGAGATGGCCGCGCCGCTGGCTTCCGGCACACGCTGGCCTGACGGCGGAACGCTGGTGATCGACGGACCGGATGGAGCTGAGACGCTGACCTTCGAACCACTCGGCCGCTTCCAGATGCGCGGGCTGGGTTATACCTCGCCCAAATGGGGCCACGGGCTGTGGCATGGCCCGCTGGAGGTTGAGCGCGAGGATTTTGGGATCGAGCAGATCAACCCCGGCACCATGGACAATTACCACGTCCAGCTGCCGTGCAAGGTCATCAGCGACAAACACGGCGAGGGTTTCGGCGTGTTCGAACAGCTAATCCTGGGCCCATATGAGCCAATGGGGCTGAAAGAATTCCTCGACCTGGGCTAAACTATTTCATCAGTGTGACATGCCCGGTCTTGGTGTGCTTCATCTGGCCGCCGGTGAAAGTCATTGTCACGTTGCCGTCAGCGCAAGCGCCGCCGCTGCAGCGTTCGCTGATCGATGGTGCAGAGGCTTCGCGGGCCACCGTCATGTTGGTGCTGATCCGGGCCGGGGTGGAATCGATCCGCACGATCCCCGATTTCATAGCGGGCGCCGGCACCGCGCCAGTCCCCACTTTGTCGCATACGATGCTGACGTTGCTGATTACATAGACGTCATCGCCACGGCTAAGTGTTGCGCTGTCGATATGGCCCGATGCGCAGGCCGCCTGATAGGGCACCGTAATCTTCTGGAACGTGAAAGACAGTCCATAAACCACGTCCTGCGCAGCGGCGAAGGCCAAATCTGGAGTGCCGTCGCCATCGAGGTCGCCGATTACGGCTGAACTGCTCGAAGCCGTCCGGGCGCCTTTTCCAGTGGCAAGGTCCCAGCTGGCCTTGGTCGGTTGCCCCTTGGCCGCGCTTTGACTGCTACTGGTGCACTGGCCCGAGTTGCACACTCCGAACGACCACGAATCAACCGCCAGCGGTGTGCTCATCTCACCCTTCTCTGGCGGAAGTTGGAGTAGATAGTCGGACGATGCCAAGGCTGGTGCAGTGCTGCAAATTGCCGCCGCAACGATCACCAATGAACCCGTGCTTTTCATATGCCAGCTCCCCTCCATGCGGCGCTCTGATGAGCCGCTCGCGGACAAGCAGATATTGCGCCAGTGGCGGCGCTTCGGCAACAATTCTTAAGGCAAGGCTTTCAGCGCATTACTTCGCTGTTCACAACGCGCTGTCGAGACCCGCCAACTGCTCCGGGCTGAGGGCCAAACTGGCCATGCCGCACAATTCCTCGACCTGCTTGACCGTGGTCGCACTGGCGATGGGTGCGCCGATGCCGGGCTGCACGGCCAGCCACGCGAGCGCGATCTGCGCCAGCGATGCGCCGGTATCGGCCGCAATCGCATCCATTGCGGCCAACATCGGAGCGCCGCTGACGATCAGTTCCTTCATCCGCGCGCCGCGCACCGATTTGCCGAAGTCGGCTTCGCTGCGGTACTTGCCCGTCAGGAAGCCGTTGGCGATGCCATAGAACGGGAACATCGCGACGCTGTTGGTTGTGCACAGCGCCTGCAGATCGGCACCGTAATTGGCGCGGCTGACCAGGTTGTATTCGTTCTGCAAGGCGGTGAACGGCATTGAACCGGCGGCTTTGGCCGCCGTCAGCGCTCCATCCAAGCGGGCTGCGGTGAAGTTCGACGCGCCGAGCGAGCGGACTTTGCTTGCTGCCCCGCCGAACGCCGAAACGATGTCCGCGATCGGCAGTTCGGGGTAATCCTTGTGCGCGTAATAGAGGTCAAGGTAGTCGGTCTGCAGCCGTTCGAGCGAGGCATCGAGTGACTGCAGCAGCCGCGCCGGTTCATACAGTTCGGCTCCGCCCAGCATCCCGGTCTTGGTGTGGATGCGCATGTCTTTGCGCACACCGCGACTGGCGAGCCACGCGCCAAGCACGGTCTCGCTTTCACCGCCCTTATGCCCCGGGACCCACGCCGAATAGACGTCAGCCGTGTCGACCATCCGGCCGCCAGAAGCGTAGAACGCGTCGAGCACCGCAAAGCTGGTGTCCTGACCGGCGGTCCAGCCAAACACGTTACCGCCAAGGACCAGCGGAATCCCCACCACTGCTGGATTGCTGCTCATGCGAATTTCTCCTTGAGCGCGAGCAAGGCCAGCGCCGCCTTGGCTGCCTCGCCGCCCTTGTCCTTTTGCGCTGGATCGGCCCGGACCAATGCTTGATCTTCGTTCTCGACCGTCAGGATGCCGTTGCCAATGGCGATCCCGTCCATCGTCAATGCCATAATCCCGCGCGCGCTTTCGCCCGCAACAATTTCAAAATGATAAGTCTCACCGCGGATCACTACGCCGATTGCAACATAGCCTTCAAATTGCCCGCTCTGCTCGGCCAGCGCGATTGCACCGGGAATTTCGAGCGCGCCCGGCACAGTGATTACGGTGACCTTGTGGCCTGCAGCCTTGAGCGCGGCCCGCGCCCCCGCAATCAGCATATCGTTCAGATGGTCGTAAAACCGCGCTTCGATGATCAGAAAATTGGCCATGGGGTCACTCCGCCGGAATCGGGCGTTCGCCCACAATGTTAAGGCCGTAGCCTTCGATGGCAACGACGTTGCGGTGAGCGTTGCTCAGCAAGATCAGCTCGTGCACGCCCATATCGGCCAGGATTTGAGCGCCGATGCCATAGGCCCGCAAGTCCATGTCACGCGCCTCACCGCCACCGGGTTCACCGCTCTCTTGGGGGCGGATCAGGAGCACGATCAACCCAGCGCCTTCGCGGCCGATCTCGGCCATGGCGCGCTGCAAGGTCCGCTTCCGGGGGCCGGGTTGGCCAAGCATATCATCAAGGATCGAGATCGTGTGAACCCGGGCTAGGGTGGGCTTCTCTGGCGCAATCTGGCCCATCTGCAGGACGAAGCTGTCACTGCCATCGACTTTATTGCGGTATGTCAGCAACTTCCACTGGCCGCCATAATCCGAAGTGAACGGCACCTCGGCTACGCGCTCAACCAAGTGGTCGTGCTTGCGGCGATATTCGATCAGATCGCGGATCGTGCCCATCTTCAAGCCGTGGCGGCGCGCGAACGGGACCAGATCGTCCATCCGCGCCATGGTGCCATCTTCATTCATGATCTCACAGATCACGCCCGAGGGATTGAGCCCGGCGAGCCGCGAAATATCGACCGAAGCCTCGGTATGTCCGGCGCGAACCAGCACCCCGCCGTCGCGCGCGATCAGCGGGAAGACGTGGCCGGGGGTGACGATATCATCGCGGGTCTTGCCGGCATCGATTGCGACCGCAACGGTCCGGGCACGGTCCCCGGCGGAGATACCGGTGGTGACACCTTCGCGTGCCTCGATCGAGACGGTGAAGGCGGTTTCGTGCCGGGTGCCATTGGCGCGGCTCATCAGGTCGAGCCCGAGCTGGTCGGTCCGCGTCTTGGTCATGGTCAGGCAAATCAGCCCGCGGCCATGGGTGGCCATGAAGTTGACCGCATCAGGGGTAGCCATCTGCGCCGGGATCACCAGATCGCCTTCGTTCTCGCGGTCTTCATCGTCGACCAGCACGAACATCCGGCCATTGCGCGCCTCGTCGATGATCTCTTCGATGCTGACCAGCACCGGCTCATCGTCGTTGTCCGACAAGACCTGCTCGAGCTTGCGCAACGTATCTGCAGTTGGGTTCCAGTCCTGCTCGGTGCAATCGCGCAGGGTGTTGGCGTGGAGCCCCGCAGCGCGGGCTAGGCCGGCACGAGACATTCCGCCCTCATTGACGAGGAGGCGGACGCGATCGATGAGATTTGTGGACATAAACTGCGCATATCACACTGAAATGTGATTCGCCAAGCGCAATGTCACATTGCTGTGGACTAGTCGCCCTTGAACTCAGGCTTGCGCTTCTCGAGGAAGGCGTTGACCGCCTCGGCATTGTCCTTGGTCGCGTGCGCCACCGCCTGCATCGCGGCAGACATTTCGAGCACTCCGGGCAGGTCCATCCGCTGCGCATCCCACAGCAGGCGCTTGGCCATCCGCACCGCAAACGATGGATTGCAAGCGATCCGCGCGGCCATCGCCTTGGCCGCATCAAGCAGTTCGGCGTCGGGGACAACCTTTGAGACGAGGCCGATCGCCAGTGCTTCGGCCGCGCCGATGGTCTCGCCGGTCAGGGTCAGTTCGGCCGCCTTGGAGAAGCCGACGATACGCTGCAACAACCATGCGCCACCATCGCCCGGAATGATCCCCAGCTTGACAAAGCTTTCGGCAAATTTCGCGCTTTCACCAGCGACGCGCAGATCGCACATGCAGGCCAGATCGAGCCCCGCGCCAATAGCCGGGCCGTTAACCGCTGCAATCACCGGCACTTCCAGCGCAGCGAAGGCCAGCGGCAGGCGCTGAATCCCGCTCTTGTAATTACGCCGGGTCCGCGCGGGCAAGCTGGCGTTGAGCCCACCCGAATCGGGCTTCATGGCCTTGAGGTTACCGCCCGCCGAAAAGGCTGTCCCCGCGCCGGTTAGAACTGCGACCCGAACGTTGGGATCGTCTTCCATATCGCTCAGCGTCTTGAGCAACATTTCGATCAGATCGAGGTCGGATACCGGGTTGCGCAGCTCTGGCCGATTGAGCGTGATCGTGGCGATACCTTGGTCATCAAGGCTGTAAAGTACCGGGGCGTCCATGGTCATTGTCTCCTAAAGCGTCATCCCAGCAGCCGCTGGATAAACCAGAAGCTGGCGGTTATCCCGATTGCATAGCTCGCGGCAAGTGTTGCCGGGCGGAAAGCGGGCCGGGCGAAGCGGCGCAGCAGGGCCAGCGCAGTCAGGCACAGCGCGATGATCACCAGCTGGCCCGCCTCAACCCCCAGATTGAATGTCAGCAGCGCGGTCGGCACGTCGCCCTCCGGCAGCCCGATTTCGCGCAGTGCCCCGGCAAATCCGAACCCGTGGATTAGCCCGAACCCGAACGCGACCAGCCACGGGATCCGTTCCGAAAGGCGCGGTGCGGCCGGGTCCTGCTTGACGATCTCCACCGCCAGGAACACGATCGACAATGCAATCAGGGCCTCGACCGGGGCCTGTGACAAACCGATCAGGCCCAGTGTGGTGCCGACCAAGGTAAGCGAATGGGCAACCGTGAAGGCCGTGGCGGCGCGCACTACCACGCCCAGCCGCCCGAGCAGCAGGACCATGGCGATCACGAAAAGCAGGTGATCGTAACCGGTCAGGATATGCTGGGTCCCCAGCAGGAAGTAGCTGCGCGCCACCTCCCACCGATCAGGCACCGTCGCGACCGTCACCATTGCATGGCGCGGGGTCAGCCGGGCGGCCTGAACCGAGCGGCCAAGCGGGGCGATCCGCAGCAGCGCATCGGTGAAAGCCGCATCCATTCCGGACAGGCCGACCATGCTGCCGGGCAGATCCTTGCGGCAGGTCAGCACGCTTTCGGCCACCAGGGCTGCGCCTTCGAGCCGTGCAACCGGGGCAGACTGAATGCAGAACGCCGGAAACTGGGGCCGGGTATGCGTGGCCAGCCCGCCCAGCACCGGCGCTTTCCAAACGACGCGCCAGTGCTGGGCATCTTGCTGGGTCAGTTCCAAATAGCCTGGGCGGAGTTCGTCCGCTTGTGCGGGTAGGGCGGTAAGCAGGACTGCCAGCGCCGCCATGAGACGCAGCACCAGCCTCATTTGGGCAGCTCGATCACCACATCATAGCCCTTGAGGATGCGGGCATAAGCGCCGCCTTGCGCGCGGGCGATGGCAGCCGCGCGCCAATCGTTTTCAACCCGCTGGCGGACCGTGGCGAGCGTCGGCTTGGTGGGGGCAGCGCGCGCGGTCACACGGACCAGATGCAGTCCGAGCCCTGAGGCAACTGGCCCCTGCCACTGCCCCGGTGGCAAGCGGCGCAGCGCGAGGGTGAACTCATCGCCAAACGTGCCGGAAATGTCGCTGGAGGAAGCAGCATCGCGGTGCGCCGGCAGCGGGGCTGGGATGCCGCTCACCGATTGGCCTGCGCGCAGCAGCACCAGCTGGGCATTCGCCGCCGACCGGGATTGAGGCGTGTCGGCGCCAAGATAGACCTGATCGAAGCTGGTCCGCGGATCGTCTGAATAACGCGGAGGGTCCTGGTCAATCAGCGCCTGCAGTTCGGCATCGCTGGGCGTGGCAGTTTCAGCATCGGCGACGCTGAGCGATTCCATCTTGCGCCGCATCCGCCGCACCACCACTTCGTCACCCTGATCAAGCCCCAGCCTCAGCGCCTCGCGGTAATAAACCTGATCCTGCACGTAGTCGCGGATCATTCCGTCGGTTTCGTCCTGGCTGGGCAGCCGGTGGAAGCTGTCATAGAACCGCTCGACCATTCCGCCGACCACTTCCTTGTCGACCACGATCCGACGCTCACCCAGGTCGGGCGCACGGCCCGACAGCAGCCAGAACACAGCTGCGCCTGCGATCAGGAAATGCACCAGCGGCTCGCGCAAAGCGCGGCGGGCAGTCGCTTTCCAGTCCATCTTAGTTCGAGCCGCTGCTGCTCATGCGGGTGTATACCAGATCGCCGAAGTATATCCGCGCTCCTGCTGCTTGAGCGGGATCGCCGGGTCGAGCGTCAGGCCATACTTGACCTTGTCGTAGAGGATCCAGGTCGGGGTGGGGATCATCAATACGCGGACGTAATAGAATGCGCGGACTGCCGGATTGAATTCGGGGTCGGTCCAGACGGTCGCCAGATCGGGCGCGCCGATGGTGTTGGTGTAAGTCGCCTTGGCCAGATCGACCGTATCGCCCACCGCCGGAACCTTGCCGCCAACCGGCTTGCGCGCGGCCATATCGCTCCACACCACGTCGAACACTTTCTCATGCGCAGCGCCGGCCGCGTCGACCCAGCCTTTGATCACTTGCACCCGGTCAAGATTGCCATCGGCCGGGTCCTTGAGCGCTGAGACGATGAACGTGGGCGCGCCGCTGCCCGGGGTGCTGGCGGGATGCGGGGCGAGCGTGCCGCCCATCGGTACTCCGCGGCCGTAACCGGCTTTGACCCAGTCAGCCTTCAGATCATCGGCTTTGAAATCCCATCCGCCAAAAAATCGCACGGTCATGCGCGGGCCGGTGGTGCCGTAAACTTCGCGCCGCATCATCGCATCGAAGATCGCGGCGCGGGTGTTGGAGGTGGCCCAGACCGCCGCATAGCCGCTGGCCAGCGACTGCCAGTTCATCCGGCCGACGCGTTCAACCGGCATGCCGGGCACGAAAGTATCGGTGGCGCGGTGCGCGCTGGGTTCAACGCCGGGATGCTTGCCGAAGTAGTTATTGTCATCCGCAGTCGCCAGCGAAGTATGCGCGTCGGTCGATCCGATCACGCCAAACTTGTACGGGTTCACCCCGGTGCGCTGCTCGATCATCAAGCCGCGCTTCAGCGCTTCACGAACATAGCTGCCGGCCAGATCGCCGGGTTTGGTCGGTTGGGTGTTGAGCAGGTTGTTGAGGTCCCATCCAGCGGTGCCGTATCCGGCAAATTCATCGTTGGGGGAGAGGAACGGATGCGCCTCGCTGTCGCCCTTGATCTGGGTGATTTCCACCACCGGTTCATGCGCGGCTCGGCGGCGGGCATATTCGGCGCTGACCGGAGCACCTTGCGGATCGGTTAGCATGAACATCAGACCATTGGACAGGTTAGAATTGTGCGGAATATCGAGCACTTTGCCGCCGGTCTTCTGCTGATAGCTGTCCATGTAGTCCCACAGTTTGTCGGGCCACAATTCGTTGCTGGGATCGAGCGGATCAATTTGGCTGACCCGGTCGAGCCCATCGCGGAAGATCACGTTGCGGTGCAGGTTGTTGCCGCCCTGCATCAGCGTATATTCGAACCCGAAGAAGGCGGTGAACTTGCCCGGCTGGTTGTAGTTCTCGACCGTCTCCAGACTGGCATTCCAGATCTTGTGCGTCCGCTCAGCGCCTTTGGCGGGATCGTTGAGCCCGGCGGGCATTTTGCCATGCGCGCGGGCATCGAGCATTTCGGCGGTGGCCTGAAGCGAGCCTTTGGTCCCTTCGTGCATCAAATCATACCAGCGCAGCAGCGTCGGATCGCTGATCAGCAGACGCGGGGCATCGTACAGCGCCTTGGTAGCGCCCAGTCCTTCGGCATGGTCGGTGACCACCAGGAAATCGAGCGGCCGGCTTAGCTTGGCTTTGACCCCGGTTGATGAAGTGACTTCCTCGCCGCTGGCAAAGCGCAAGGCTGCTTCGGGATCGAGCCGATTGCCAAACCCGAAAGCGTCGACCGAGTTCGCGGTGTGGAGATGCGTGTCGCCCCAGTAAACCTGCTCAGGATACGCCGTCTCCGCCACTTGCACGGTGCTGCCCGTCATCTGGCTGATCTTCTTGCAGCCGGTAACCAGCGCGGTCGAGCTCAGCAGCAGCACAGCTGCAATAACAGTCTTACGCATCGTCATCTCCTCCTCAGCCCGGGGTGTACCAGATTGCCGACGTGTAGCCGCGTTCCTGCTGCTTGAGCGGGATCGCGGGGTCGAGCGTCAGGTGGTAACGCAAGGCATCATACGCGACCCAGCTCGGGGTCGGAATTTCCAGCACGCGCAGGTAATAGAACGCGCGCTGGGCCGGGTTGAATTCGGGGTCGGTCCAAACCGCGCCCAGCGCCGGTGCGCCGATCGAATTGGCGTAAGTGGCTTTGGCAGTATCGACAGTATCGCCCACCGCCGGGACTTTTCCACCGGTCAGCTTGCGCTTTTCCATGTCGCTCCAGGCCACATCGAACACCTTTTCGTGAGCGACGCCGGCTTGATCGACCCAGCCTTTGACCACTTGCATCCGGTCAAGGTTCGCGCCTTCCGGGTCCTTCATGGCCGAAACGATGAAACTGGGCGCGGCCCCCGGATGTGCCTCCAGGCTGCCGCCCATCGGCACCCCGCGCGCATAGCCCGCCTTGGTCCAGTCGCCCGCCAAGTCGGCGGCTTTGAAATCCCACCCGCCAAAGAACCGCAAGGTCATGCGCGGTCCGGTGGTGCCGTAAGTCTCATGCCGCATCATCGCATCGAACAACGCCGACCGGCTGTTTGAGGTGGCCCAAACCGCTGCATAACCACTGGCGAGGTAGTTCCACCCGAACCGCCCCTCATGTTTACCCAGATTCTGCGGGGCGACTGCGCGCGTGGCCGAAGGTTCTACAGTCGGGAACTTGCCGAAGTAGTTGTTATCGTCGGCCGTAGCGAGCGAGGTGTGGGCATCGGTCGATCCGACCACGCCGAATTTATAAGGGTTCACCCCTGTGCGCTGTTCAATCAGCAACCCACGTTTGAGTGCCTCTCGAACGTAATTGCCGGCATAGTCACCCGGCTTGGTCGGCTGGGTGCTCATCAGGTTATTCAAATCCCACCCGGCGGTGCCGTAACCGGCGAATTCATCGTTGGGTGACAGGAACGGGTGGCTCTCGCTGTCGCCCTTGATCTGGGTGATCTCCACCAATGGTTCATGCGCTGCGCGGCGGCGGGCATATTCCGCGCTCATCGGACCGCCCGACGGATCGGTCAGCATGAACATCAAGCCATTGGACAAATTGGAATTGTGCGGGATCGACAGGACCTTACCGCCGGTCTTGGCCTGATAGGCGTCCATGTAATCCCATAGCCCATCGGGGATCGTGGTGCCGAATGAAGCGAGCGGCAGGACCTGTGACGCGCGGTTGCCGCTGTCGCGGAAGATCACGTTGCGGTGCAGGTTGTTGCCGCCGTCCATCAAAGTGTATTCAAACCCGATGAAGGCAGTGAACTTGCCCGGCTCGTTATAGCGCTCAACCGTGGCGATATGTTCCAGCCAGTTGGAACGCAGCCGTTTTTCAGAACCGGCAGGATTGAGGATCGCCTTGGGCAGCGTGTTGTGCGCCTTGGCGTCGATCAGTTCCTGCGTCGCCTGGCTCGATCCCGCCACACCTTGATGCAGCAGATCGTACCACCGCAGCATCGTTGGATCCTTGATCATGAAGCGCGGCGCGTTGTACAGATCCTTGATCGTGGCAAAACCGTCCGAGTGATCGGACACCACCAGAAAATCAAGCGGACGCGCCAATTTGGCCTTGATCCCGGTTGAGGAGGTGACTTCCTCGCCGCGCGCAAACCGCAGCGCTTCTTCGGGTCCGAGCCGGTTGCCAAAGCCGAAGGCATCGGGGGAATTGGAGGTGTGGAGGTGAGTGTCGCCCCAATAGACATGCTCGGGAAACTTGGTGTCGGCCACTTCGACCTTGCCGGTGATCGCTTGCTTGGCCTGATCGCAACCGGCCAAAACGATGGCTGAACCCAGCAGCATCGCCGTTATCGCGGTTGCTTTGCGCATTACCTGCCCCCTTTTTTAGTTTTCATCCGCAACTTGCGCAGCTTGTCGGCGCAGGTCAAGCGGCAGGCTGAAAACTGCGACAGGCGGCCGCGGCGCTCAAATCAGGTCGGTGATTTCCGCCACGGCCAGACCATGTGCCGCGACCAGTTCAGCAATGTCATCCAGCCGTGCCATTTCGCCATCGTCGCGCATGATCGAGCAGATCACCGCTGCTTCGCCCGCACCAGCGCGGCGGGTTAGCTCGATTGCTGCTTCAAGCGCCGCTGGCCGCTCAGCGATCCCGCCCGGCGCCGCGATCAGCGGGAAGACGTGGCCGGGAGAGACCAGATCATCGGCGCTCGCCCCCTGGGCCATCGCGACCTGGATGGTAAGCGCGCGGTCAGCTGCAGAAATGCCGGTCGTCACCCCCTCGCGCGCTTCGATCGAGCGGCCGTAAGGGCGCCCAGATTGGCGCGCTGCGCCGGGATTGATCAGTCCGATCCCCAATCGCAAGGCCTGCGCCGGGGTCAGCGCCAAACAAATCAGGCCGCGGCCGTGGGTGGCCATGAAATTGATCGAGGCGGCGTCGGCCTTGCTGGCAGCCATGGCGAAGTCGATATCGCCGCCGCGCAATCGGTCACCGGTCAGCACGATGATCTTACCTGCCGCCAGTGCGGCCACAGCTTCGGCCAGCGCGGTGCTCATTGTCCGCCCGCCGCGAAGGCCGCGGCGCCGCGCCGCACTTGCTGGCCTACCAGTTCCAGCTGCATCCGCGAACGATCATCCAGGCATTCACCATCGGGCGAAAACAGCCCGTGATAAGTCCGGATCGTCGCGCCCATCGGGGTTGGCCAACCACGCAAGGCGTGGACGATCGCCCGCATTGTGATCAACGTGCTCATCGTCGCCTGATCGCCAAAAGCGGTGGCAATCAGGCCAACTGCGCGGCCATCGAGATAAGGCCGCTCATCGCGCGCCAGCTCCTCAAGATAATCGAGCGCATTCTTGACCAATCCCGAGATTGTGCCGTGGTAGCCTGGCGCAGCGATCAATAAACCATCAGCCTGGCGCACCGCCTCAACCAGTTCGGCGCCATCAGCCTTGGTATGATCGGCTCCGCCATAATGCGGCAGCGCGGCGAGGTAGGCCCCGCCAAATACAGTGATCTCGGCACCGTCCGCACCCGCGCTGGCCGCAGCGAGCCGCAGCGCCTGCTCGGTCGAACTGGCTGGATTGACGGTGCCGCCGATGGCAACGATGCGAATGGTCACGCGAGTTCCTTTGTCATGCGAAAGTCAGCGGACCATGCTGCAATTGCGGCAAGACATGGCGGGCAAATAGATCGGCCTCTGCCGCGTGCGGGTACCCTGAGAGGATGAACGCCTCAATCCCCTCAGCCTGATAGGCCCGCAGCTTTTTGAGCACCTGATCGGGATCGCCAACGATCGCCGAACCGCAGCCCGAGCGGGCGCGGCCAACGCCGGTCCACAGGTTGTCCTCGACATAACCGTCAGCGTGGGCGGCACTGCGCAATTCGGCTTGCCGCTGAACTCCGTAGTTGGCGGCGTCCAAGGACTTTTCGCGGATCGCCCGGCCAATCTCATCGTCTAGCTTGGAGACCAGCCGGTCCGCTGCCGCGCGGGCTTCGTCTTCGGTATCGCGGACGACCACATGGACGCGGTAACCGAATTTGAGCTTGCGCCCGTAATTGGCCGCGCGCGCAGTCATATCGGCAATCGTTTCGCGGACCTTGTCCATCGTATCGGGCCACATCAGATAGACGTCGCAGCCTTCTGCAGCGCACTCGCGCGCTTCGTGGCTCAGCCCGCCGAAATACAGCGCGGGCGGCTGGCCGGACAGCGTGGTCAGGCGCGGCGGATCGAGCTCCATCTGCCAGAACTCGCCCTGATGGCTCAAGTGCTCGCCGCTCAGTAGCGTCTTGATAATCTTGATCGCCTCGGTCGTGCGGGCATAGCGCGGACCGCTGGCGATCTTTTCGCCAGGCATGTCGGACGAGATGATGTTGACGTTGAGGCGTCCGCCGGTGCCAGCGGCGTTGGCGCCGAGGATGCGGTCGAGCGTGGCAATCCGCCGCGCCAGTTGTGGCGGCCAGTCCTCGCCGATCCGCGTCGCCCACAGCAGTTTCAGCCGCTGCAGGAACGGCGCGATGGCGGCGGCAAAGACCGTAGTGTCGAGCCCGAGCTGATAGCCCGAGGGCAGCAGGATATTATCATACCCGCACTTCTCGGCAGTCAGCGCGATATTGCGGCAGTGCTCCCAGCTCGATTGCAGCATCGGGTCGGGCACACCGAGGAATTCGTAATCGTCATCGCACAGCGCCGAAAACCACGCGACTTCGCATTGCTGAGTCGCAGTCGTCATGGAAGTTTCTCCCCGCGAGCGGCGACCAGCACGGCATACCAATCCGTCCGGCTCCACCGCATTGTCAGCGCGGCGGCACCTTCAGCAATTCGCGCTGGATTCTGTGAGCCGATAATTGGCACGATGCCCGCAGGATGAGCCATCAGCCAGCTGTAAGCCGCAACGCTGAACGAAACTCCGGCTTGATCTGCGACCGCCTGCAATGCTGCTGTTACGGCCTTGTCGCGCGCGTTCTTCGGGGCGAGCAAGCTGCCGCCACCCAGCGGCGACCAGGCCAGCGGGGTGAGCCCGAACTGCATCGCCTGATCGAGCTCGCCATTCTCAAAACAAGTGATCCGCAGGGGCGATATTTCGGGCTGGGTGGCGACCAGCTTGTTGCCAAGGAAATGGTTCAGCGCTGCAGTTTGCGGCTGAGTGAAATTCGACACGCCCAGCGCGCGGATTTTGCCCGCTGCCACCGCCGCGTCGAGCGTGCGGGCGACCTCGTGGGGGTGCGCCAGAATATCAGGTCGGTGAATCTGCCACAGATCGATCGTTTCAACTTGCAAGCGCTGCAGCGATGCATCAATCGCTGCATTGAGATAGTCGGCGCTCTGGTCGTAGGGCAAGGGGGGCATGATCCCGCCTTTGGTGGCCAGTACGATCCGCGCGCGCAGCCCCGGCTCTGCGGCCAGCACCTCACCCAGCAACGCTTCCGCATCGCCAAACCCGCTGGTGCCATCAAAACCATAGATGTCGGCGGTATCGAGCAGGGTGATCCCGGCATCGAGCGCGGCGTGGACCAGTTTGGCTGCCTCAGCGGCACTGCGGCCATCCTCGGCCAGGCGCCACATGCCCCAGGCAATCGGCGATATGGCGATCCCGCTGGCACCGAGCGTGCGGCTGGCGGGGGGCAGGGGTAACTGGCTCATGATGATGTCCTGTTTGGCGGCACGACCGAAGCGCGCTCGACGAGAGTGTGGGGCAGGCGGCGGTGGTTGATATCACCCCCGGCGATGAGGATTTCGGCGGCGGTCCGTGCCAGCTCGGCCATTGGCTGATGGATCGTGGTCAGCGGCGGCCAGACCGTGCGCGCCAGTGTGGTATCATCGAAGCCCGCGACCGACAGCGCGCCGGGCAGATCGATATTCCGGTCATGTGCCACCGCCAGCACTCCCGCTGCCATATCGTCGTTTGAAGCAAAGATCGCGGTTGGGCGCTGCGGCAGATCGAGCAGATGGTTGGCCGCGCGGACCCCGCTTTCGAAATCAAACTCACCATCACAAACCAGCGTCGGGTCAAAGGTAATTCCGACCCGTTCCAATGCGCGGCAATAGCCGTGCAAGCGGTCAAACGAGCCCATGTGGTTGGGGTGCCCCTTGATAAACCCGATCCGCCGGTGCCCTAGGTTGATGATATGCGTAGTCATGTCATCGGCGGCTTGCGCATCGTCCATATAGACCGAGCTGGTCAGCGCATGATTGGTTCCCGGCGAAATCCGCACGAATGGAATGTCCATCGCTTCCAGCGCACGCAGCACTGGATCGCAGTCGGTCACTGGCGAGGACAGGATGATGCCGTCAACATGGGTTTCGGAGACCAGCCCGCGCACTTGTTCGCCCACTTGCGGGTCGGTCACGTCGACTGGTTGGGCGAGCAGGCGGATGCCTTGCTGCTTGCACACCTCCCAGCACCCGGTCTGGATCTGGAACATGTAATAGGGGCTGTGATTGTCATAGATCAGCGCGACCTGATTGCTCTTCGCGCCCGACAGGATCCGCGCCGCGATGCTGGGGGTGAAGTCCAGCTCGCGGACTGCGGCATCGACCTTGGCCTTGGTTTCAGCGCTGACATAGGGGTGACCGTTAAGCACCCGGCTGACGGTTTTGACCGCCACCCCGGCCAGTGCGGCAACATCGCGGATGTTGGCGCGCTCGCTCATTCGGCCAAGGCCCTTGGCAAGCTGGCAAACAGCGCGGCAAACGGGCTGCCCGCGCGGACGAACACAGGCGGCGCGCCCAGTGGGGCGTCGATCGTGTGGGTGCCTGGTTGGTAAGTCTGACCCGACCACAGATGCTGCCAGTCTTGCGCGCCTGGCAGGATAACTTCGCGCATTAGGGCGTCTTCCTCGATCACCGGTGCCACCAGCAGGTCCTCTCCATAAAGGAATTGATCCTGCACGATCCACAGCGCCGGGTCATCGGGATAATGCAGGAACAGCGGGCGCTGCGCCGGAAGGCCGCTTGCCACTGCCTCATCACACAGGTGGCGTACATAGGGGGCGAGGGCGGCGTGGACCCGGCTCCAGCGGGCGAAGCAGGCAAGCAGCTCTGGCGTGGAGTCGTATTGTAAGTTGTCGTCGGGCCGGTTGCCTTCGTGGCTGCGCATGACCGGCGCGAATGCCGCCAGCTCGCACCAGCGCTGCATCAGTTCAGCGCTGCGGACATTGCCATGCAGCGAAGTGTAGCCGCCGCAATCGGAATGGCTGTAGGCATTGCCGACCAGCCCGGCCGACAGCGCAGCGGTGATAACCGTGCCGATCCCATCATGGCGGGTGAAATCGACCGACTGGTCGCCCGCCCACAGCAGCGGGCAGTGCGCCTGAACCCCTGAAAAGCCCGAGCGCATGAAGAACACCGCTTCGCCGGTCTTACTGCGGCTCGCCACCGCCTGCGCGTTGACCTGCGCCCACAACACCGGCCACTGGTTATGCGCCGCCATCGGATCGGAACCGTCGAACAAGCGCACGTCGGTAGGGAGATATTCGCCGAAATCGGCCATCCATCCGGCGATCCCGATGTCGAGCAGTTCGCGGCCCAGCACGTGCTCGGCAAACCAGTCGCGCGTGGCGGGGCGAGTGAAATCCAGCATGCCGCAATCGAACTCACCAAAATCCAGCAGGTAGACCTCGCCGCTGTCCTGCCGCAGCACGAAGTGCCCCTCGGCCAGCGCCTCTTCGTAGAGGATACCGTCGTTCGCGAGGTAGGGGTTGGCATAGGCCAGAAAGCGGATCCCGCGCGCCGCCAGTGCCGAAATCCGTTCGGGCAGATCGGGGAAGCGCTGGTTGTCGCGCCGCCAATCCCAGAACAGCCGGCGGCCAAAACTGGTCTCGCGGACTCCGGCCCAGTCTTCGCACCACAAACCCGCAACAGCAGTGCCCGCGGTGATAAATTGTTCGAGCCGGTCGAAACTGCGCGCGCCGTCCTTGAGGCCGACTATCGCACCGCCGATCGCCCAGTCGGGCAGAGCCGGCTGGCGTCCAAACGAATCCGACAGCGCACCGACCAGTGCCGCTGGGCCATCGGCAGCGAACAGTTTAAAGTGAGCGGTGTTGTTCCAGACTTCGACGCAGTGCGCAGTCGGATCGGTAAAATCGAGCACGCTGTAGCAGCTGGCATCGAGATGCACCGCCAGCCAGCGCGAGGTCAGGAAGGTCGGCTGCGGGTAATTTGTGTTCCAGTAGTCGCCTCCCGCCATCGACGCCGCGTCCATCTGCCGGGTTAGCTCGGTGGTCTTGTCGCGCCCGACTCCGGGCTCGCTGGTCCAGATCGGAAAGCGCCAGCCGTGGAGCGCGAGGTAGCTCAGCTGCTCGCCGCCGCCCCACACTGCTTCACCCGGCTCGGCGTGGAATTTCATCCAAATCCGATCGTGCGCCTGATTTCGGCTGGTGATCGTAATACTGCTGCCGGTCAGCTGCAGGAGTGCTGCTGGCTCGCCGCCAGAGAGAAACTCGATCCCATCACTTACCCAACGCCATTCGGACGGCTCGATCTGCCCACTCGGCGCGTCGTCGATCTGAAATCTGCCGAGCCGCATCGCGATTTGCGGGTTTCCGCACGCGAGCGTCAGAACCGGAGTCTCTGCCGTATGGCGCAGCACGATCCGGCCCGCAAACCGCAGCTCAAATCCGCCATCAACCTCGCTAAACTGCGCGTCCACTGCTCGCTCTCACCCCTCGGATCAGCCCGTTGCCCAGATGCAACAGGTCAGTCTTGTCCTGTATGACACCGCTTGACATATCCAAGCCGGAGAGGCAATTCAAGAGCCTCAAACGGAACAGGCGCTGAGCGCTGCCGGATGGATTGATAATCAGGAGCTGCCCAAGCAGCTTCGGCATGAGGGAGGATTGATATGAAAACTTTGCTTCGCGCAACGTCGGTAGCGGCGCTTGTTATTGGCATGATGGCCAGCCCCGCGATGGCGCAGGATGCCCCCGCGGCAGACGGTTCGGGTCCGGCTCCCGGCGAGATCGTCGTAACCGCGCAAAAGCGTTCTGAGAACGTTCAGAAGGTTCCGGTCGCCGTTTCGGTTTTGAGCGGCGAAATGCTGTCGCAGACCTCGCGCCCCAGCATCGAAACCGCAGCGCAGATGGTTCCATCGCTTAACTTCCTCAAGTCAGGCACCACGCTTAACCAGACGATTTTCCTGCGCGGGGTCGGCACTGCGAACTTTTCGATCGCGGGCGAGCCTTCTGTTTCGACCGTGGTTGACGGCGTCGTCTACGCCCGCTCGGGCGAAGCATTCAGCGATCTGGTCGATATTCAGCAGATGGAAGTGCTGCGCGGCCCGCAAGGCACGCTGTTCGGCAAGAACGCCTCGGCTGGCGTGATCAACATCACGACGATCATGCCCAAGCACAAGCTGGGCGGCAGCTTCGAAGCGAGCTATTTCGATCGCAACGAATTCCGCCTCAAAGCCTCGGTCAACTTGCCGATGGGTGAAGACCTGGCCGGACGCTTTACCGCGTTCTACGGCGAATATGATGGCAACATCCGCAACGTCACCACCAACGAGTGGGTCAACGGCTACAAGCACTACGGCGCGCGTGCCCAGTTCCTCTACGATCCATCGAACGATCTGAAGATCTACGTCGCGGCCGATTATCACAAGAATAACGACGATTGCTGCGCCGATATCATCGCCACTGGGCCGTTGACCCCTTTGGGCGTGCCCAGCACCAGCCTCGCCTTCACCGTGCTGCCCGCGCCGAACGGGGCCGAGACCCGCGCGGTCGCCCAGAACCTGGTTACTTCGACCAAGGAAGAAGGCTGGGGCGTTTCGATGCAGGCCGACGTCGGGCTTGGCAGCCATACGGTGACCAGCATCACCGCCTATCGCAAGTGGGACAACACCGAAATCCGCGACGGTGACTGGTTGCCGCAAGCGTACGTGGGCTTCACCCAGTTGCACGACGCGGGCCCGCAGACCAGCAACACCTTCAGCCAGGAACTGCGGCTGACCTCGCCGGCCGAACAGACCGTCAGCTACGTGCTGGGCGCTTATTACTCGCACGCCAATTCGCAACGCACCTTCACCCGCACCGACATTGGCTGCTCGGCCGCGGTCGGTGCGCCCACCGGGGTGTTGCTGCCATGCTCGGGCCCGAACGCCACGTCGATCCGCAACGTCAGCGGCTCGGCCACCTTCGGTTCGACCTTCAACAACATCGCGGTCTTTGGTCAGGCCACCTTCAACGTATCGGACCACGTCCGGCTGATCGGCGGCTTGCGCTATACGCATGACAATCTGGAAGTATTCCACAGCCGCACCTCAACGGGCTTGCTGCTCGACGGCTTAGGCGATCCGGTCGCTTTCAGCGGCATCCAGCCCTCGTTCGATCAAGGCGTGTACAACCAGTTCAACACTCTGGTCGCCGGCGGTGTCGCCACGGCAGTGGCAGCTCGCCGGGCCGCCCTGGCGGCCAACGGGATCCCGTTCCGAAACAAGACCAGCAACGACAATCTGTCGGGCAAGGCCGTCGCCCAGTTCGATTTCAGCCCTGACGTGATGGCCTATGCAAGCTATGCACGGGGTTACAAGGGGCCAGCGTTCAACGTGTTCTTCAACCTGAACGCAACCGGCACCAACGTCATCAGTGCTGAAACCTCGGATGCCTTCGAACTGGGGTTGAAGAACAAGTTCCTCGACGGCCGCCTGACTCTCAACATCGCCGGCTTTTATGCCAAGTACCATAACTTCCAGGCCAACAACCCGGACCTTGTGGCTGGTGTCGCGGTCACCCGCTTCACCAACGCTGGCGAAATTTCGACTGTCGGCGTTGAAATCGACATGGCCTGGCGGCTCGGCAAGAATACCAATTTGACCGCCGGGCTGGCGGTGACCGACGCGCACGTTGATCTGTTCAAAGCCGCCCCGGGAGCAACCGACATCGTTCCGGCCAGTACTCAGCTGGCGTTTGCTCCGACCTGGAAGGGTGCCGTGTCATTCGACCACCGCTTCGTGACCGGCAGCTTTGCCGATGTGACATTCGGCGCATCGATGAACGTCCAGAGCAAGCAGCTTTCGCTGTTTTCTTCCGATGCGGTCAAGCGGCAGTTCGGCACGATCCCGGCCTATGCGCTGGTCAACCTGCAGCTAGGATTGGCCGATCCGAACGACAACTGGAAGCTGACCTTCCAGGTTCGTAACCTGACCGATCACGCCTATCCGGCGGCAATCGTGGATGGCGGCGTCAGCGGCAGCTATCGCTACCAGATCCCCCGCGATGCCGATCGCTATTGGGGCGTCAACGCGCGCATCAACTTCTAGAACCGATCTGAAAAACAGACGGGTCGCACAAGGAGGCCCCGGCACCGCAAAGTGCCGGGGCCTTTCTTTTGCGCGCGCTCAGGCGTCTTCGTCTTCGGCCACGATCCGGGGAACCAGCAAGTGGATCCACGCGAACGCCAGCAGATATGCCACCGCCGCGAACATGAACAACGGTTGGTAGCCGTAGCCGCGCGTAAACAGCACCCGCGCCACTTCCTGCATTCCGGCACCGGCCAGGTTGCCGGCAATCGCGCCAATGGCCATCACCGTGGCCACGCGCGTCGCCGGCACCGCATCGGCCGCAAAGCCGAAGATGTTGGTTGAGAAGCCTTGATGCGCAAACAGGCCCAAGCCGATCAGCAGCGCGGCTGTCCACGGGCTGGCGGCCGTGAGCGCGAATGGAATGGGCAAGATCACCAGGGCAAACAACAGCATCGCAGTTTTGCGGGCGCGGTTGACGCTGAACCCGCGCGCGAGCAGCGCCGGGAACAACGAGCCACCGGCCAACGCGCCAATGGCTGCGAGCGTAAAGGCCAGCGCGGTCGGCCCGACTAGTTCCGACTGGCTGAGGTTGAAGACCTTGTGAAACAGGTCGGGCAGCCAGAACGTGAAGAACCACCAGAACATGTCGGTAATCGCTTTGGCGACCGCGATCGCCCAGGTCTTGCGGTCCGCGAAAGCTTCACGGATCGCCGGACGAGCTTGCTCGGTTCCCGCCGCACGCGGGATCGGAGTGAGGTTGCGGGTGCCAATGATCCAGAAGATCAACCAGACAAACCCCAGCGCGCCGGTGACCAGGAAAGCGGCTTGCCAGCCATAGGCCAAGGCGAACGGCACGACAGTGAGCGGGGCAATGATATTGCCGATATTGGGCGCGGTGTTGACGATCCCGACGGCCATCGAGCGTAATCGCATCGGCAGGAACTGCGCCGCCGATTTGACCGCTGCCGGCGTGTTGACCGATTCGGCCGCGACCAGCACTGCGCGTGCGGTCACAAATTGCGTGACGTTGGCGGCAAAGGCATGCGCCATCCCGGCCAGGCTCCAGATCGCGACCGCCGTGCCGTAAGCCAGCTTGACCCCGAACCGGTCGATCAGCCACCCGACGAAGACCAGCGCACCCGCCGCCGAGATCAACGATACCGAAGCGAAATGCGCGAATTCGGCATCGCCCCAACCATAGGCCTTCTCGATAGTCGGTTTGAGCAGCGACAGCACCTGCCGGTCGACATAGTTGATGATCGTGCCAAAAAACATCAGCGCGATCAGGATCCGGCGGCGGCGCACCACCGCCTGATCTTCGCCTGCAATGCTGGTTGGTTCGTCCATCGCTGTGTCTCCCGGCTTGCTGCCGCTACGGGCAGTTCAGCAGCACACTTTAGCGAGCAAGAGTGTGATGGGAAGAAAAAGCTGACACCGCCGGACAGAGGGCGTGCGCGGTCCTAGTTCAGTCGATCGCTTCGAGCGAATAACCGGCTGAGCGGATCGTCCGTACCGGATCCGCCGCATCTTCAAGCTCGATCGCCTTGCGCAGCCGGCGGATATGGACATCAACCGTTCGCTCCTCAATCTCGCTATCGTTACCCCACACCGCATCGAGCAATTGCGTCCGCGAAAAGACCCGCCCGGGATGTTCCATGAAGTATTTGAGCAAGCGAAATTCGGTTGGCCCAAGCACCCGGACGGTGGCCTTGCGGGTTACCCGGTGCGCCGCCGCGTCCAACGTCAAATCGCCGACACTGAGCATTTCCCCGGCCAAGGCCGGGCGGATCCGCCGCAGAATCGCGTTGACCCGGGCAATCAACTCGCGCGGGGAGAACGGCTTGGTCAGGTAATCGTCCGCGCCGGTTTCCAGCCCGCGAATCTTGTCGTCCTCAGCACCGCGCGCCGTCAGCATGATGATCGGAACGTGGGCGGTTTCCTTGGTCCGGCGCAGGCGGCGGCACACTTCGATCCCGCTAGTCCCCTCGATCATCCAGTCGAGCACGACCAGATCGGGCACTTGTTCGGCCGCCAGCAGCAGCGCTTCATCACCATCGGGCGTGGCAGTGACCGCGTAGCCTTCGCTGGTGAAGCGGAATTCAAGCAGTTCGGCCAGCGCGGGATCGTCCTCGATCAGCAGTAGCCGGGGGGCGGGCATATCAGGCCTCCGGCTCCGGCTCTTCCTTGTCGGCGAGATAAGTCCCGGTGGCGGCGTAGTGAACCATTTCGGCAACGTTGGTGGCGTGATCGCCAATCCGCTCAATATTGCGGGCAACGAACAGCAATTGCGCCGCGCTGCTGATCGTCGCCGGATTTTCCATCATGTAGGAAACCAGATTACGGAAGATGCTTTCATAAAAGGCATCGACCTTGTCATCGCGCGCGATCACTTCTGCGGCCAGCACCGGATCGCGCGCGGCAAACGCGGTCAGCACATCATGCACCATGCTAGCTGCAACATCGGCCATCGCCGGAACCAGGGTCAGCGGTTCAAACTTGCGGCGCCCTTCGATCTTGCTCGCGCTCTTGGCGATGTTCTTGGCATAGTCGCCGATCCGCTCGATCACCCCGGCGATTTTGAGCGCGGCGATAACTTCGCGCAGATCATCCGCCATCGGCGCGCGTAGCGCCAGCGTGCGGACCGCCAGCTTGTCAATCTCGGCTTCAAGCGCGTCGATCCGCTTGTCGCGCGCGACGACGCCTTTGGCCAGTTCGATGTCGCGGTTGACCAGAGCCTCCATCGCCTCTCGCATGGCGACTTCGGCCAGGCCGCCCATTTCGGCGATCAGGCCGCGCAGCACGGTGATGTCGTCGTCAAAGGCTTTGACTGTGTGTTCGTGGTTCATGGCTGTTATCCGTACCGACCGGTGATGTAATCCTGCGTGCGGGTTTCGCGCGGATTGGTGAAGATGTCCGAAGTCTTGCCATACTCGACCATCTTGCCGAGGTGGAAGAAGGCGGTGCGCTGCGATACGCGCGCGGCTTGCTGCATCGAATGCGTGACGATGACGATGGCATAGCGGCCCTTGAGTTCGCCGATCAGTTCCTCGATCCGTGCGGTCGCAATCGGATCGAGCGCCGAGCACGGTTCGTCCATCAGGATCACTTCGGGATCGACCGCGATCGCCCGGGCGATGCACAGCCGTTGCTGCTGGCCGCCCGACAGCGCGGTGCCGCTTTCATTGAGCCGGTCCTTGACCTCGTCCCACAGCCCGGCGCGGCGCAGCGAGCGCTCGACGATCTTGTCGAGATCTGGCTTGCCCGCCGCGAGACCGTGAATTCTCGCACCATAGGCCACGTTCTCGTAAATCGATTTGGGGAAGGGGTTGGGTTTCTGGAACACCATCCCGACCCGCGCGCGCAATTGCACTACGTCCATGCCTGATGTGTAAATATCCTGCCCGTCGAGCAGGATTTCACCTTCTACGCGGGCGCCTGCCACCGTATCGTTCATCCGGTTGAACGAGCGCAGCAGCGTCGATTGACCGCACCCGGAAGGTCCGATGAACGAGGTGACATAGTCGTTGCCGATATCGATCGAGACATTGTCGATCGCGCACTTCTCACCATAGAAAACCGATACGCTGTGCGCGGCGATCTTGGTGTTGCTTGCGTCTAATTTATGAAATGTGGTCACCAGCGGTTCTCAAATCGGTTACGAAGGGTGATGGCCAGCGCATTCATTGCCAGCAGGAACAGCAATAGCACGATAATCGCGGCCGAGGTGCGCTCGATGAAGCCGCGATCGATTTCGTCCGACCACAGGAATATCTGCACTGGCAGCACCGTGGCGGGCGATGTGAATCCATCGGGCGGCGAGGCGACGAAGGCGCGCATGCCGATCATCAGCAGCGGCGCGGTTTCGCCCAGCGCGCGGGCCATGCCAATAATGGTCCCGGTCAGGATGCCGGGCAGGGCGAGCGGCAGCACGTGGTGGAACACCGTCTGCACCGGGCTCGCGCCGATCGCCAGCGCGGCATCGCGGATCGATGGCGGCACCGCCTTGATCGCATTGCGGCCCGAAATGACGATCACCGGCATGGTCATCAAGGCCAGGGTCATCCCGCCGATCACTGGGGCCGACCGGAAGTTGGGGAAG
>JANNYT010000185.1:0-5037 GCA_031410255.1 Novosphingobium sp. | reverse complement strand
GGTCGCGATCTCGGCACGGGCGTTGGCGAGCCTGACCCAACAACGGTCGAACTCGGCATAGGCCTGCGCCAGCTTGAGCCCGAAGGTTGTCGGTTCGGCATGGATGCCGTGGCTGCGCCCGATCGTCGGGGTATATTTATGTTCCTCCGCGCGACGCTTGAGTGCGTCGAGCAGGTCAGTCAGGTCGGAGAGCAGCAGATCGGTCGCTTGGGTAAGCTGCACCGACAGCGTGGTATCGAGCACGTCCGAGCTGGTCATCCCCTGGTGCATGAACCGCGCCTCAGGACCGACCTGCTGCGCCACCCAATCGAGGAATGCGATCACATCGTGCTTGGTCACCGCCTCGATCGCGTCGATCGCGGCAACGTCGATCTTGGGATCGGTCGCCCACCAGTCCCACAGCGCCTTGGCCGCGCTCTGCGGCACGACGCCCAGATCGGCGAGCTTCTGCGTCGCATGCGCCTCGATCTCGAACCAGATCTTGAACCGCGCCTCCGACTCCCAGATCGCAGTCATCGCGGGGCGGGAATAGCGGGGGACCATGGCTTAAACTCCTGAAGCTGCTGGTGGAGCCGCTAGGGGCAGGGGGCTGGGAAGGCAAGGGGGAGGCCTTTGGGTCCTCTCCATTTTTGCGCAGTACAAATGGGGAGGTGGCGCGCCAAAGGCGCGACGGAGGGGTTTTGCCCTGCCGCATTCCCCCCTCCTTCAGCTCTGCGGGCTGCCACCTCCCCTTTTGCACTTCGTGAAAAAGGAGAGGACCTAGAATTGCTTTCAGCGCACTGCGCCTTAACTGACTCCTACCGGTGGCTCGTTATAGCTCTGCGCCGCCACAACCTCGTCCGGCGTGGCGAGGATCACCTTCAGCGCTTCGGGCGGATAGGCCATGTTGGGCACCGCCGGATCATAAGCTGGCTGAGCCACCGGCGCGGCCGCTGCGCAGGGCGTAGGATTGAGCATGGCTTGCGCTTCCTCGCCCGAAATTCCGCATTGCTCCAGCACCTTGGGATCAACCCAGCGCGCAGGATCGACCGGGGTGACCGCGCAGGCAACTTCGAGCGTCAGCCCTTCGGGCCCGGCGAAGTAGATCGATTTGCAGAAGCCATGCCCGATCGGGCCGATCGCGGGGACGCCGTGGCTGCGGATGCGGTCGCGCAGTGCCAGCAGTCCGGCCTCATCGGGCGCGCGGAAGGCGAGGTGTTGCATCGTGCCCGCCGCGCACTTGCCCGCGCCGGTGCCGGCGTGAGTGATCCCAAGTGTGCTGGGAATTTCGCCGATCCCAGCCAGTTCCACCACCGAGAAATAGCTCGCCTCAGCTATTTTGAGGAAGGCATGTTTGCCGCCGGGCACGCCGTGCATATCGAACAGCCCAACCAGCGGGAAACCCATCACCTGCGTGAAGAAAGTCAGCTGCGCTTTCATGTCAGCGGACATGATCGCGATGTGGTGGATGCCATCGGGCTGCTGGGTGGTCATGGGCCATTCCTCTCGATCTGGTCTGCAGCCTAACCAAGCGATCAGGCAATTGCCAGCGGGGCTTGATACCGCGGCGCTTTGCCGCCACCACCGCACCCAGTGCAGTCGTTCGCCATCAGCCGCCGCTCGTTCATTTCCGCCAGCGCCGCGGTGCTGCTGGTGCCGGCGCGGCTGCGCGCTCAGGAGGTCGCCGCAATGTTCCCATCCAATCGCCCGGCGCCGGGTGAGCGCAATTTCGTCAGCAAGGCAGTGGAGCGCGAGATTGGCCGGGTCTCCGCGCTGATCAAGGACCCGGAGCTGGCCTGGCTGTTCCAGAATTGTTTTCCCAACACGCTCGATACCACGGTGTTCATGGGCGCGGCCGATGGGCATGACGATGCCTTCGTCATCACCGGCGATATTCCGTGCCTGTGGCTGCGCGATTCGGCGGCGCAGCTGCGGCCATATCTCCAGCTGGTGCGCGGCGATGCGCAGCTGACGCGGCTCTATCGCGGATTGATCCGCCGCCATGCGCGCTGCGTGCTGATCGATCCCTACGCCAACGCCTTCATGCGCGACCCCGCAGCGATGACCACGCTCGATTGGCCGCGGACTGACAAGACCGAGATGAAAGCCGGGGTGGCCGAGCGCAAGTGGGAGGTCGATTCGCTGTGCTATGTGCTGCGGCTGGCGCATGATTACTGGCAGGCGAGCGGCGATACCGAACCGTTTGATGCCATGTGGGCCGATGCGGCGCGTACCATCGTCGCCACTTTCAAGGCTCAGCAGCGAGTCGCCAGCCCCGGCCCTTACCGCTTCCAGCGGCGCAGCGATCAACCGACCGAAACGACGCTGGCCGGGATCGGCGTACCGACCCGCAAGACCGGGCTGATCCACTCCGCCTTCCGCCCCAGCGACGATGCCTGCACCTTTCCGTGCAACATCCCCGGCAACCTGTTCGCAGTGGCGGTGCTGCGCGAGCTGGCGCAGATGGCCGGGGCGATCTTGCGCGATGCCGCATTGTCCGCCGAGGCGCTGGCTTTGGCCGACGAGGTGGAGGCGGCGGTCTACAAACACGGTACCATGCGCCTGCCCGATGGGCGGCAGGTGTTCGCCTATGAAACCGATGGCTTTGGCAACCACTTGTTCATGGACGATGCCAATGTGCCGTCCTTACTCGGGCTAGTATACCTGCGCTGCGTCGCGCCGGATAACCCACTGTGGCAGACCACGGTGGCGGCGGTGTGGAGCGATGACAATCCGTGGTTCTTCCGCGGCACCGCAGCAGAAGGCGTCGGCGGGCCGCATATTGGTGAAGGGCAGATCTGGCCGATGGGGATCATCGTGCGCGCCCTATCGAGCAGCGATGAAGGCGTGATCGCTGGTGCGCTCAAAACTTTACGCAATACCCACGCCGGGACCGGCTTCATGCACGAGGCGTTCGACAAGGATGATCCCGCCAAGTTCACCCGCAAATGGTTCGCGTGGACCAACGGGCTGTTTGGCGAACTGGTGGTCAAAGTGGCAAATGAGCGGCCGCATTTGCTGGGTGTCGATTACAGCTGAGTGGGCCAGCTGAAGTCGAGTGCGATTTCGCCGGCCGCGGCACCGCTGGCATCAAAGCTGCGCTCGATTATTACCCCGTGCCCGGCCTGATCTACGGTGATCACGCTTGAACAGCGTGTCCCGTAACTGTCGTGGCGAATGAATGGCGCGGAGAAGGGGTTGTCCGCATCTGCAGGATCTGGCGTTTCGTCGGTCAGTGCTGAAAGCAGGGCGGCGGGCTGGTCGGCGCCGTCCAGCCACTGCGCCAAGGCCGCTTCCAGCCGCGCGGTCTTGAACCAACGGTCGTCCGGCGCGCCGTTTGCCAAGCCGTGGATGCCGGGGGCGAGCGCGGTGCCGGTTGGCGCAGGGTGATTAGTCAGCAGCCTCGCCGCATCAGGCGCGACCGCAAACAGGTTGAACGGGTTCATCGCGGCAGGATCTCCGCTCGGCTGGTCTAGCAGCCAGTCGGTCACCAAGGCTCCGCGTGAGGCCATGTTCGGCAAGGGATAGCCGGCTACGCGGCGATTGGTCACCAGCGCAAAGCGGCCTGCGCCGTGCACTCCCAGCCAAGTTCCCCCGGCCTGCAGATCGCGCCCCGCCAGAATGCCATTGTCCCAGCGCGCCAGCGGAGCGGTTGGCCGGGCGTGGAGTTCGTCGCGGTTGCCGATAGCGACCAGCTGCCAGCGCGGGTGCGCACGCCACGCGATGGCCGCTACGCACATGGCGCGGGGTGCCAGTTCGGTGCGCAATCGCACAGCTTCAGCCAGGCAGAACTATGATACACGAAGTTGCGCGACTCCACTTGCGGCGGTGATACTTAGCACCCCGTGGCCGAGCAGCGCACCCGGGGCAAGGGGGCTGATATGGAAGTTGAAGGCATCATTTCGGCGCTGGAAAAGTACCTGCGCGAATTTATCGTCTATCTGGTCACCTTCTTTCGCCCGACGATCAGCGAAGAGATTTACGACGACCACGAAAACTACAACAAGAGTGTAATTTTCGCAATTTTTTCAACGACTATTGGCGCCTATATGTGGAGCCGCTACATCCTGCATGAGCAGAACAACACCAAGGACATCTTCGGCCTGATGGTCGATAATCTGCTCAAATGGGTGTCGTTCGGGATCCTGCTGTACCTGATCATCCGGATCTTCAAGAAGAGCATTCCGATCGTCGGAACGGTGATCTCGGTGGTCAAGGTGTTCTCGGTTGCGCACGTGATCGGCATTTATATGGCTTATCTCGCGATCAACACCGTCTGGATGTTTTCAACGGAGCAATGCGAAAAGGATGTGGCGATCCAGATCAGTTCGTCGTGGGCCTATATGATCGAGCTAGGGATCTTGTGGATCTACTTGCCGCGCGAAGTGCGGGCGATGGTGGGGCCCAATGTCGGGCGGCGCAAACGCTGGTCGATAGACATACTGTTTTTGACTTTGCTGTCGATTCTGGTTCTAACTCCGCACGTTGTCTGGTTGTCAGATTTGCCGGCCGGACAGCACGGCTGCGGGATCCTTTAGTGGACCCGCGGCAACAAGGGGCAGAGCAATGGTGAAAGCGAAAAAACTGCTGCTTTTCAGTGCGCTCGCATTGGGCATCGCGATCCCAGCGCAGGCGCAAGCACAGCAAGGCGCCGCCAATAGCCGCCGCACCGACTCGGGTTGCATCCGGCTTGAGAAAGCCATTTCGTACATGTTCTCGCTGATCAGCGGCAACGATGACAAGTGCCGCGCAGCCCCGCGCGGAGAGGCGCTCAGTTCGCGTTCGCAACGCGGCAAGGCGATCAACGATGTCCGGGTCGTGCAGGCGAGCGTCGGGCAAATCAACTGAGCCTAGATCAGGCCCTTGGCCTTCAGGCTGACGTGGCCTTCCTTGCCGATGATTACATGATCGTGGACTGAAATCCCCAGCAGGCGCCCGGCTTCGGCGATCTTGTTGGTGATCTGCACATCGGCGCGGCTGGGTTCGGGTGAGCCAGATGGATGATTGTGGACCAGAATCAGCGCGGATGCGCCCAGGTCGAGCGCTTTCTTGACCACC
>JANNYT010000184.1:0-2796 GCA_031410255.1 Novosphingobium sp. | reverse complement strand
GTTTCAGTTTCAATGAAACAGTCTCTGGCCTCTTGCCCCCACTGCGGTTACATGGGCCGCCACGAATCGAACCCAAGCACGAGGTACTGTGGCAATCATTGAAATCCCCCTTGGCCTGACCTTTGACGACGTGCTGCTGCGTCCGGCGCAATCGGATATCGTGCCGAGCATGGCCGATACCCGCACCCGGCTGACGCGCGACATTGCGCTCAATATCCCGGTGATCTCATCGGCGATGGATACGGTAACCGAAGCGGACATGGCGATTGTCATGGCGCAATTGGGCGGGATCGGGGTGCTCCACCGCAACCTGACTGTCGAAGAGCAATGCGCCGCAGTGCGCGCGGTCAAGCGCTTTGAAAGCGGAATGGTAGTCAACCCGATCACGATCGGCCCTGACGCTACGCTGGGCGAGGCGCGCGCGCTGATGGCCGCCAACAAGATTTCGGGCATTCCGGTGGTTGAGGCGGGCGGTAAACTGGTCGGCATCCTGACCAATCGTGATGTGCGCTTTGCCGCTAATCCGTCCCAGCCGGTGCGCGAACTGATGACGCATGAAAACCTGGCGACGGTCCGCCCGGGTGTCAGCCAGGCCGAGGCGCAGCGGATGCTGCACCAGCGCCGGATCGAAAAGTTGCTGGTGGTGGATGAGAGTTTCCATTGCGTCGGGCTGGTCACGGTCAAAGACATGGAACGCGCGGTGACTTACCCCGATGCGACCAAGGACGCTGCTGGCCGCCTGCGCGTGGCTGCGGCCACCACGGTGGGGGACAAGGGCTTTGAACGGACGGAACGGCTGCTCGATGCCGAATGCGACGTGGTGATCATCGACACCGCGCACGGGCACAATATCGACGTCGCCCGCGCGGTCGAACGGGTCAAGAAGATCTCCAATTCGGCGCAGGTCGTGGCGGGCAATGTCGCCACTTATGAGGCGACCCGCGCGCTGATCGATGCCGGGGCCGATGCGGTCAAGGTCGGGATTGGACCGGGCTCGATCTGCACCACCCGCGTGGTGGCTGGCGTTGGCGTACCGCAGTTGACCGCGATCATGGACGCCGCCCGCGCCGCCGCCGATGCCGGAGTGCCGATCATCGCCGATGGCGGCCTGCGCAGTTCGGGCGATGCGGCCAAGGCTTTGGCAGCAGGCGCGAGCGCGATCATGGTTGGATCGATGTTGGCGGGGACCGAAGAAGCTCCGGGCGAGACGTTCCTGTACCAAGGCCGCGCCTACAAAAGCTATCGCGGGATGGGCTCGGTCGGGGCGATGGGCAGCGGCAGCGCCGATCGTTATTTCCAGGGTGATATCAAGGACCAGATGAAGCTGGTGCCTGAGGGGATCGAGGGTCAGGTGCCCTACAAGGGCCCGGCCAAGGATGTCGTCCACCAGCTGGTCGGCGGGATCAAGGCCGCGATGGGCTACACCGGATCAGCCACGATCGCTGACCTCAGCGCCAATGCGCAATTCGTCCAGATCACCAACGCGGGCCTGCGCGAAAGCCACGTCCATGACGTGACGATCACCCGCGAGGCGCCGAACTACAAGACATGACCCCGGCGGCCCGCGTTCAAGGCGCGATCGAAGTGCTCGATGCGGTGCTGGCAGCGGCTCGGCGCGGCGGCACCAGCGCTGACCGGATCATCGCCGACTGGTTCAAGACGCGCCGCTACATGGGCAGCGGCGATCGGCGTGCGGTGCGCGAGCTGGCCTATGGCGCGATGCGCGCTTGCGGTGAAATGCCTGTCGATGGCCGCGCCGCGCTGCTGCTGCTGGGCCAAAGTGATCCCACCCTGCTCACCTTGTTTGATGGCTCCACCCATGGCCCCGCGCCGTTGGTGCCGGGCGAAGCGGTGGCGACCGCCGGGCTGGCCCCGCGCTGGCTTGAAGCGCTGCTGGCAGCTAGCGGCATCGCCGGGGCAGACGCGGCGGCGCTGCTTGGCCGCGCTCCGCTCGACGTGCGGATCAATGCGCTCAAGGGCGAAGCGCTCGAGCTGCCGCTGGCGGGCGAGCCTTGCGCCGCACCGGGTGCGCTGCGTTATCCGCATGGCACCCAGGTTGAGCAATGGGATGCCTATCGCCATGGCCAGATCGAAGTGCAGGACGCGGGGTCGCAGCTGACCTGCCTTGCAGTTGCGGCCAGCGCGGGCGAAACGGTGATCGATCTGTGCGCCGGGGCCGGTGGCAAGACACTCGCGCTGGCGGCGGCGATGGGCGGGACGGGCCGCCTGATCGCCTGCGATACTGACCGCGGGCGCTTGTCGCGCTTGCCGCCGCGCGCAGTGCGGGCCGGGGCGGTGTTTGTGGAAACCCGCCTGCTCAATCCGGGGCGCGAGTTGGATGTGCTCAGCGACCTGGCCGGGCAAGCCGATGCGGTGCTGATCGACGCACCGTGTTCGGGCACCGGCACCTGGCGCCGCAATCCGGAAGGGCGCTGGCGGCTCACCCCGGCTGAGCTGGGGCGGCTGACCATGCTGCAGGCGCGGTTGCTCGATCTGGGTGCAGGGCTGGTCAAACCGGGCGGGCGGCTGGTCTACGTCACCTGCTCGCTGCTCGACTGTGAAGGCGCGGATCAAGCTGCAGCCTTCCTGGCGCGGTGGCCGGCATGGTGCGCGGTCACGCCGCAATTGCCCGCTGGCATGCCACGCGGAGCCGGGCTGCGGCTCGAACCGGCGCGCGACGGCACTGACGGATTTTTCGTCGCCCAATTCATTGCGCCATGATAACAATGCCGCAAATGCTAACGCTCAAGGAGCAGATCATGCGCTATTCCCCCGCCGCCTTTGCGCTGGCCTTGG
>JANNYT010000183.1:0-8920 GCA_031410255.1 Novosphingobium sp. | reverse complement strand
GTTTTTGTCGGGATGCCAGCGCATCGCCAGCTTGCGGTACGACGACTTGATTGTCCCATCGTCCGCGCTGCGCTCAATCTCGAGCAGCTCGTAATAATCAATGTCGGCCGACATTAGATAGCCCTCTCCCCTTGAGGGGAGAGGGTTGGGAGAGGGGCAAAATCTGCCACCACCAACTCACCAACCCCCTCTCCCCGGCCCTCTCCCGTGAAAGGGAAAGGGAGGAGTTCTGTGTTGCTTAGCCCTTGTTCTCGTCAACTTCCGAGAACTCGGCGTCGACCACTTCTTCGCCGCCTTCAGCTGGCGCTTCAGTATTCGGCGAAGCGGCTGCGGCTTGCTCCTGCTCATAGATCACCTGGCCCATCTTCATGGCCTTTTCGGTGAGCGCCTGAGTCTTGGCGGTCATTTCCTCGGCATTGCCGCTTTCAATCGCGGTCTTGGCCTCGGCAATCGCCGCTTCGATTTCGGCCTTGAGCGCGGCGTCGATCTTGTCGCCATGCTCGCTCAGCTGTTGCTCGGTCGCGTGGACCAGACTGTCAGCATTGTTCTTGGCTTCCGCCGCCTCACGCCGGATCTTGTCGTCCGCCGCGAACTGTTCGGCGTCCTTGACCATCTGATCGATATCCGCATCGGACAATCCGCCCGAAGCCTGGATCTTGATCTGCTGCTCCTTGCCGGTGCCCTTGTCCTTGGCGTGGACGTTGACGATGCCGTTGGCGTCGATGTCAAAGGTGACCTCGATCTGCGGCACGCCGCGCCGAGCTGGCGGAATGCCGACCAGATCGAAGTTGCCGAGCATCTTGTTGTCCGCCGCCATCTCACGCTCGCCCTGGAACACGCGGATCGTCACCGCCTGCTGGTTGTCCTCGGCGGTCGAGTAGGTCTGGCTCTTCTTGGTCGGGATCGTGGTGTTGCGATCGATCATCCGGGTGAACACGCCGCCCAGCGTTTCGATGCCGAGCGACAACGGGGTCACATCGAGCAGCAGCACGTCCTTGACGTCGCCTTGCAGCACGCCCGCCTGAATGGCGGCGCCCATGGCGACGACTTCGTCAGGATTGACGCCGGTGTGCGGTTCCTTGCCGAAGAATTCCTTCACCACTTCGCGCACGCGCGGCATCCGGGTCATCCCGCCGACCAGCACGACATCATCGATGTCAGCGGCCTTCAGCCCGGCATCGGCCAGCGCCTTCTTCATCGGTTCCTTGGTGCGTTCGATCAGGCTCGCGACCAGCTTTTCAAGGTCGGCGCGGGTGATCGTTTCAACCAGGTGCAATGGGGTGGTGCTGCCACCTTCCATCCGCGCCGTGATGAACGGCAGGTTGATTTCGGTCGATGCGGTGCTCGACAGCTCGATCTTGGCTTTCTCGGCCGCTTCCTTGAGGCGTTGCAGAGCCAATTTGTCAGTGCGGAGGTCCATGTTCTCCTTCTTCTTGAACTGCTCGGCGAGGTATTCGACCAGCACGTTGTCGAAGTCTTCGCCGCCCAGGAAGGTGTCACCGTTGGTGCTCTTCACTTCGAACACGCCGTCGCCAATCTCGAGGATCGAGACGTCGAAGGTGCCGCCGCCAAGGTCATAGACCGCGATGGTCTTGCCGTCGTTCTTGTCGAGGCCGTAAGCCAGCGCCGCAGCGGTTGGCTCGTTGATGATCCGCAGCACTTCAAGGCCCGCAATCTGCCCGGCGTCCTTGGTTGCCTGACGCTGTGCGTCGTTGAAGTAAGCCGGCACGGTGATGACTGCCTGAGTGACGGTTTCGCCAAGGTATGCCTCGGCGGTTTCCTTCATCTTCTGCAGCGTGAACGCGCTGATCTGGCTGGGCGAATAGTCTTCGCCGCCGGCCTTGACCCACGCGTCGCCGTTCTTGCCCTTGACGATGGTGTAAGGAACCAGCTCGGTGTCCTTCTTGGTCACCGGATCATCGAAGCGGCGGCCGATCAGGCGTTTCACCGCAAAAATCGTGTTGTCACCGTTGGTCACGGCCTGGCGCTTGGCCGGCTGACCGATCAGCCGCTCACCATCCTTGGTGAAGGCGACAATTGAAGGTGTGGTGCGAGCGCCTTCCGAATTTTCGATAACCTTGGGCTTGCCGCCATCCATCACCGCAACGCAGCTGTTGGTGGTACCAAGATCAATCCCGATAACTTTAGCCATTTTAACCCCATTCCTTACTGGTCGGTGACACCGCGTATTTCACCTCCCGCATTTGCGGCAAGGCGGCTCGGCGGCTCTTTTCTAGGGGCGATATAGGTGTGGTTTTGCTTGGCACAAGGGCCGGTGCGGACTAGCACCGGGGCAAATATTCAAGCCCTGCGAAAGGAAAGTCTGCGTGAACACCGCCCACCGCCTCGCCCTCCCCCTGTTTGTCGCGGTTTCCGCTTTGTCACTCAGCGCCTGCAAGGGCAGCACTGACAAGCCGGCCGAGGCCGCCAGCGCCGCACCCGAAGCCAAGCCGGGGGTCACGGTGACCGATGCGCGGCTGGTGCTGCCCGCCGTCGCCGGCAACCCCGGCGCGGCCTATCTGACGCTCGACAACCAGAGCAAGGCCGTCGTCTCTGTCGCGGCCGTGGCGATCGAAGGTGCCGGCAAGACCGAACTTCACACCGCCGACATGAAGGTCGCCGATCATGCCGAGGCTGAGCCGAGGACCAAGCTCAGTTTCACCCCGGGGCAGCTGCACGTGATGGTCTATGACCCCGGCAGCAACCTGACAACCGGCGGCGAAACCGAGCTTACGGTAGTGTTCAGCGATGGTGACAAGCTATCCGTCCCGGCCAAGATCCAGGCCGCCGGTGATGCGGCGATGGGCGGCATGGGCGGCGGGACCAAGCCCTGAGCGGAGCGGTGCACACCTGCCCGGTCGGCGGCGAGCGTCCGCTGACCGCTGGAGAGGTAGCGCTGGTGCGCGAAGTGTTCGGCAGCGCGGTCGATCCCGCAAAAGTGACGATCCGCCGCCGCAAATGGTTCCCGTTCCAGCCGCGCCGGGTGACCATGGCGCCGATGGGACACCTGCACTTCCATCCGCGCGGCAATTCATACTACGCCGATTTCAGCTTGGCCGATCCAGCTGGACAAGCGCACTTCATCCACGAAATGACGCACGTCTGGCAAACGCAAACGCGCGGCTGGTGGTACGTCCCGCTGCTCGGCGCGGTGCAGCGCAAGTACTCGTACACGCTCAAGCCAGGCAAGCCGCTGAGCGCTTACGGGATCGAGCAGCAGGCCGAGATTGTGGCGCACGCGTTTATGCTGCGGCGGGGGTGGAAAGTTGCTGGTGCAGCAGACTTGTCAAATCTGATTGCAGCGATTCCCAAAGGATTTAACCTGAAATCAGTAATCTGAAGCGACATAGGGTGGCATGACCGACATCGCGGCCAAAAAAACACCGTCAAAAGAAGATTTGCAAATCGCGCGCAGTTGCTTGCTAGATTGCTTTGCAGACGTCGAAGCTTCAGTCATTTGCATGCAAGCCAAATTTGGTCACAAGTCCAGTACTGCAGCACTAGGTCAGCGGTTAGATGCGTTGCGCAAAGTCAAAGCAGGACCACAACTCGCCAAAGCAACTGTGCTGCAATTGAGTGCCTTCATTGAGCGGCTTTCCGTTCTCAACGGACTCAGAGCCGACGTCGTACACGCAAGAATGTATGTCGCACCAATCGCGGGTGAAATGCGCGCATGTTTCATCAATTCACTGGAATGCGATGCAGAATTTCCGTCCGCCCGACTGATGACACTCGATCAATTCACAAAGCTCAACAAGGAACTTCGCGAACTCGCTACAGCCATGAAATTTCTGATTTCCTAATCCCCCTTCTTCGCCACCGCCACCATTGCCGGACGCAGCAAGCGGTCCTTGATCATGTAGCCGGCCTGCAATTCCTGCAGCACCGTCCCCGGCTCAGCATCAGCCGAGGGCACTTCCAGCATCGCCTGGTGCTGGTTGGGGTCGAGCGGCAGGCCGGTGGCGGCGATGCGGGTGATGCCGTGGAGGCCGAACACCTTATCCAGTTCGCGCGAAGTGGCTTCGATCCCGGCGATCAGGCTGTTCATCCGCTCATCGCTGCGCAGTTCCTGCGGCACTGCATCGAGCGCGCGTGACAGGTTATCGGCCACGCTCAGCATATCGCGGGCAAACCCGGTTGCGGCATAGGCGCGTGCATCGGTGATGTCTTTTTCCAGCCGGCGGCGCACGTTCTGCGTCTCGGCCTTGGCGTAAAGCACGTCTTGCTTGGCCGCTTCCAGATCGCCGCGCAGCAGCGCCAGCGCGCCTTCCAGCGGGTCAGTGTCCCGTTCGAGCAGTTCTTCTGGCACGCCGGCCAGTTCGGCTTCGACCGCGGGATCGCTCTGCGGCTTGGTCTCATCATTCATTGTAAAAAAACCCGGTTATCTGATCAATTTGCCCAAGGATTGAGCGGTGAAGTCCACCATGGGGACTAGCCGCGCGTAATTCAACCGCGTGGGGCCGATAACTCCCACTACGCCGACAACCCGGCCCTCGCGGTCGCGGTAAGGCGAGGCGATGACGGAGGAGCCCGAAAGTGCGAACAAGCGGTTCTCTGCGCCGATGAAAATCCGCGTCGCCTCAGCCTCGCGCGCCGAATCCAGCAGTTCGGCCACCGACTGCTTGTTTTCCAGATCATCGAGCAGCAGCCGCACCCGCTCAAGATCGGTCAGCGCGTTCTCGTCGAGCAAATTGGCTTGCCCGCGCACGATCAGCACCGGGCGCTGCGCCGCATCGGAACTCCACACTGCAAGGCCCCGCTCGACCAGATCACGGCTCGCCCCGTCAAGTGCGGTCCGCCCCGATGCCACTTCGGCGCGGATCGCCGCGACCGCTTGCACCAGCGTGCGCCCGCCCAGGTGCGAGGAGATGTAGTTGGAGGCCTGTTCCAGCGCGCCGGGTGGCAGATCGGCCGGCAATTGCACCACGCGGTTCTCGATCCCGCCATCGGCCCCGACCAGCACTGCCAGTGCTTGTCCAGCGGACAGGGGGACGAGTTGCAAATGCGTCAACCGTGGATCGCGGCGCGGGACCAGCACCACCCCGGCGCAGGCCGACAAGTCTGACAGCACGGTGCTTGCCGCCGCCAGCGCTGCCTCGATCGGCCCGGGCGTGCTGACCTGCCGCTCGATCACGGCGCGTTCTTGCGCGGTCGGTTCGGCCACCTGCATCATCCCGTCGACAAACAGCCGCAAACCTTGCTCGGTCGGCAAGCGCCCCGCGCTGGTGTGCGGCGCCGCCAGCAGCCCGAGGCTCTCCAGCTGGTGCAGCACTGAGCGGATCGAGGCTGGCGACAAGTTGAGCCCCGCCCCGCCCGCCGCCTTGGCCCCGGCCAGGGTTTTGGACCCAACCGCTTGGCCGGTGCCAAGATAGCCTTCCACCACCGCGCGAAAAATTTCACGCGTGCGGCTGTCGAGTTCGGTGATCGGGAGGCTGGTCATCACTGCGCTATGTAGCCCTCACACTTGCAGGCTCAACCCCATTGCGCCAAAGCCCGCTGACAAACCAATCAAAGGACAGTTCATGCGACCTTCCGGCCGTGCACCCGATGAGATGCGCACTATCAGTTTTGAACCGCACTATACCAAGCATGCCGAAGGTTCGGTCTTGGTCTCATTCGGGCACACCAAGGTGATCTGCACCGCCAGCGTCGAAGAGCGCCTGCCGCCATGGCTGCGCGGCAAAGGCGAAGGCTGGGTCACGGCGGAATATTCGATGCTGCCGCGCGCCACGCACACGCGCGGTTCGCGCGAAGCGGCCAAGGGCAAGCAGAGCGGGCGGACGCAGGAAATCCAGCGGCTGATCGGGCGCAGCTTGCGCGCGGTTACCGACATGAAGAAGCTGGGCGAGCGGCAGATCACGCTCGATTGCGATGTGATTCAGGCCGACGGCGGCACCCGCACTGCGGCCATCTCAGGCGCCTGGGTGGCGCTGCGGATCGCAATCGACGCGTTGATGAAATCCGGCGCGATCAAAGAAGACCCGCTGACCCGCAAAGTCGCTGCAGTCAGCTGCGGGATCTTCAAAGGCAATCCAGTGCTCGATCTGGACTATGACGAAGACAGCGCGGCCGATGCCGATGCCAACTTCGTGCTGATCGAAGGCGGCCAGATCGCCGAAGTCCAGGCCACCGCCGAAGGCGCGACCTATGATGAAGAAGCGCTGCTGCGCCTGCTGCGGCTTGCCCGGATCGGCTGCGACGGGATTTTTGCGGCGCAGGATGCGGCGGTGAAGTGACCCGTCTCGGCAAATAAAATAGCTCAAAAGTAGCGTCTAAAGCCCTTCTTTGTTCGGACGAACTTACCCCCGCGAGGACCAACCTCAACTTTTAATTCTTCTGACGCAGTGATTGACTCATACCAAGGGGCTGGACTCCGCAAATATGGCTTTATATCGAAACGCTCCGGTGGATTTTCGGAGCTAAGGTTGGAAATCAGAGACCATGCTGCCTTGCCAGCAAACGAAATCTTAGCCCACTCACCGTGAGTCTCGAATACAGAAAGCATGGTTCCATAAGGGGGAATAACACGAATGGCGCTTTCAAGATTTGGTTCGTACCGACAAGCAGCGTCGTCGCGCATAATGTAGGCTGAGCTTCCTTTGCTGATTCCCATGATTTGACAATACTCGGCCAACTAACTTCTGAACAGAGCACTGACACGATATGCGCAAACTCGGCTCCGAGACTCTGGTGATTGCCACGCACAATGCGGGCAAACTCAAGGAAATTGGCTCCCTGCTGGCGCCTTATGGGCTCAATTGCATCTCGGCCGGGTCACTCGGGCTGCCCGAACCGGCCGAAACGGGAAAGACCTTTACTGACAACGCGCTGATCAAAGCGCGGGCGGCAGCGGAGGGTTCGGGCCTGCCTGCGCTGGCGGACGATTCGGGGTTGTGCGTTGCCGCGCTTGGTGGCCGGCCGGGGGTGTACACCGCTGATTGGGCCGAACGGCAATGGTTCGAAGGCAAGCCGGGGCGCGACTGGTATCTGGCGATGGGCAAAGTTGAAGGGCTGCTGGCCGAACTAGGGCCGGTTGCGGACCGCTCATGCCACTTTGCCTGCGTGCTGGCGATCGCCTGGCCGGACGGCACCAGCGTCGCTTACGAAGGCCGCGCCGAGGGCACGCTGACCTGGCCGCCGCGCGGAACCCTGGGCTTTGGCTATGATCCGGTGTTCGTGCCGCTGGGCGAGTCTCGAACCTTTGCCGAGCACGATCCGGCAGAAAAACACCTGATCAGTCACCGCGCCAATGCCTTTGCCAAATTGGTGGCGGAGCAGTTCGCCGCTTAGGGGAACTGCCGGCCGGGCCTGAAGCCCGCCTTGACTTTCGCGGCTTATGATCGCCTGAAGCGGGCCATGGCCCGCGCGCTCTATATCCACTGGCCGTTCTGCCTCGCCAAGTGTCCGTACTGCGATTTCAACAGCCATGTCCGCGACCGGGTGGACCATGCGGAGTGGCAAGAAGCTTTACTGACCGACTTGCGCCGTGAGGCTGAACTGGCGGGCGGCGAGCGGCTGGACAGCGTGTTCTTTGGCGGCGGCACCCCCTCGCTGATGCCGCCCGCTTTGGTCGCGCGGTTGCTGGAGGAAGCCGAGCGGCTGTGGGGCTTTGCCGATGGGATCGAGATCACGCTGGAGGGCAATCCCTCGTCGATCGAGGCGGCGAATTACGCCGCACTGGCAAGCGCCGGGATCAACCGCGCGTCGATCGGGCTGCAAGCGCTCGACAATCAGACGCTGCGTTTTCTGGGCCGGCTCCACGATGCACAGGAGGGTCTCAAAGCGGTCGAGGTGGCGCAACAACAATTCGAGCGGGTGTCGTTCGACCTCATTTACGCCCGCCCCGGTCAGAGCGAAGCGCAGTGGCGGGCCGAGCTATCTCGCGCGCTGGACATCGGGACTGGCCACCTCTCGCTCTACCAGCTGACCATCGAGCCGGGCACGAAGTTTGCGACGATGGTCCGGCAAGGCGAGTTCGCGCCGCTGGACGACGATGCGGCGGCGGATCTGTTTGCGCTGACCGCCGACATGACCAGCGCCGCCGGGCTGCCAGCTTACGAGGTCAGCAATCATGCTCGCCCCGGCGAGGAAAGCCGCCATAACCTCGCCTATTGGCGCTATCACGATTACGCCGGGATCGGTCCCGGCGCGCATGGCCGGCGCGGCGGCTTTGCCACCACGCGCCACAAGAAGCCGGAGAACTGGTTGGCGGCGGTAGCGCAGGCGGGTGATGGGATCGCTGAGGCCCGCGCGCTCGCGCCGCGCGAACAAGCCGCTGAAGCGATGCTGATGGGCCTGCGGCTGCGCGAGGGGGTGGACCTCGGCGGGCTGGCGGCGCGCTTTGGCTTGCCAAGGGCGATGCTGTGTAACCCGGACAAGCTGGCGTTCTACACTGCGCAGGGGCTGACCTGGCAGCGCGGCGATCTGATCGGCGTGACCCCGGCTGGGATGCCGCTGCTCGACGGACTGCTGGGAGAATTGGTCCCGGCCGAACTGGTTGAGCCGTGACCCGCGCTGATGTGCTGGAGGCGTGGACCGCGCACCTGGCGCAAGGCCGCAGGCGTAGTCCGCATACCGTGCGGGCTTACGGTGCAACTGCGGCGCGGTTGCTGGATGCGATTGGCGACACGGACTGGGGCCGGCTGGCCCGGCTCGATGCTGCGGCCCTGCGCGGGCAGCTGGCGCGCCGCCGGGCTGAGGGGCTGAGCAATGCCAGCGCGGCGCGCGAATTATCCGCGCTCAAGCAGTTCATCGCCTTCGCCCGCAGTCAGGCCGGGATGCTCGATCCGGCCCCGCCCCGGATGCGCGGGCCGCGCGTCAAGAAAGGCCTTCCGCGCCCGGTCACCCCTGATGAAGCTGTGGGTCTGGCGGCGGCGGTCGATGAAAATGCCAGCGAGGAATGGATCGGCGCGCGCGACCG
>JANNYT010000182.1:0-2238 GCA_031410255.1 Novosphingobium sp. | reverse complement strand
CCGATGCCGGGGCGCAATCTGCCACGCGGGCAAGCCATGGAAGCGCGCGGCTTTGCCGATTCGATGGCGCTGCGGCTGCGCCACCATAGTGAGGCGCTGCACGCCAAGGGCGCGCCTACCGAACCCACCGCGCGCGCGGCCTATGATGCGGTCGAAATGGTGCGGTTTGAGGCACTCGGTTCCAAATCCTATGCCGGGATGCGCGACAACCTTGATGCCGCGCTGTTGGTGCGGATCGGGGCTGACCCGATCACCCGCGCGGTCCGGCCCGATGAAGCGCCGGTGCCGTCCGCCTTGGCGCTGCTGTTGCGCGAACACCTGACCGGCCAGCCGGTGCCAGACGTGGCCGAGCCGGGGGTCGCCTTGCTGCGCAGTTGGATCGAGGAAAAGGCCGGGGCCGATTTTGACGCGCTGGCGCTGTCGCTCGATGATCAGAAGGCATTCCAGAGCCTGATGCTCGACATGCTCCAGCACCTTGAACTGACTCAGGCCAGTCCGACCGATCTGGACCCCGATGCGGGCGAAGATCAGGACAGCGAAGACCAGGACGATCAGGAGAGCGACGACGGCGAAAGCGCCGAGGAAGAATCTCCCAGCGAAGTCGCCGCCGAACCCAGCGAAGGCGACGAAGACGGCGAGAGCGAGACCGAGCGCGAGGTTGAGGACGACAGTGCCGAGGCCGAAGAGGCCGAGGACGGCGAGGATGGCATGCTGCCGACCCGGCCCAACCGGCCGTGGACCGAACTGCCCGCAAACTTCGACTACAAAGCCTATAGCCAAGCGTTTGATGAAGTCGTCAGCGCCTCTGACTTGTGCGACGAGGAAGAGCTGACCCGGCTGCGCGCTTACCTCGATGCGCAGCTCAAGGGGCTGGCCGGGATCGTCACCAAGCTCGCCAACCGGCTCCAGCGCCGCCTGATGGCGCAGCAGAACCGCAGCTGGGATTTCGATCAGGAAGAAGGCCTGCTCGATGCCGCGCGGCTGGCCCGCGTGGTGATCTCGCCCGGCCATTCGCTCAGCTACAAGATTGAGCGTGAGGTTGAGTTCAAGGACACCGTGGTCACGCTGCTGATCGACAATTCAGGATCGATGCGCGGGCGGCCCATTTCGATCGCCGCGATCAGCGCCGATGTGCTGGCGCGGACGCTCGAGCGCTGCGGGGTCAAGACCGAAATCCTCGGCTTCACCACCCGCGCGTGGAAAGGCGGGCAAAGCCGCGAGGCGTGGCTGACCGGCGGCAAACCCGCGCAGCCCGGGCGGCTCAACGACTTGCGCCATATCGTCTACAAAAAAGCCGACGAGCCTTATCGCCACGCCCGCCGCAACCTGGGCCTGATGATGCGCGAAGGCCTGCTCAAGGAAAACATCGACGGCGAAGCGCTGCTGTGGGCGCACACCCGCCTGCTCGCCCGGACCGAAGATCGCCGCGTTCTGATGGTGATCAGCGACGGCGCGCCGGTCGACGATTCGACGCTGAGCGTGAACAACGCGGGCTACCTGGAACTGCACCTGCGCAAGGTGATCGATTGGATCGAGAAGCAATCGCCGGTGCAATTGGTGGCGATCGGCATCGGCCACGACGTCACCCGCTATTACCGCCGCGCGGTGACGATCATGGACGTCGAGCAGCTGGGCGGCACGATGATTGAACAGCTTGCTGGGCTGTTTGAAGGGGAAAATAAGTGAACGTTACTGAGGCTGTGACCAGCCGCCGCTCGATCCGGGCGTTTCGGGATAAGCCGGTTGATTCCGCAGTGCTGCGTCAGATTCTAGAAACTGCCCAGCGTGCGCCTTCGGGCGGGAATACCCAGCCGTGGAATGCGGTGATGCTGACTGGCGCTCCGCTGGCCGCGCTGTTTGCCAAAGTTGCTGAGGCCCTGCCGCAGGGCCGCTCCGGGTTTTCGCCCGAATACAACGTCTATCCGCCCGAACTGGAGGGTGCTTACGAGACTCGCCGGCAGGGCGTGGGCGAGGCGATGTATGCCGCGCTCGAAATTCCGCGCGAGGACAAAATGGCCCGGCTGGCGTGGTTCGCGCGCAATTTTCAGGGGTTCGGCGCGCCGGTGCTGATGCTGGTCCACACCCCCAAATACATGGGTCCGCCGCAATGGTCGGACATCGGGATGTGGCTGCAGACGGTGATGCTGCTGCTGCGCGAGGCGGGGCTCGACAGCTGCGCGCAGGAAGCCTGGGCGGTGTGGTCCAAGCAGATCCGCGAATGCGTGGATATTCCGGACG
>JANNYT010000181.1:0-6948 GCA_031410255.1 Novosphingobium sp. | reverse complement strand
CCGAGGTTGACCCCGGTGATTGCGCCGCTGGCATTGCCGAAGCTGACCAGAGTGCCGCGCGAGGCCATCGCCTTGAGCGAAGTCTCCCACATTGCCGCGCCGACCCCGTCGTAGGACACCGCCACGCCCTTGCCGCCGGTTGCAGCGCGGATCTGGGCGGCAAGCTCGGCGTCGCCTGACAGCAGCACGTGTTCCGCGCCCGCCTCGGTCGCGAGCGCCACTTTGGCCACGCTGCCGACGGTGCCGATCACCCGCACCCCGCGCGCGGTCAACCATTGCACCAGCAGCAGCCCCACGCCGCCTGCTGCGGCTGGCACCAGGGCCCATTCGCCCGGCCCCAGCGGAGCGCAGCGTTCGGCCAGGAATTCGGTGGTGGCGCCCTTGAGCAAGGCCGCCGCAGCAGTGCGGCTGTCGATCCCGGCGGGCAGCACGAACAGCGCTGCGGCTGGCAGCACCCGCGCGCTCGAATAGGCGCCGGGATTGCCCGAGTAAGCCGCGCGGTTGCCGACTTTCACCTCGGTCACGCCTTCGCCCACGGCCTCGACCACGCCGGCTGCTTCCATGCCGAGACCAGCTGGCAGTGCGGCGGGATAGAGCCCGGTGCGGAAATAGGTGTCGATGAAGTTCAGCCCGACCGCTTCGTGCCGTAGCAAGACTTCGCCGGGTCCGGGGGCGGGCAAATCCACATCGCGCCACTGGATCACTTCGGGGCCGCCGGTCTGCTCGAAAAAGGCCTGGGTCGCACGCATCGGGAATCTCCTTGTTCGCCCCACCCTAGCGCCGCTGCGCCCCTTCTCAAGCGCAACAAAGCTGCTAGCCTGCTGCAAATATCTTTCAGGGGTCTGTTCGATGCGTAAACTGCTCACCGCCGTATTGTTGCTGGCCGCCGCGCCATTGGTTGCGCAGCCGATCGACCCGATGGCGAGCGACAAGGTGCCGAGCTATGCGTGGGTCCGCCCGCAGGCCGACTATGTCCGCCGCGTGGTGATGATCCCGATGCGCGACGGGACCAAGCTTTACACGGTGATCGTGTTCCGCAAGGGCACCACCGATGGTCCGATGCTGCTCAGCCGCACGCCTTATGATGCCAATGGTGCCACCAGCCGCAACCGCAGCCAGAAGATCGAGGAAATCGTCGGCCAGCGCGACGCGCCATTTGTGAACGATGGCTATATCGTGGTCGTCCAGGATGTCCGCGGGTTGCACGGATCGGAGGGCGACTATGTGATGGCGCGCCCGCTTAGCGGGCCGCTCAATGCGACCGGGATCGATCATGCGACCGATGCCTATGATACGATCGACTGGCTGGTGAAGAACGTACCCGAAAGCAACGGCCGGGTCGGGGTGATCGGCTCGTCCTATCCCGGGTTCACGGCGCTGATGGCACTGATCAATCCGCATCCGGCGCTGAAAGCAGCGGTGCCGCAATCGCCGATGGTCGATGGCTGGATCGGCGATGACTGGTTCCACAATGGCGCGTTCCGCACCTTCGCGTTCGATTACGACCTTGGGCAGACGGTAAAGGAGGGCGGCGGGCCGGTGCCGGTGGGGACCGGGGACGAATACCAGACTTACCTTGATGCAGTCAGCTCGGGCGGGTTTGCGCGGCTGTGGGGGATCGACCAGTTGCCGACCGTGCGCAAGATCATGGCGCACCCAGCCTATGACCAGTATTGGCAGGAACAAGCGGTCGACAAGCTGCTGGCCAAGCGCAAGCTGACCGTGCCGACGCTGCTGGTGGTGGGGCAGTGGGATCAGGAAGACAGTTACGGTGCACCAGCGGTGTTCAAAGCGGTCAAGACCGCGCAGCCCGATGCACCGATCACGCTTGGGATCGGACCTTGGCGGCATTCCGGCACCAATTACACCGGCACCAGTCTGGGCCCCTTGCAGTTTGAAGGCGACACCGCGCTGCAGTTCCGGCTGAACTGGATAAAACCGTTTTTCGATTGCCATCTCAAGACCAAGGCCCTGCCGTGCAAGGCGATGCCCGCCGCGATCACTTATGCCACTGGCACCAACCGCTGGGAGCAGGACACCAAGTGGCCGGCCGGGAGCGAAGCGCCACTGTACCTGACCGACAAGTTCGGGCTGTCATTCCAGAAACCGGCAGCTGCGGGCAGCGATGACTACACTTCGGACCCGGCCAAGCCGGTGCCGTTCATGCCGCGCCCGGTGCATATGGACGGCGATGCGTGGCGGACCTGGCTGGTGCAGGATCAGCGGTTTGTCGAAGATCGGCCCGATGTGCTGAGCTACTCCACTCCGGCGCTGACCCAGGCAGTCCACATCAAGGGCGCACCGCGCGTTGATCTGCGCGCCGCCACATCTGGTCAGGACAGCGACTGGGTGGTCAAGCTGATCGACGTCTATCCCGCTGAATCGTCGACCAACGCGGCGATGGCGGGATACGAGCTGGGGATCGGGATCGAGATCTATCGCGGCCGTTATGTCCACGGGTTCAGCACACCGGCGCCGCTTAAACCGGGGCAGACCTATGCCTTCGGCTGGTCGCTACCCAATGTGAACCACGTGTTCCTGCCCGGTCACCGGATCATGGTGCAGGTTCAGTCGAGCCTGTATCCACTGTATGATCGCAACCCGCAAACCTGGGTCCCGTCGATCTTCGATGCCCCCGCCAGCGCTTACAAGAAAGCGCGGCAGACGGTGCGCTGGGGCGGGGCCGAGGCGAGCGCAGTGTGGCTGCCGGTGGTGCAGGACTGAGCGTTCAGCTCCAGACTTCGCCGTAAACCCGCAGCAGGTTGGCGCCGAGCAGCTTCTCGACCTGCGCGGCGCTCCACCCGCGTTTCTGCAGCGCGCTGCCCAGCCGTTCGAATTTGTCGAGGCTGTTGTAATCGGCGACGATGTTGAACACATCGGCGCCTTCGCCGGGCGCCGCGATGCCTTGTGCGGTGCGTTCTTCGAAGAACTTGCGCTGCATTTCCCGGCTCTTGTCGGTGATCTCCAACGGGAATAGTTCGCCGTCGGTGCCGATCGAGACATGGTCTTCGCCGCAGAGCTTGGCGGCGTGCTCGATATGCGCGAGCAATTCATCACCCGTCGGTTTGCTGCTGGGGGACAGAAACGGCATGAAATAGGTGCCAACGCAGCCGCCCTTGTCAGCCACAGCGCGCATCACCGCGTCCCAGCTGTTGCGCGGATTGTCATACAGGCTGCGGCACCCGGTATGGCTGATCAGCAGCGGGCGGGTCGCCGCAGCGGCGGCTTCGGCCATGGTGCGCGCGCCGGCATGGCTCAGATCGAGCACCAGCCGTTCGGCCTCGATCCGGGCGATGGTGGCGCGCCCCAGTTTTGACAATCCGGCATTGTCCGGCTCGAGCGCGCCATCGCCCGACAAGTTGCGCAAGTTGTAAGTCAGCTGCACCTGCCGCACGCCCATGGCCTTCAGCTGCGCCAACCGGTCAAGGTCGCTGCCGACCATGCTGGTATCCTGGGTGCAGTACATAATGCCCAATTTGGCTTGCGTTTTGGCAGCGGTGAAACCAGCGGCGCTGGTTATCTTGGTCAGGAAGTCGGCGTTATCCGCAATCACCTTGTCGATCCCGGCGATGCTCTGCAGGGTCTGCTCCCACACCTTGGTGCCGTTACCGACTTCGCCGATGGTCTGATTGACTGCGGTCACGCCGGACCGGCGAATTTCAGCCTTGGCGCGGTCGGAAATACGGATGTCGGCCTCGGCGCCGTAGGGGTCACCCAGCCCGCTCAGACCGTCGATCACCAGCATATCGCGATAAGACCGGGTCTTGGGCACGCGCGCTTTGGCCAGCGCGCCGGCGGCGGGCAAGGCTGCGGCTGCGGCAAGAAGGTTGCGGCGCGATAGATTCATGGTGTGCTCCCGGCGGTCGCGCTTAAGGTATCGCACTCCGTCGCAATAGCAATGCTGCGCGGTGGAGCGCTATTTGCCCTTAGCAATGGCGGCGATCATCCGGGCGCGCAGTTCGAGCACGTCTTCGGGTTCAAACCGGCTGAGGTCAGCCAGCCCGATGATCTCATCGGCGCTGTAGCATTTGGCCAGATCAATCGTCTCACCGCGCACCCGCTCACCGGTGGCGAGCGAGAAGAACGTGCGGACGCTGGGCTTGGCGTAATCGCCGTAATCCTGATCGACCACCATCGCCAGCCGCTGGCTGCGCAGCTGAACAAAGGTGCCGATCGGATAAGTGCCGATCGCCTGGACGAAGGCCGCGAACACTGCCGGATCGAACTTGCCGTGCATTTCCGACATCGCCTGGATCACTGCTCCCGGATCGACAGCTTGCGCATCGCTGGCGCTGCTGGCCAGTTCGTCATAGGCATCGCAGACCGCCGCCATCCGCCCCAGCAGCGGAATGTCGCCGCCGATCTGCTGGTCGGGATAACCGGTGCCGTCGTTGCGCTCGTGATGGTGCAGCGCGACTTGCGCTATCTGTTCGGGAATGCCGCTGGCGGTGAGGAAATTTGCCCCTAGCGTGGTATGCTGCGCCAGCATTTCGAGCGGCAAGCGGCGGTAATCGCCGCCTAGTGCAGCAAGATCGACCGGCAGGTGATTGATCCCGGCATCGAACAGCAGCCCGGCGAGCCCAGCCTCCCGGATTTCACCGGGCGAAAGCCCCAGCGCGCGCGCCAGTGAGATCATCAACGCCGAACAGGCCAGCGCGTGGTGATAGAGGAAGGCGCTGTCCTGCTTGCAGCGCATCAGCCCGTTGAAGGCGTGCGGGTTGCGCTGAACCGAGGCGAAGATATCTTCGACCACCGGCTCGACCGATTGGACACTGATCGCTTTGCCCAGCCGCGCATCGAGGAACACCTTGGAGATGATCTTGTGGCCGCACTCAGCGATCTTGCCGGCATGGCCAAATTCGCGCGCAGTGCTGAGCGGTGCGGTTGAGGCGAAATCGAACTTCGCCGGGCTACGCGGGGGCATGAAGACACCCGCGCGCAAATGCGGCGCGGCGGCGCGCGGCGGGGCAACCGCCGCTAGCGCGGCCCGCGGCGCGGTGACGTCACGTCCTTTGGCAATGTCGATCACCACCGCGTCAATTTCAGCATCGCGCAGGTCATCGAGCGTCGCGTCATCATCGAGCACGAATTTGCTCTTCCAGAATGGATGCTTCAGCCAGCTGCCCTCCAGCTTCTGGATGAACATGCCCATTTCTACCTGTGATGGACTGATCCGCTTGAGCATTACGATGCGCTTCCCCGAGGCTGGCCGATGCAGCCGGGCTTAGTGGGCAGGCGCCTGCGGCGTGGTTAGGCCAGGGCTAGGGGTAATTACCTGTCGGCGGGATTTACGCTGAAAAGTTCGCAAAAACTGGTCTGCTGGCTGGGGCGGCAGGATTCGAACCTGCGAATGGCGGCATCAAAAGCCGCTGCCTTACCACTTGGCGACGCCCCAGCAGACGCGCGCTCTTAGCAGAGCGCGCGGTGAAGGGAAGGGGGGTCAGAGCGTTCCGGGCTTCAAGCTGTCAAAATCGCTGGCGTCATGGCGTTCGGCCAGGAAGGTGCCTTCCTCGCCGCCCATCGCGCGGTTGACCACCATGCCGCGCCGCGTGGCCGGGCGGCTGTTCAGCTCCATCACCCAGCGGCCGACATGGGTGTATTCGTCGAGCGCCAGGAAGGTCTTGGCATCGTTGTAAGCCAGCCCGCGATACAGCGCGCCGAGCCAAGGGAAGGCGGCGAAATCGGCAATCGAGATCGCGTCCCCGGCCAAATAAGGTGCCTTGGCCAGCCGTTTGTCGGCTACATCGAACAAGCGTTTGGTCTCCATCGCGTAGCGGTCAATCGCGTATTCGATCTTGACCGGGGCATAGGCATAGAAGTGCCCGAACCCGCCGCCGATGAACGGCGCGCTGCCCATTTGCCACATCAGCCAGCTGAGGCATTCGGCGCGGCCGGCAGGATCGGTGGGAATGAACGCGCCGAACTTTTCGGCCAAGTGCAGCAGCATCGCGCCGCTTTCAAACAAGCGGATCGGCGCTGCGCCAGATCGGTCGCACATCGCGGGGATCTTGGAATTGGGATTGAGCGCGACGAAGCCCGAGCCGAACTGATCGCCCGCCCCGATGTTGATTAGCCAGGCGTCGTACTCGGCGCCGCTGTGGCCGGCCGCCAGCAGCTCTTCGAGCATGATCGTGACTTTCATCCCGTTCGGTGTGCCCAGCGAATAGAGCTGGAACGGATGCTTGCCGACCGGCAGTTCCTTTTCAGTCTGCGCGCCAGAAGTCGGCCGGTTAATCGCCGCAAAGCGCCCGCCGTTTTCCTTGTCCCAGGTCCAGACTTTGGGCGGGACGTATTCGGTATCGGTCATGGCAGCTTGTTCCTTGCGCAGTCGCAGCGACACCGCCTGTGTGGGTACGGCCAAGGCGCTTGGCAAGGCCGCCCGGTGATTTGGCCTTATTCAGGCATCGGGGCTGCACCGGTCGGCGTGCCGTGTTTGCTCCGGCACATCTGCAGCAGCTCACCCTGCTGCGTTGGGGTATCGTGATAAATTTCATAGACCTCTGCGCCGATATCATCGGCGGAGAGTTGCAGCAGCTTGTAGCGCAGCGCCCAGCTCCGTTCGACGGCGCCGCAGGTGTTTGCGCTCAAAGTCTGGTCGCGGGTGCTATAGGCGTCCCCCAGGCCTGATTCGAGCGCGGATTCCAGAAAATCGAAATTGGCCAATTCGCCGATCGAAGCCTTGGTCGCGCCACGGCGCTTGGCGCGCAGGTCAGCAATCGCTGTGAGGCAGGTTTCGATCGACGCAGCTGGCCCAGCTGCCTCGCGGTTTTTCATCATATAACAGTCTCTGTCGGCCGACGTGACCAGCGCGTCTAGGTGCGCGGCCAGAGCCACGGGATCCACTGCTGGCTTAGCCAATGCTGGGGACCCCAAGCAGATCGCGATGGCCGCGCCGATGATCAGTTTCTGCATGATTTCATTCCCTCCCGATGGATCGGTCTAAAGCTT